>JAAZYT010000086.1 GCA_014239505.1 Fidelibacterota bacterium | reverse complement strand
TATAAGCCTTCCTCTCACTCTTTTGCAACTGACTTCGTTTCATGGTGCTTCCATTCTAGAAATGGGTGCTAGCCAACCTGGCGATATAAAAGAATTATGCAAAATTGCTAATCCAACTCATGGATTAATTACAAATATTTCTCCAGCGCACCTTGAAGGTTTTAAAACTATTGAAAACGTTGCTAAGACAAAGGGTGCTTTATTTGAAAGTTTATCAAAAGGAGTTGCATTTGTAAATGTTGCAGATAATCAAGTCGCAAAACTTAAAATATTTGGCGATAAAGTAACATTTGGCCTAACTCCTGACTGCGACTATCCAACTGATCTTCACCATGAAAAAGACGGTACTATTACTTTGACGATTAACGCACAAGAAGTACCAACTAATTCAACAAATTTATCTTTTGCTAAAAATATTATTGCATGTGCTGCTATAGCTCAAGAATTAGGACTTGAGTGGGATGCTATAATTGATCGAATTAAGACTTTTATTTCACCAAAAGGAAGATGTGAAATTAAAAATAATGGCGAACTAATTATTATTGATGACACTTACAATGCCAATCTTGAGTCGACCATAGCAGCAATCAATTATCTTAAAGCTTTTAGTGGCGATGGAAAACGTATTTTTGTTTTTGGTGATATGCTTGAATTGGGTGAATCATCTATAACTCAACATCAAGCTATTGGGGAAAAATGTAATGATTCAAGAATAGATGCTGTCCTTACAATTGGTACAGAAACCATAGCTACAGATGGAGCATTATTAGATATAGGCTTTCACAGGCATTTTAACAAAAAAGATGATTTACTTAAATCTTTAAATGAAATTGTTAAAGATGGAGACAAGGTTCTAGTTAAAGGTTCTCGTGGAATGAGAATGGAAACAATTGTAGAAGGAATGTTGATCTAATAATGTTATATCATTTACTTTATCCTCTAAAAGATTTTTTTTCTCCGTTAAATATTTTTCAATATATCACTTTTCGCAGTTCAATAGCTGCAATAATGGCACTCCTTATTAGCTTTTTATTAGGTCCAGTAATTATTCGAAAACTAAAAGAGCTTCAAATTGGTGAAGAAATACGTGATTTTGGCCCAGAGAGTCATTTAAAGAAAAAAGGCACACCTACTATGGGTGGCTTTATTATTCTTACAGCAATAATCTTACCTACTTTCCTTTTAGCTGACTTAAATAACCCATTTATTGAAATTTTATTAATTTCTACAATATGGATGGGCTTAATAGGTTTTATTGATGATTATCTAAAATCAGTTAAAAAAATTAAAAAAGGCTTAATAGCTAGGTATAAACTCAGTGGGCAAATTCTTCTAGGAATGATAATTACTTTTTGGATTTATAATACACCAGCTTGGGATGAAATAAGAACTGTTACTTCCATCCCCTTTTTAAAAGATACCGTTTTTGATTTTGGTTTGTTTTATCCTTTGATGATTTTACTTGTTGTCACTGGTACATCAAATGCTGTAAATCTAACTGATGGTCTTGATGGTCTTGCAACTGGGTTATTAGCAATATCATTCTCTGTTTTTGCTGTTATTGCATATATTAGTGGGCGTGTTGATTTTTCTGATTATTTAAATATTATTTATTTACCAGGTGCTGGAGAACTGACAATTTTTTCTGCTGCTTGCGTTGGCGCTTGTTTAGGTTATTTATGGTTTAATGCTGCACCTGCGGAGGTTTTTATGGGTGATATAGGTTCACTGTCTACTGGTGCTGCTCTAGGCACCTTAGCAATACTACTTAAAAAAGAGTTTCTCCTAATAATAATTGGTGGAGTTTTTGTTGCAGAAGCAATATCTGTCATTCTTCAAGTTGGTTATTTTCGTTATACAAAGAAAAAATATGGGGAGCCAAAAAAACTATTTTTAATGGCGCCCTTTCACCATCATTTTGAGCTAAAAGGATGGCCTGAATCTCAAGTAGTTATTCGATTTTGGATTATAGGTCTTCTTCTTGCATTACTTACGATTGCAACATTTAAAATTCGCTGATGAAAATAGAGAGCAACAAAAATGTTGATATCAAAGGCAAAAATATTGTTATCATTGGAATTGGTCGAAGTGGTGCAGGCGCAGGAAAGCTTGCAAAATTTTTAGGTGCAAACGTATTGATTAGCGAACAAAAATCAAGCTCAAAAAATATTAGATTAAGTAAGAA
This sequence comes from Fidelibacterota bacterium, assembly GCA_014239505.1. Classification (GTDB taxonomy): domain Bacteria; phylum Fidelibacterota; class Marinisomatia; order Marinisomatales; family TCS55; genus TCS55. The sequence goes on along the minus strand of JAAZYT010000086.1, from coordinate 10,237 downwards.
ATTGCAATCTTTTGGAATAAAAACAGAATTAGGTGGTCATAGTGAAAAGATTTTCAATGCAGATTTATGGATAATATCTCCAGGTGTTCCACAAAATATATCTATAGTCAAAACAGCTTATAAAAAGAAAATTGAAATTATAAGTGAAATTGAATTTGCAAGTTGGTACGCAAATGCTCAGATTATTGCTATTACTGGTTCTAATGGGAAGACAACAACAGTAAATCTATTATTCAAAATGTGCGACGTTAAAGAATTAGCTCCCATTCTTGGAGGAAATATTGGAACAGCTTTTTCTGATCTTGTCTTAGACGATTTACAAAATAATACTGAAAATCGAGTCTATATTTTAGAGATATCTAGTTTTCAAATGGAGCGGATTAAGTATTTTAAACCTCGTATATCAATTTTTCTTAATATTACTGAAGACCACCTTGATAGATATAAAGGTATGGAAGATTATATTAATGCAAAGTTAAATATGATTCAAAATCAAGATAAAAATGATCATATTGTTTTTAATCTTGATGATGAAATATTAAATAAAAAATTTAACGATACTCTTCCTAAAAAACATGGCTTTAGTCTATTTGAAAATCCAAAAAATATGTTTTCAGCAGATTCTACTAAAATTTATGATGAAGCTTATAACAAACTTATAGATTTAAAAAATATTCGACTACCAGGAAAACATAATTTATCAAATATATTAGCCGCTGCTACTGCAGCAAAAATTTTAGGTATACCCAATTCAAAAATAAGTGATACTATAACATCTTTTACAGGGGTTGAACATAGAATAGAAAAAGTGTTAAATATTAATGGAGTGACTTATTATAATGATTCAAAGGCTACTAATGTTGAAGCAGTGCAAGTTGCATTAGATAGCTTTGTTAATCCTATTAATCTTATTCTTGGTGGAAAAGATAAAGGAGGAAAGTTTACATCACTCCTTCCACATTTTAAAAATAAAGTAAAAGAAATTATCGTTTATGGAGAAGCGGCAAGTCTCATCAAATCAGCACTTGGGGATGCGGTTAAATTGAAAATAGTATTCAGTTTAAAGGATGCTGTAAAAACTTGTCATACTCGTTCAAAGCCGGGAGATATAGTATTATTATCTCCTGGCTGTGCAAGCTTTGATCAGTTTAATAATTTTGAAGAGCGTGGAGACGTTTTTAAGTCCATTGTAAAAGAAATAGCAAAATCATGAAACATATTGATATTATTACAAAAAAATATGACCAATTATTACTTATTCTAATTATAATACTATGTGCAATGGGAACTGTGATGCTTTATAGTGCAAGTTCATCAATATCACTTAATGAAACTGGTGGATTAACTGATACATTATTTATTCGCTCTCACTTAAAACGGTTATTGTTAGGTATTCTAATAATGTTTTTATTTATCATTATTGATTATCGAAAATTCAAGTCAATAGCACCTTATTTGATGATTTTTTCTATTATATTATTATTAGCTACAAAAATTATGTATTTAGTTAAAGGAATTAATTTTCCTGCACGATGGTTAGATCTAGGCCTATTTACAGTTCAAACATCTGATATTGCTCGTTTTTCATTAATATTATACATTGCTTACTATATTGATAAAAAAAGAGAATCTTTAAAAGATTTTTACAATGGCTTTTTACCACCTGTTTTATTAATGGCTGGTATTTTATTTACTATTGTTATTCAGCCTGATTTTAGTACTGCAGCAGTTATAGGATTAATAGGTTTTTCAATGCTATTCATTGGAGGTGCAAAGCTTTCTCATATTATTACAACTGGAGTTATATCAATTGTAATTATGATCCCAGTTATGTTAATGCGTTCATACAGAATGAAGAGAGTTATCTATTGGCTAGGCTCTATTTTTGGAATTAATAGCGGTAGTGAACAAGAAGTTATTGGTTACCAAGCTCAGCAATCACTAATAAGTTTAGGAAATGGTGGTTTCTGGGGTCTAGGACTTGGTAATAGTTTAGAGAAAAACCTATTTCTTCCAACTCCTCATACTGATTTTATATTTGCAATTATTGGAGAAGAGCTAGGTTTTATAGGTGCGATTTTTGTGATATCTCTTTTTCTTTTTATTTTTCAAAGGGGAATAAAAATTGCAAAAGAAACGACCGATCCATTTGGTGTAATGCTAGCAGTAGGTACTTCATTTAGTATTATTATTTATTCATTTATAAATGTAGCAGTAGTAACTGGAATTTTTCCTGTTACAGGCTTACCAATGCCATTAGTAAGCCATGGGGGAAGTAGTTTGATTATAAATCTAGCTTGTTTGGGAATGTTGCTCAATATTAGTCAAGCAAAACGAAGTGTTAGTCATGCTACTAGCTGGAAGCCACAATTAAATGTCTAGCTCTCTGAATATAGTTATTTCAGGTGGGGGAACTGGAGGACATTTATTCCCTGCTCTAGCTATTGGTGATGAACTTCTAAGTCAAAATCCTAATATATTGATTCATTATATTGGTTCAAAATTTGGAATTGAGAAAGATGTTTTACCTATCAAAAATGTTCAACATTCACTACTACCCATAAGAGGATTGCAAAGAAGTCTTGACTTCAATAGTTTGGGGAAAAACATTCTTCTTCCTGGTAGAATTATCTCATCATTATCTAAAATTAAACAAATTTTCAATGAAATTAAACCTCGGTTAGTAATTGGAACTGGTGGTTATGCTTCAGCATTGCCATTACGTGAAGGAATCAATAGAAAAATCCCTACTTTAATTCAAGAGCAAAATTCTTTTCCAGGTATAACAACAAGATGGTTTGCGAATAATGTTAATAAAGTTTGTATTGCATTTGAAGAAGCTCAATCAATGATTAAAAAGCAATGTATTATAACAGGTAATCCAATCAGAAGTGAGATAAATACTGGAATTCAAGAATTTGGACTTAAAGAGTATGGATTTGATAAAAATAAAAAAACTGTTCTATTATTTGGTGGAAGTCAAGGTTCTCTAGCTTTAAATCAAATGATGGATAAAATGGTTACTAATTTATCTATATCTTCAACTCAAATTATATGGCAAACTGGAAAAAATTTTTTTAATAATTATAGTCACCATGAAAATAAAACTGTTCGAGTTATACCATTTATTAACAATATGGCAAATGCTTATGCTGCTTCTGATTTAGTTATAAGTCGTGCAGGAGCAATTACTTGTTCAGAATTGACAGTTTGTGGAAAACCGTCAATTTTAATCCCCTTCCCTGCTGCAGCAGGAAACCACCAAGAAAAAAATGCTAGAGCATTAGCGGACAATGGAGCTTCAATAATAATTGATGAAAATAAAACAATGCCTACTGAATTAGCATCTATTATTCAAAATTTATTAGATAACAAAGTAAAACTAAAGAGTATGGCAAATTCTAGTAAAAAATTAAGTAAACCTGATGCTACGGCAATTATAGTTCAACAAGCCATGAGATTATTAAATTAATGTTTAGAAAAGTAAATAAAGTTCATTTTGTTGGTATTGGTGGAATAGGTATGAGTGGTATAGCAGAATTACTATTAAATCTTGGATTCAACGTTAGCGGTTCAGATTTAAATGATTCTGAAATTATTCAAAAGCTTAAATCTAAAGGGGCTCAGGTATTTAACGAACATAGTATAAATAATATAAATAATTCTGAAGTTGTTGTTTATTCTAGTGCAGTACCTAATGATAATATTGAATTAATGGCGGCAGTTGAAAAAAATATACCTATTATTAAAAGAGCTGAAATGTTGGGAGAATTAGTAGCTTTAAAACAAACCAGCATTGCAATAAGTGGAACACATGGTAAAACATCGACTTCTTCAATGATTGGATCTTTATTATCAGCTGGAAAACTAGATCCAACTTTGATTGTAGGTGGATTAGTACAAAATTTAGACACTAATTCAAAATTAGGTAGTGGTGATCTAATCGTAGTTGAAGCTGATGAATATGATAAGAGCTTCTTACAAATAAAACCAACAATTGCAATTATAACTAATATCGAAAAAGAACATATGGATTGTTATAATGATTTAGATGATCTACTATCCTCGTTTGTTCAATTTGCTAACTCTGTTCCTTTTTATGGCGCTCTTATAGCTTGTATTGATTCACCAGAGGTTCAAAATATTTTGCCATTAGTTAAGAGACCTATCATTACTTACGGCTTATCAGCTCAAGCTGAAATAAGCGCAAAAAACATTAATTTTAATCAAGAACAAACAAATTTTTCGCTCTACAGAAATAATAAAAAATTGAGTGAAATTTCATTAAATGTTCCTGGTAAACACAACGTGCTTAATTCTTTAGCTGCAGTAGCTATTGGATTTGAGCTGGGGTTAAGTATCGAACATATTATTAAAGGCTTAAAAAGTTATGGTGGGGTTCGTCGTCGATTTGAAATTAAAGGAATTGCAAATAATATAATGGTAGTTGATGACTATGCACATCACCCAACAGAAGTTACAGCAACTTTACAAGCAGCAAGAGAAGGCTGGGATCGAAGAATTATTGCAGTTTTTCAACCTCATCTTTTTTCAAGAACAAAAGATTTTCACAAAGAATTTGCAGCAGCTTTCATGGAAAGTGATATACTGATAATAACAGATATTTATCCTGCGAGAGAAGTCCCTATAAAAGGAGTTGATGGAAAATTAGTTTATAATTCTGTGAAATCTATTGGTCACAAAAATGTTCATTATGTACCTAAACTAGAAGATTTAAAACAACATTTAGATAATTTAGTTAAAACTAATGATATGGTAATAACTATTGGTGCGGGTACAATCTGGCGTTATGGCCAAAAGTACATTGATCATTTAATAAAAATAGAGAAGAAAAATTGAATTCCATTGAAACATTACAAACCATAACAAAAGGTACTTTTTTAAAAGAAGAGAAAATGATGAACCATACATCATATGGAATAGGCGGCCCAACGCAAGCGTATATTGTTCCAAAAGATAAAAATGATCTTGCACAAATATTGAAATTTGCAAATCAGAATAAAATAAAAACTTATTTTGTTGGCTCTGGTTCCAATTTATTAGTGTCAGATAAAGGGATTGATGGAATAGTGATTACTTTAGGTAAAGCAATCAATGAATTTAGAATCAATGGTGATCAGGTATATGCTGAATCAGGTGTTATGTTAGGTAAAATAGTAAAAGAATGTATAAAAAATAATTTATCTGGTTTAGAGAGCTTAATTGGTGTACCAGGAACACTAGGTGGCGCATTAATTATGAATGCAGGAGCTTTTGGCGGTGAAATTTCAAATTATTTAGAACAAGTGACAGTTATGAGTATGGATGGAATCATAAAAAAATATAAGGCAGGAGAAATAGAATTCAGTTATAGAGACTCTACATTTTCCTCTGAAGAAATAGTTATAAGTGCAATATTTAAGTTAATTAAAAGTGATGCTAAAACTGTTAAAGAAAAAAAAATATTAGCAAGCGGAAATAGAAAAGCTAGCCAACCTTTAAAGTTTCGTTCAGCTGGAAGTGTCTTTAAAAATCCAGCGGAAGGTGCCGCTGGGTATTTTATTGACAAAGCAGGTTTAAAAGGTACTAAAGTGGGTGATGCTGAAATATCTAGTCACCATGCTAATTTTTTTGTTAATCACGGAGAAGCTAAAGCATCTGATATTGTCAAATTAATTCGTCTAACCAAAGAAACTGTGAATAAAAAATTTGGAGTGATGCTTGAGCTAGAAGTAAAGACATTAGGTTTTAATTCAGGAACATTTGATGTATGAACAAAAATAAGAAAAAAACTTTATCATTAAGAAATATTATTGGAATTGGACTTTCAGTATTATTTATAATAACATTGATAAGTGCAAGTAAATGGGCTAATTATCGTAATTCATTTTACTTATCAAAAATAAATATTTCAGGTTATAAAATATTAGATAGAGAGGACTATGAAAACATTTTATCAGATTTTAAAGTCCAATCAATTAACAATTATAAACTTCGTGAAATTTCAAATAAAATTGAAAAGAATCCATTTGTAAAAGCTGTACAAGTAAGTCGACAATTCCCTAATGTGATAAATGTAAATATTGTTGAACGTAAACCTTTAGCAATAATAAATCTTGACGAACAACTTATGATTGACAGTGATGCTTATATATTGCCTAATCATCATTTTATTGATAGTGCATTAATACCAGTTTTATCAGGGTTTAATCCTGAAAAAGACCTTTACCCATATGGGAAAGAAACTTTTTCAGTTAAAGTAAAAGAAGCTATTTCTATTCTAAATCAATTATCTACTTCATTTAATACTCTTTATAATAATATTTCAGAAATAACACTCAATAACAATGATGATTATGTCATAATACTTTCTGATAGACCAACAAGAGTAATTCTTGGAAAAAATAATATAATAACTAAATTAAATATTTTAAAAAGTTTTGATGAATCTTTAGGACAACGCCAGTTAACTGATTTTAGGTTACTGGATATGCGGTATAATAAGCAACTGGTAGCTAAGGAGTGGTCATGATTCGGTCTAAGAACCAAGATAAATATATACAAACAGGATTAGATGTTGGTTCTAATAAAATCTGCTGCGCAATAACTGAAATCGATCCCAATACAAATACTGTTAAATTGCTTGGTATTGGAACCTCTCCTGCTACTGGAATAAAAAAAGGCTCTATTACTCATAGAGATCAATTAATAGATGAAATGGACAATGCACTTCAAGAAGCTCAAGTAATGGCAAATTTAACCGTCCAGAGTTTATCCTTGGGTATCTCAGGTGATCATATTCGAGGTATTAATACACAAGGTGCAATTGCAATTGGAGGAAATAACAACTCTAGTGTTTCTGCTCAAAAAGAAATAACCGATTCTGATGTTAGAAATGTACTTGATCTAGCTAAAGCAATATCTTTACCTATAGACAGAGATATTCTCCATGTTCTTCCACAAGAGTTTGTAATTGATACAATGGATTCTATAAAAGACCCAGTGGGATTAACTGGAAGAAGATTGGAAGCAAGAGTTCATTTAATCACTGTAGCCACGACAGCTGCGACAAACTTAGCAAGTTGTGCAGAAGAATTAGGCGTAAGTGTAGATGCTATGGTTTATCAAGGACTAGCTTCAAGTATTGCAACTCTTGCTGAAGATGAAAAAAATCTGGGTGTAGTTTGTGTTGATATTGGAGCTACTACCACTGATATTGTTATTTATTTTGATGGAGGAATAAGACATACCTCAACAATTAGTATTGGAGGTGCAAGTATTACAAATGATATTGCTGTAATGCTTCAAGTTGGAATTGAAGAAGCAGAAAAAATAAAAAAAACTTATGGTTCGGCTAAAGCTTCTATGTCATCTCCTGAACTAGATTTTGAACTACCATCTAATAATGGAGAGTTAAAAAGAAAAATTTCAGAGCATGAGTTATCGCGATATGTTGAAGCTAGAATGGTTGAAATATTACAATTGGTAATGAGAGAGGTTTCTCGAGCAGATATAAAAGAAAAATTAACCTATGGAATGGTAATTACTGGCGGTGGATCAGAATTGAAGAATCTATCTGGCTTAGCACAAGAAACAATCAATATGCCTGTAAAAATAGGAATGCCTAACAATATAAGCGGTGCCGTTGATATTGCCTCAGGGCCTTCATATGCCAGTGCAATTGGCCTTTCTCAATGGAAAAACTTTGATGAAGATCTTAATGATTTTAAACCAATAGAATCACTCAAAGGCACATTTGATAAAGTAAAAAATATTATAAAAGAATTTTTTTAATTGTTTAATAATTACACACATACCAAAGTACTAAGAAAAGGAGAAATACTATGCTATTTGAATTTGATAATTTAGCAGAACAAAAAGCCAATTTAAAAATGATCGGAGTAGGTGGTGCAGGTGGAAATGCAGTGAATCGTATGATCCAAGCTGGAATGAGCGGTGTTGATTTCATAGTAATTAATACTGATGCTCAAGATTTAGATAATAATGCTGCAGAAAATAAAATACAAATTGGTAAAAATCTTACTAAAGGGTTAGGCGCGGGTGCTCACTCTGAGGTTGGTAAGAATGCTATGGAAGCAGATCATGAGGTTGTTAAATCAATGCTCGAAGGTGCTGACATGGTATTTATAACTGCAGGAATGGGAGGCGGAACAGGAACAGGTGCTGCACCTGTCGTTGCTCAAATGGCTCGTGAAATGGGAATACTTACAGTAGGTGTAGTAACATTGCCATTTAATTTTGAAGGGCCTAAAAGAATGAATCGTGGGCTTGCAGGAATAACTGAATTACGTAAGGCATGCGATACAGTAATTAATATCCCAAACCAAAAACTAATGTCAATTGTTGATAAAAGTACTACAGTTGTAGAAGCTTTTAAATTAGCTGATTCAATTTTACACCATGCATCAAAAGGAATATCAGATTTAATTAATGTACATGGATTAATAAATCTTGATTTTGCAGATGTTGAAACGGTTATGAAGAACATGGGTGAAGCAGTAATGGGTACAGGCACAGCTAGCGGTGAAGAGCGAGCAGTACTTGCATCTCAGCAAGCTATTTCAAGTCCATTGTTAGACAATGGATCAATTTCAGGTGCTCAAGGTGTATTAGTGAATATTACTGGAGGCGCTGACCTCACCTTAATGGAAGTAGATCAAGCAACTTCAATTATTTTTGAAGAAGCAGGTAAAGATGCTAATATCATCTTTGGAGCAGTAATTGATCCATCAATGAGTGAAGAAATAATGGTAACAGTAATAGCAACTGGATTCAATAGAAAAAGTATTTTAGAAGATCTACCTATTAGTGAAGAAAAAGAAGTAACACCAACTCAAACACGAATTTTAGCTGAAAAAGAAGATGTTCCTTTACATCAGCAACCAAGAAAAGAAGAGTTGATTGAAAATGATTCATCAAAAGAAAAAAGTAAGACTACTTTATTTTTTGATGATACAAACCCTCCTATCTATGGAAATGATCTAGATGTACCAGCATTCATACGTAGACAGCACGATTAGAACGATATAGGTTAAGTCTAAATTATAAAAAAGTCCTCTCAATTGTGGGAGGACTTATATGGTAAATAAAAAACCCTAACTATTATGTCAGGGTTTAATAAGATAAAAATTATAGATTAGAAAGTATTTATACTTTTTTACCTTCTGTCTTCATTTTATTCAAAACTTTACGTATACCAATTTTATCAATAAGTCGTAAACCTTGTGTAGACACATTAAGGGTAATCCAACGATTCTCGTCAGCTAACCAAAATCTTTTTTTCTGTAAATTAATATCAAATCGACGACGGGTCTTATTATGAGCATGACTCACATTATTCCCAAACATCGGTTTTCTTCCTGTTACATCACAAACTCTACTCATTTAAATTCTCATTTTTATGTTCAAAAAAGCTTGGAAAGTTAAAGTATTAGATGCCCATGCACAAATAATTATAATTAGTTACTTCAACAGCACCATTTTCTTGGTTTTAATAAAGTCACGGGTCTGGATCTGATAAAAATAAATACCAGCGGACACCAGCGCACCTGCATTATTGCGGGCATTCCAGGTCATGGTTTGATATCCGGCTGTCATCTCTTGTCCCGCCAAGTTCACCACTTCCCTTCCCATGATATCATAAATGATCAGATTTACATAGGCATCTTTTGGAAGATCATAGTTAATAGTAGTAACTGGATTGAATGGATTCGGATAATTATCATGCAAAGCAAATTCACTTGGTACCGGAGTAATATCCATCGTTTCACTACCCGCACTTAAGATTACGTTATCTGTTCCAATAAATTGATACGTTAAATCGACCGCAATATCATTCTTTTGTAAATGTTTGGTGTTGATACGGATGGGTTTATTATTCGCTTCAAAATAGCCTATTTGATACACGAAACGACCGTTCACCGTATCCACGCTAGATAAGGACAGCCCTTCATCGCTAAAGCCGCTATGTTTGGCGATATCAAACTGTATATTTGATGCGGGGTAATCCAAAATCAATTCTATCGCCTGAGTCCCTCGTGGTGGATCGAAAACGATATGATCAGCTTCGATCACCGCATTCAGATTCGCACCTTGATCTGCGATTATTTTGGTCTGCTGCTTACCTAATTTATTCGTGTTCCAATGCCACATACGGGTGAAAGCCATTGCGTCATAAATATCATAATAACCATTAAGTACTGGTTTCAAGTTTGGT
>JAAZYT010000184.1 GCA_014239505.1 Fidelibacterota bacterium | reverse complement strand
ATCAGCTCGCCTGGCTCTTTTAAAGCGGAAAAAAACATATGAGGATTTTTGGAAATAGTGAATTTAAAAATAGATAAAAGATAGCATTATCCTCTATTTTTGACTTGATTCAAGAATAGAGCAGAGTTAAACTTTCTGTGCCCAATAGGCTTATAACTTTAAATGCCACACAATCCGAGGTAAAGATAAATGGCAAAAAAAAGCATTTTAAACAAAGTATTCATAGGGGTACTCATTACCCTTTTCTCATCTGTGCTTTTCGCGCAAAAACCCCGCACTGTATCAGGGACTTTAATTAATAGTGACGGTGATGGCCTAAAAGGCATTACTGTTTTACTTTTAAGTGAAGACGGAACAGAGGCCAATCGAGACGAAACATCTAAAAAGGGTGATTTTAAACTAAAAAAAGTTCCACCAGGGAATTATACCTTAGAGGCAGATGGCGGTGAGGCTGGAAAAGTAAGCTCACCCGTTGAAGTGTCGAAGAAAAATGTAAAGCTTGGAGATATTAGTTTAGCCAATGAGGTTGTTGACACACCTAAAGTTCCAGAATCAATTGAAGTTCCAACGCAAGACTCAACACCTGATGCAATTGCTTTTCAACCAGACGCTGGTAAAGATTATATTTTAAATGAGTTGAGTTTTGAAATAAAAAAAATGACAGCTGAATTAAAATATCTAAATGAAGAGATAGAAAACTTAAAAGCTTTAAGCAAGATGTGGGTTAACCCGCTTGCAATATATTCTAAAGAAATCATTATGAAAAATGGGTCTACAGTGTTTGGTAAGATTGTTTATCAAGATGAAGAGTCAATAAAAGTTGAATCATTGGTTGGTTACTTAATAATTAATCGTCAAGATGTCGTTCGTATTGTGGATAATGTAGTCACTGAAGAACAAGCTGAATATGTGCCCGAACAAGTAAGAGACAGCTATACCCCTCCACCAATGCCAAAGCTTGCTGAGCCACAATACACTTCTTCTGAGCGTGAAACTTCAAACAAATATTCCGCAAATTGCGTTCTTATGGGTAATATTAGTGAGAAGAAAGATGCGCAAGGCAATATCGTTTTTAATGGCGAAATAAAAAATATTGGTGGTCGTAGATCAGATTTTGTAAAAGTTGATTTTGTCTTTCGTAAAAATTGGAGCGGCGAAACAAAGACACTTACAACTTTTGTTAGAGGCGGTTATCATACGTTTGACTCTGGTATAACAACAGATGCAACTTTACTACCTGGAGCAACTGGCGCCTTTGAATTATATGTTCCTCATGACTTTGGTTCTTTCATCGGCTACTCTTATGTTGTTGATTGGGAAGAATACGAGTAGGTGAGGGTCAGATTCTTGATTATAAAAATAACAAAGAATATAAATAGAGGCTTAGCTTCTCTTCTATTAATAGGCTTGTTAAGCGCTCAGGGTTCTGAGCTATCTGAAATTTTTTTTCTAGATCTTGGTATTGTAATTGAACCTTCTAAAGGATCTGAAAGCTATAATCGTGTAGTAGATAAGACATCTAAAGAGGTCTCTTTTAAAATTAAAAAGGTTGAAAGCGGCTCGGTCTATATGGCTTCTAGCAATGAGCTCCTTGGCACTCTTGACCGAATTAACGATAGAATAAAAAGTCTAGAACTTTCGTTTCATTCTGAAATAAATGATTTGCGAAATGAAAATCAACAACTGAGACAAGACCTTGCAAATATTCAAAAATCAAATGCTCAATCAACTTTAGTTAATAAAGATTTGCTAAAAAACAATCAACCAAAAAAAGCGCTTAACGCGTTAAGCTTAGAAGAAGACAAAGAAGTCATTCACGAGCACACACGCTTTGATCATTCAGCTTATATGTCTGGTGTTTTTGCATACCAAAGAGAAAATTATAAAGTTGCCATTAAAAAATTCGCATCTTTAAAGCTGAAAGATGCTCCGAAAAAAACTTCAGAAAACATATTGTACTGGATGGCCGATGCTTACCAGCAAGACAAACAGTATATCAAAGCGCTTGAGCTATTAAATCAAATAACATCTAATGATGGGGCTAGAATTGATGATGCTTTAATACAGAAAGGTCTATTGCATAGAAAAATGGGAAACGAGTCTCAAGCTCTTACTGCTTTTACAAGCGTCGTCTATGATTATCCAAAAAGTGAATATCTACGTTTAGCGCAATTAGAATTAAAAAAGTCAGTTAGTTTACAATGAAGCAGTATTTAAAATATTTTTTATTTTTTACCCTTTTATTTACGACTGTTTATAGTGCAACTCGAGTTGCATATTTACGCCCAGGGCCTATGATGAAAATTCCTTTTACTTCTGTTAGGCAATCACCTTATTTATTTACTGCTGGGTTTGGTTCCGAGCTACATAACCTTGCCCCGTTTAACGTTGCAAGTGGTGCCTATTTTTCTGGTGAAACTTCTTCTGGGTGGACCTTTGGGTTTTCAACTTCAAAAGGTGGGGACACTACCAGGGTAGCCAACTTAGAGGTTTCTACTTTCCGCGCACCAATTGAATTTGGTTTTCATATTCAAAAGCGTATTTTTGTTAAAAACAATGTATCCTTTTCTGTTGGTCTTCAAGATATTGTATTTGAAAATAACACGGGTGGGTTTAGCCTTGACCCTAAAGAGCTTTCTTTCTTTGGTATTGTAAGTTCTGAAAAAGCTTTGGGGGATTATAATACGAACATGTTCATAGGATTTGGAACGGGTGGCTTTGGGGCAATAGACACTGTTCAAGTAGACACGCTTTCAGCTCCGGTCACTGGTACAAATGCCGGTGTATTTGCAGGAGCTATTTTAAACACACCTTACCTTCAAAAGTGGGGTGGAGTAGATATTGTGGGTGAATTTGATGGTAATGGCATCAATGTGGGACTCCGCATCCCCCTTACCTCGGATTATCGCCTGAACCTAGGGTTCACCCACATAGAAAAATTACCTAAATGGAAGGAAAGATACTGGGAAGGGCATGCGGGAATAACGCTTGGGTTTGAAATTACAGCACCACGTGGCTCTACTATCAAAACACCCGGCAGCGGACCTTCTCCTTCTCCCCTTCAGCCCGGACCAATAAATATGGCTGATTTAGACACAACGCTGATGATGGCTGACTATACAGTTAATACGCTTCGAGATTCTATGGGCTTAATGACTAATGAGATGCGCAACCTGATGACTAGGCTTGCCGCAATGGAACAGCATTCTAAGTTTTTAGAAGACTCTTTAAAAGCTGTTCGTTTAAATAATAACGTTGGTGAACAAAAAATGAATGATGCTATGCGTCATCTTTCAAGATCTTTGCGTTATTTTTATGCAGGTAATTACAGAGCTTCACTACAAGAAGTTGAAGCTGCGCTAGAGCTTAATCCAAATCTGGCATTAGCCTATGCTAGGCGAGGATCTATTTATTATAAGCTTGGAGATGTTCAGCGAGCAACTATTAACTGGAACCTTGCGTTGCGTATGGATCCAGAGTATGATGATGTTCGAAATGTATTAAAAGCTTTACATGAAAACCGGTTGAAATCAACCAGTATGATAGAGGATTAGTTATGGATATTGCAACCCTTGTAGGAATTCTTTTGGGACTGGTAGCTATTGTTGGCAGTATATTTTTAATGACCCCTGATTTTGCAATGTTTGGGTCAGCTTCAAGTTTTGGAATTGTATTTGGAGGAATGCTCGCATCTGTTGCTGTTGCTTTCCCTTTGAAAGATGTTCTTCAGCTTGGTGCAGCAATGGGCGCTGTATTTAAAGGAAATAATGATTCGCTTGGTGGTCTGGTTGATGAAGCGGTAGAAGCATCTGAAGTTGGTCGGAAAGGTATTGGTGATCTTGAAAATCATATTGGCAATATTAAAAGTTTCTTTTTTAAAGATGGTGTTCAAATGGTTGTTGATGGAATGTCGCTAGATGAGATGTCTGAAATATTAAATACTCGAATTGACTACCGTGAGCTACGAGAAAAGACACAAGCAGGCTTATTTAAATCTATGGGGACAATGGCTCCTGCCTGGGGCATGGTAGGGACGCTGATAGGACTAGTTGTTATGCTCTCTGGTTTTGGCGAAGGAGGAACAGACTCTCTTGGCGCTGGTATGTCAGCAGCTCTAATTACAACGCTCTATGGCGCTATTTTTGCTAATTTATTTTTTCTACCTATGGCAGAAAAAATAAACGCCCGGATAAGTTTTTCTAGCACTGTCCAAAGTTTGCAAGTAGAAGCTGTGCGCTTAATCCAACAAAAGAAACATCCAATTATAGTTCGAGAGAAGCTAAACTCTTTTATCCCACCTAAAGAATGGAAAAAAGAAGAAGGGTAAATTGAATGGCTGCCTCGCCACAAGAAATAAAAAAATATATTAATAAAGGACGGGACCAGGTTGAAGAAGGGTTGCCGGGATGGTTTGGAACCTTCGCTGATATGATGACCTTGCTATTTGCTTTTTTTGTTCTCTTAGCGGCAATCTCTACTATTGACCCTGTAAAGCTCCAAAATATGGCTGATGGTATGGGGAAATCTGTTGGGAAAAAAGAGGAGCTTGATAACCAAGCAATGTCTCTTGGTGATATTCAAAAAGCTGCGCAGAAAATGATTGAAGAAATGGCGGCTGACCCAAAGACAGGAGAAAAGCCCGTTGAGGTAACTACAAGTCCAAAAGGGGTTACCATTGGAATCTCCTCGGATATAAGTTTTCAATCAGGCTCAGCACAAACGAAACCGGAATTTTTAGATATTTTAAAAAAGATTTTACCAACTGTTGAAGAATCTTATTTCCAGATAGCAATTGAAGGACATACAGATAGCGACCAATTGCCTAAAGCTTTACAAGTAAAATACCCAAGCAATTGGGAGCT
>JAAZYT010000185.1 GCA_014239505.1 Fidelibacterota bacterium | reverse complement strand
TTGTTGTGATATCAATGATTTTTTTATTTGGGTCTCTTGAGCAAGAGATAAATACTATGTTAAGTAATAATGAAATTATAATTATCTTTTTCATATGATCTAAATTTAGTTAAATTTACGATTATGAAAAACCTAATTCTATTATTACTATTTATTCCCCTTGTTTCCTTTGGGCAAACGACTAAACTGGAAGCTAATTTACCTTTTAGTGAAATATCAGAATACCCAACTGAGTTTTCACAAGCCAATATTGTTTCAAGAATGATTGAAGGTCTTGGGTACAGATATTATTGGGCTACTAAGTCATTAACTGAAAAAGATCTAAATTATAAATCTAGTGATGATGCAAGATCAACATTACAAATAATTGAACATATATATAGCTTGACTGAGATGATTTCGTCATCTTTTAAAAACAATGAATTTGAATTTACTCTCGTAAAAGGCACTTATAATGAACTGCGAGAAAAAACATTATTGAATTTGAAATATATTCAAGGGGAGTTAAAATCAAATCCTGACTTTTCACAATTATCCCTGAGGTTTGAAAGGGGAGGAACAAAAATGGAGTTTCCTTTTTGGAATCAAATAAATGGACCTATTTCTGATGCTTTATGGCATTGTGGACAAGTAGTGATGAACAGAAGAGCAAGTGGAAATCCTTTACAATCTGGAGTGAATGTTTTTATTGGCAAAACATCTTATTAAAACAATAAAACCAATTTAAAAAATGAAAAAACTTCTTCTACTATTAATTCTATTTTTAAGCTTTAGTAATTCAGCTCAAGACACTTATTTACATTGTGGTAAAATAATTGATACAGAAAATGGTAAAATTTTAACCAAAAAAACAATCATAGTTTCTGCTGATAAAATCACAGCAATTAAAAATGGATATGTTAGTTCTAGTAATTTAAAAGATATAGTAATTGACTTAAAAACTAAGACAGTAATGCCAGGGTTAATTGATTTGCATGTACATCTAGAATCAGAATTTAATCCTAAAAAAGGAAGATTAGACTTTACTGCAAACGAAGCAGATATTGCCTATGGATCTTTAGATTACGCAAAGAAAACTTTGATGGCAGGATTTACAACCGTTAGAGATTTAGGTGGAACAGGTGTAAATATAGCTCTTAGAAATGCGATAGCTAAAGGAAAGGTAGTTGGCCCAAGAATTTTTACAGCTGGAAAATCTATTGCAACAACTGGTGGGCATGCAGATCCTACTAATGGTTGGAAAAACTCATTAAAAGGTGATCCAGGTCCAAAAGAAGGAGTAGTTAATAGTGTAGATGAAGCTAAAAAAGCGGTAAGGCAAAGGTATAAAGATGGATCAGATAATATTAAAATAACGGCAACTGGAGGAGTTATGAGTATTGCAAAAAATGGTCAAAATCCTCAATTTACTTTAGAAGAAATTAAGTCAATATGTGATACAGCTAAAGATTATGGAATGATTGTAGCTGCTCATGCTCATGGTGATGAAGGAATTCAAAGGGCAATAATTGGTGGGGTTACTACTATTGAACATGGTACTCTTATGAGTGATAAATCAATGGAGTTAATGAAACAATACGGAACATATTTTGTTCCAACAATAAGTGCAGGTAAAGAAGTTGCTGAAAAGGCAAAAATAAAAGGATATTATGATGAGTTAGTAGTTCCAAAAGCATTGGCTATAGGGCCTAAACTTCAATCTACATTTAAAAAAGCCTATAAAGCAGGAGTAAAAATTGCTTTTGGTTCAGATGCTGGAGTATTTCCTCATGGGTTAAATGGTAAAGAGTTTAGATATATGAATGAGGTTGGCATGCCTGCTATGGAATGTATTCAATCAGCAACAACTACAAATGCGTTGATTTTGGGAATGGAAAATGATTTAGGTCAAATTAAAGTTGGTTTTATTGCAGATATAGTAGCTACAGATGATAATCCAATCAATCTTATTTCAACAATGGAAAATGTAGTATTTGTAATGAAAAAAGGGGTAGTTTATAAATAACAAATAATGAAATTGTTCGGTTTGTAAATAGTCAATAAAATTGAAGAATTTGGCTTTAGTGTGGAGCATAAAACCAGCTCCCAAAAGTTTGTCTATTTTGATTGCACTAAGAATTGAGTTAAATTTAAGAAGATGAATAATATAGCTTTATTAATATTAAGGGTAGTTTTTGCAGGTTCATTGCTTTATGGTCACGGCTTGGGAAAATTGAGTAGGTTAGTCGAAGGAAATTTAAGTTTTTCTAATCCAATTGGAATTGGAGAAGCCCCTACTTTTATTCTTGCTGTTTTTTCTGAGTTCTTAGCTCCAATTTTTATAATTGTCGGATATAAGACAAAGTTTTTCAGCTTCTTTCCTGCAGCTACCATGT
>JAAZYT010000183.1 GCA_014239505.1 Fidelibacterota bacterium | reverse complement strand
ATCCCTTCCGAACATAGCTCACCAACTAAATCTCTAATTTCTTTCATACCTTCTGGATCAAGACCATTTGTAGGTTCGTCTAAAATAAGCAACTTAGGGTTACCCATGAGAGCTTGTGCTATTCCAAGTCGTTGTTTCATTCCTTGAGAATATGTTTTTACTTTATCATTTCCACGATCGCCTAAACCTGTTCGGTCCAAAACTCTTTGTATGTGCGAAAATTGTGTTCCTTCCATCCTTGCTAACATTTTAAGATTAGTTTTCGCCGATAAATGTTTGTGGAAATCAGCTCTTTCAATTAACGCACCAACATCAGACAATGCTTTATTCCCCAACTTTTGGATGGAATTACCATTTATAAATACTTCGCCTATATCTGGAGATATTAATGCAGTCATCATTCGAATTGTTGTTGATTTTCCACTTCCATTTGGACCTAAAAAACCATAAACAGAGCCATTAGGAATTTGAAGACTTAAATTATTTACAGCTTTCCGTAAACCAAATGATTTAGTCAAATTATTAGCTTCGAGAATCATTTTGACATCAGTTTTATAAATTGTTCAAATAAATAACGACTATCATGAGGGCCTGGACTTGATTCAGGATGATATTGAACAGAAAATGCATCAACATCAGTGCATCGAATACCTTCTGAAGTTTTATCGTTCAAGTTTATATGCGTTGAAATAACATTCCTTGGGAGGGAGTTCAAATCCACAGCAAAACCATGATTTTGACTAGTGATCTCAATTTGTCCGGTCTTCATATTTTGGACAGGATGATTAATGCCACGATGACCAAATTTTAGTTTAAATGTTTTTGCACCTAAGGCTAATGATAGTATTTGATGACCAAGACAAATACCAAAAATTGGCTTTATACCCAATAACTCCTTAACCATTTCTATACCATATTTTACTGCTGATGGATCTCCAGGTCCATTGCTTAAGAAAATTCCATCGGGATTAAATTTTAATATTTCTGCTGCGGAAGTTTTACATGGGAAAATAGTAATATCACACCCTGATTCTTCCAATAGCCTAAGGATATTAAATTTTATACCATAATCAATAGCTGCAACTTTATATTTTTTTGAAGTAGAATTACTTTCCCAATGAAAAGATGATTGGGTAGAAACTATTTGTGCTAAATCTAGTCCTACCATTGTTGGAACTTTAGAAAGTTTTTCTTTTAAACTTTCTATATTTAAATCAATAGATGATATAATACCATTCATAGCTCCATGATCTCTAATATGTCGCGTCACGGATCTAGTATCAATATTACGAATGCCAACAATCTTATGATCTTTTAAATAGTTTCCAATAGGTTGATCAGCGCGCCAATTGGATGGTACATCAGATTCTTCTTTAATGATAAACCCAGAAACTTGTATGCGATCAGACTCTATATCTTCTTTATTTATTCCATAATTTCCAATATGGGGAGCAGTCATTGTAACAATTTGTTTACAGTATGAAGGATCTGTCAGTATTTCTTGATATCCTGACATTCCAGTATTAAAACAAACTTCTCCAACAGTTTCACCTTCATAACCAAATGAACTTCCATGGAATTCGCGCCCATCCTCAAGTAATAAGATTGCCTGTCTTTCTTTATTCATATTTTATACACTCTTATAAGTGTGATTGATTTTTTATTGAATGAGATAAAAAAAAGTTGGGCCAAATTGGTTTTTATTTGACCCTTCATGATTATTCAACCACCTTAGTGGTAAAAAACAAAAAACGACCACCCTTAAACAAAAGAGTGGCCGTTTTAAAAATATCCATGCTGGAAATTGTTAACTTTTTATGAAAGATGAAACAGTATTAATTACAATTTTATATTTTTTTCTATTACTAAAGAAGCAACAATTAAATCCTGAATAGCATTTCCTATCGAATTAAATAATGTTATTTCGGATTGCTTTGTCCTCCCGACAATTTTTTTATCAATCAACTCACCAAGTTCACCTTCAATATTATTCCAATTATATTTCCCCTCATTAACTGGAATAATGATATCTCCAGCTTCTAGTTTACTCGATGATAATTCATCAATATATACTTTTGATGATATAATAACTGATGTATCTAACTCTCTTGTATTGGGTCTATGTGCACCCACAGCATTTATATGAACACCTGGTTTAATATTTTCTATGTTAAACAACGGTTCTTCGCTTGTAGTTGCTGTACATATTATATCCGCATCGTCTAGATTAGAAATTTTTCCTGGTTGGACAATATCACCATATTCATCACAAAAAATTTTAGTTTGTTCTTCCGTTCTTCCAATTATAAATATGGATGATAAGTCTCGCACGCAACAAATAGCCTCAAGTTGGGATCTTGCCTGAGCTCCTGTACCAAAAATAAAAGCGCATTTAGAATCTTTATTTGATAAAATATCAGTTGCTAGTCCAGAAGCCGCACCGGTTCGTAGTGAAGTAACACATTTCCCCTCAATTAAAGCCAAGGGATTTCCTTTGATGGAATCCATTACAAGGATCAACCCATTGATTAGAGGCAGACCTTTATTGGGATTGTTGAAGTGAACATTGACCACTTTTATTGTATTGTATTTTCCACCTTTGATATAGGCTGGCATGGATAGATTAAGCGCATTTTGATCTTCTAGAGGAAGGTTTATTCGATTGGGGACAACTGCCGTACCATTACTTAATGCTGAAAATGCATCTTTCATAGCTTGAATAGCTTCTGTCATTTTGATGGCAGCCTTTACATCATCAATGCCATAAAAGGGAAGGTTCATTGAAAAATATTATTTTTTAGTTAAAGCCCAAGAGCCATCCCAGTCATCTCCAGGTGGATTATCTCTATAGTGTTCACATCTAGGAATATAAACACGACTTGGATTAGTTTTACGGCCAGGAAACATATCTTCTAACTTATCAGATGCTTTAAATGCCTCTATTGCTTTTTCCCATTCTTGATTACGATATAGCTTAATCGCTTTATCATAAGCTGGTAAAAGTTTATCATACCCTGGAGGCATTTTATCAACTTCGGCAATAAGTTCAAATACTTGTGCTGGCTCAGTTTTACCCATAACAATTACATAATCAAGGTCACGCCAAATAAATTTATCTTTACAAGCGTTATAAGTTTCTTCAGCTACTTGAATATATACACCATATTGTTTAGCAGAAGCTTCAAGTCTCGCAGCTAGATTTACAGTGTCACCCATCATTGTATAATTCATTCGCATTGATGATCCCATATTACCTGTAACCATCTTTCCTGTATTAATACCAATTCTATTTTGCATATTATGTACTATCTCAGGCCAACGTTCTCCCTCAGCTTGCCACTTTTCTCTTAACTCTGCTAGTCTTTCTTGCATTTTTACAGCAGTCAAACAAGCCCAATATTCATGATCCTTTACGGGAGCAGGAGCACCATAAAAAGCAACTATAGCATCACCTATATATTTATCAAGAGTTCCTTTAGTATCCAAAAGGATATCAGTCATTTCAGTTAGATAATCGTTTAATAATTCTACTAGGTCACCTGCTGTTAACTTTTCAGAAAAAGCTGAGAAGCTTTGAATATCGGTAAAAAATGCAGTATGAAAACCTTCTTCTCCACCAAGTGATGGTTCTTCTTTTGCATCAAACATTTGATCAATTAATTCAGGTGAGATATACGTTCCAAATGTATCTTTTAAAAATCGCTTATCTTTTTCAACAACAAGAAAATTATAGAAGAAAATTCCACCATAAGTACCTACCATAGCCAAGGCAGGTCGAATGACTTCCCACATGACTAAAGAAGAGAAAAACTGACTATAAGTAAATAATACCCAGCCAACAACTCCCACAAGTGGAATAGGTAATGTGTATAATGGCTTCTCTGGGAAACTGACAACAATTCCTAAAAGAATAGATATAACAATTATAATTATAAATGTTTCCGTACGACTCTTTGGCTTTACAAACTCATTTTTGAGAAGACTATTCATTACATTAGCATGAATCTCTACACCAGCAAAGGTTTCTTGAACTGGGGTATTTCTTAAATCCATAAGTCCTGGAAGAGAGGCCCCTACAATAGCAACTTTACCTTCCCAATATTCAGGAGGAAGCATTTCAGGATCAAAACAGTACATGTAGGGTAAATAATAAAAAGTCTGAAATTTACCATAATAATTCACATACATACGGCCTTTGTCATCTATAGGAATTTCTCTAACTACAGTATTTGTTGTATCGATTAATCGTAAAATATTGTTATCAAAATCATAGTCAAAGCCACCATCTTTTTTAATTCCTAAAATATCTATGGTAGCTGTCATCACAAGACTGGGATAAACTCGGTCAGGTCCCTCAAAATAAATTGCAGTAGGTGCTCGTCTGATTATTCCATCTTCATCTTGAGGGAAGTTTGCAGAACCAGCGCCAACAGAAGCAGAAAGTAAATCTACATAAGTATTTCCTATGCGATCAGCTTGAGGTAGTTTTTTCTTGGCTTCTTCAGAAACGCCTTTAATAATATGTTCTTCATAATAGTAGCCTTCCGGCTCATTATCCATTTTATATAAAAAGTTAAGCGTATCTTCTTCTTCAAAGACTAATGCATGGTAGGCTTTTTGAGATTTGTAGGTTGCTTCTACAAATAACCCGGGGTCATTGCTTTGTAAAAACTGTCCCGTTACTTCAGCTAATGCATCATTTGTTGGAGCATTTTCATTAGTAAGAGCATTAACCAGATCATAATTGAATGAATTTTCTTTATCAAAAATAATATCAAAAATAAGAGCATCAGGATTACCAGAAGAAACAGTATTTATAAGTCGACCATGATAAGCTTGTGGCCAATCAAAATAATGCCCCAGTCCACCCTCTTCTGTTGGAGCAACAGATGTATTATCAATATCAACAATCACCACATCATCTATTGACATCTGCTCAACGCCAGCAGTTCTTGCTCTCATACGACTGTCATAAGATAAGAACTCATAGCCATCTAGTAAATTTTTTATAAAAGGAATCTCGTAAGAACCCCAGCCAATGAGTATGGCTGAAGCTAAACCAATAGCGCCACCAATAAGTAATCGTTTTAAAAGGTCAGACATTCTATTTATTTAGAAAAAAAGGATTAATTCCCATCTTTTGCATCTTGTTCTTTATTCCATTTTACAAAATCAAGACCCGCATCGGCATCTTGGTCAAACTTAAACATGGAAAACTTCCCATCTTTACGAATATTAATCTGCATCCCTTCAACTAAACTAACCCAATCTTCCAAAGATACTTCATAGGGCCCCGATACTTGATCTGGTGCTTTAACCTCAGTCACCGGTCCCAATTTGAATTTAGGTGCTCCACCTTGTGGTTGAAATCCTTGTTTTAATTGATCTTTTCGGGCTTCAACAACATTTTTAGCCGCGTTTACATCTACCTTACCATCGTAAACCAATACAGAACTTTCATCTCCACCGGCTTTTGCTCTATATTTAGTTCCACGAATAGCCGCCACAGCCGTCGGTGTTCGAACAGCTATATTTTTCTTCTCACCAAATGCAGCTTTTGCAGCCACCCAAACATCACCTTTTTTTAACGTTGCTCCAAAATTCTTTTCCATCGGTTT
>JAAZYT010000181.1 GCA_014239505.1 Fidelibacterota bacterium | reverse complement strand
TGATAATGAAAGATTTGTTGTAATTCCTTTAATCCAAGATAAGCTAGGAATAGCTAAAGACTTAAAATTTAGCTGGTTTGAGTATTTTCAATATTCTTTATCTGCAAAGAGCCAAAACGCTCAACCTTTAAATCTTAAGGCTGATGAATATAAAGGTAGTAATTACGGTCAAAATTATAGTAAAACAGCAGTTTTTACACGTTTTTTACAGCATTATTTAGGTGAAGAGAAAATGGATGAAATAATGCAAGATTACTATGACATATGGAAATTTAGGCATCCGTATCCGGAAGATTTTCAAAAAATTGTTGAAAAGCATACTGACAAAGATCTCAACTGGTATTTTGATGGGGTATTTAATTCAACTGATTATGTTGATTACTCCATAAATAAAGATAGAGAACAATTCACAATTTCAAATCATGGTGATTTAAAAACTCCTGTTGAAGTTGTCTTTTATGGAGACAATCATAAAATTTTGGAAAGAAGATGGCTTGAGAATATTAATTGGAGAAAAAATATTTCAGGGCCTGAAGGAACTTGGTATGCAATAATTGATCCTGATGAGCATATGCCTGACGTTAAAAGAGAAAATAACTCAACTCGAAAAGAGCTACACTTTAATTGGATATGGAATCAACCAAATTATTTTGATAATGAAATCAATATTTTGCCATGGCTTTTTAGCTACAATTATTATAATGGATGGACACCGGGTACAATGTTATACAAAGGTGGAACTCCTGGATATACTTCAACGACTTCTTTTCAGCCTATGTGGGATTTTAATAATAATCAGCCAGCATTAAAGTTTTTTCATAGAAAAAATTTTGAAACTAATAATTTTTTTAAAAAATCTTTTTTCGCTATTTCTGGAATGAAATATCAAGGTAATACCGGTGGTTCTATAAAATTTAATGGGAGCTTTTTACCAAATAATTATTCAGATTTCTCCAAAAAGAATATTGTAGTTGGTATGAATTATTCAAAACTAGAATCAGGTGCGTTTGATACGCTTATATATTCTCTGAGTTCAGTGACAACTTTTTTACTTGAATATCAACTTAATAGAAAATTGGATGGTATCTTAAATAGGTCCTCATTTAACACTGGAATTATTGCGAGTAGTGGATTCGCAAAAGTATGGACTGATACTAAAGTTAATTTTCAATTTTCTCAAAAAATAAGCACTGAAATTAGATTTTGGGCAGGAAACTTTATAAATGATGTTAATCCTCCTAAACAGTTTCAAACCTATCTTAGTGGTGGAGTAGACCCGAATTTTACATCATATGTTTATGATAGAACTGGAAGATCAAATGGTGCGATTTTGCAGAATCAATATATTAATGAGGGGCCAGGGTTAAGAGGATATCTTATGAATAAAGATGGCTCTCCAACCTCAACTACAAATAGTGTATGGGGAATAAATATAACTCCAAGTGTTCCCTTTTATATTGATTTAGCTGGTGGTAAAGATTTTAATGATACATTTACAACTGTAGGTTTAAAGTTTGGCCCTTTAATCTTGCCATTATATCAAAGCTGGGAATTAGAAAATAAATCAGTAAAAGATTTTAATTGGGTTAGAGATAGAATGAGAATATCATTTTCAACAAATATAAATTTATTTGGGTTTCAATTTTAATAATCCATTCCTTTCTCATATAATTAAAATGCTTTAAATTCTTTCTCACCTTAATCTCACATTATTTAGGATTTAATAAAATATGTCAAAATGGAATAAAGAGCAGTTTGTTGAAGATTTAAGAAATAAATGTTCAAGAGAAATAGCTAAAATTGGTGAAAAAATAATTGAATTTTCGGAAGAGCATGCTAGTGAAATGTCATGGGGCCGTGGTGATGATCATGGTACTTTTACTTTTCGTTGCAATTCAGATTTTGGAATTCTACCTCTCTTTCATATGACTTCTGATGGTCAGTTAAATATGCAGGTAAATTTTCTTCGTGAAAAAGAAATACCAAAGATGGTATTAAGAGATATGCTTGTTAAGATGGAGGCAAATTTTCTTCGTGATTATGATGCGGAATCTTACCCAGTAGATAGCTATGAAGAAATGGAATATATGTTTCACACCTATGGTCAGGTCGATAAATTTTTAAGTACCATGGAAGGTGTTGTTTACCGCTTAAGACAGTAGATTGAATTCTAGTTACTATTTTATTTGCGCCCTATTGGCTTTTGTTGGTAGGGCGTTTTCTTTTTATTTTTTAAACTTATTAATATTTTTAATTCAAATAACCATATACTTTTAACTATGGGAACATCCCTTTATTTTATTGTTTTTGTTTTTTTTCTTTTTATTGCACTAGTAGCAATGATAGCTCAATCAAATAATTCAGAAAAATATTATAGTGATTTAGATATAGATGAATGGGATTGTCATGAATGTGGATATCATGTTCAAGTGGGTAATATTTGTATATATTGTAATGCAAAAAAAAATAATAATATAAAAACTGATCATGCGAATGCTAAATAAACGGTAGATTCCCGCTCAATTTTTGAAGGAAAAATAGTGGATATAAAACTTAAAGAACTCAATACTTTTTCACGTGAACTCATTATTGATTTAGCATGGTCTGAGATTGAAGCTGATTTTGAAAATGCAATAAAAACATTTTCCAAAAAAATTAAATTACCAGGATTTCGCCCTGGGAAAGTACCTCGGAAGGTTCTTATGGGACAGTTCCAGCCATCCATTGAAGCAGACTTTATTGACAAATCAGTCAATAAATATTATTCCAAAGCTCTTGAAGAAGAAAAAATTATCCCTGTAAATATGGGAAGTATTAGTGATGTTCATTTTCATTATGGGGAGCATTTTAAATTCAAAGTTGCTTTTGAAGTTGAACCAAAAATTAAATTGCCAAAGTTAAAAAAGAACACATTAAAAGTTGAGAAGACTAAATATGTCACTGATGAAGAAGATATTGATATGGCAATTGATGAAGTGAGACAAGGTCACGCTGAAGTCAAGACAATTGAAGATGGGGCAAAAATAGAAGACTTTGTAATTTGTGATTTACAAGAACTGGACGACTCAGGTTTACCTATTATTGGTAAAAAATTAGAGACGCGTTATATTAAAATTGGACAAACTCCATTTGATGGCGCTAATCAAAAGAATTTAGAAGGAGTAAAGCCTGAAGATAAAGTTAGAGTTTCAGTACCACAAGATGAAAAAGGAACTTTGGGTACATATGAATTGTCAGTAAAAAATGTTGAGCGACAAGTTTTGCCAGAATTAAATGAAGATTTTGTAAAGTTAGTTGACCCAAAGGCAAAAAATATTTCAGAATATCGAAAGAAAGTCCAAGAACAATTAGAAAAAGCATATGCGCAACGTGCAAATGAAGCTTTTGATCAGCAATTAACGGATGCATTGATTGATAAAACCAACCCAGAATTTCCACCTTCTATGGCAGAATCATATTTAAATCATATGGTTGATGATGTAACAAAAAATAACCAACAAGGCCAGTTAGATAAAGACAAGGTAAAGGAAGCATACAAACCGGTTGCAGAACGCAATTTAAAATGGTACTTAATACGAAATGAATTAATAAGAGACCAATCATTTGACGTTCTTAAAAATGAATTGTCAGATGAAATAGAACGACGCAAAGAAGAGAGTCCAAACCAATCAAAAGAAATAGATAAATTCTTTAAAAAACCAAGTAATAGATCAAGATTAGAAGATGACATTATTGAAAAAAAAATCTTGGCTTATTTAGTAGAATTTGCGAAAATCAAAGAAGTTGTTGTGAATACAAAAGACTTACGTAAACAATCTGATAATAAACCCTGAGAAGATTATGACTAAAAATATATCAAATCAATTGATTCCAATGGTTGTTGAACAAACTGGTCGCTTTGAGCGAGCTTATGACATTTATTCAAGGTTATTGAAAGAACGCATTGTTTTTTTAGGGACGCCAATTGATGATAATGTAGCTTCAGTAATTATTGCTCAATTATTATTTCTTGAAGCTGAAAATAGTGAAAAAGATATTTATCTTTACATCAATTCACCAGGTGGGATTATAACATCTGGCATGGGTATTTATGATACTATGAATTATATTAAACCTGATATTGCTACCATTTGTATGGGGCAAGCAGCTAGTATGGGAGCTTTTTTATTATCTGGTGGAAAAAAAGGGAAAAGGTCTGCGTTACCTAATGCTAGAATTATGATACATCAACCTTTAGGTGGAGCTGAGGGTCAAGCTTCTGATATTAAAATTCAAGCAGATGAAATCTTACGTTTAAGATCAAACTTAAATAAAATTCTATCAAAGAATACAAAACAATCATTAAAAAAAATAGAAAAAGATACAGATAGGAATTTCTTCATGAGCTCAGATGAAGCAAAAAAGTATGGTCTCATTGATTCAATTCTTACTGCAAGAAAATAATTACTAGAATGAAAATACCTACACCATTGGATCCAACTGCAAGTGAAAAAAGCGAATCATTACCTGAACTTCATAGGCCTTCAGAAATAAAAGCATACCTAGATCAGTATGTAATTGGCCAAGAACGTGCTAAAAGGGCGGTA
This sequence comes from Fidelibacterota bacterium, assembly GCA_014239505.1. GTDB lineage: Bacteria > Fidelibacterota > Marinisomatia > Marinisomatales > TCS55 > TCS55. Next base: position 3,093 of record JAAZYT010000181.1, on the reverse strand, counting down.
GCAGTAGCTGTTTATAATCATTATAAGAGAATTTTATCAAATCATGCTAAAGATGATGTAGAATTAGATAAAAGTAATATTTTAGTTATTGGCCCTACTGGCACAGGTAAAACACTTATAGCAGAAACACTTGCTAAATTTTTAGCAGTTCCTTTTGCTATAGCAGATGCAACGAGCTTAACCGAGGCTGGATATGTTGGAGAAGATGTTGAAAATATTTTAGTTCGTTTAGTTCAAGTTGCAAATTATGATATTTATAAAGCACAAGCTGGAATAGTTTATTTAGATGAGATTGATAAAGTTGGCAGAAAAAGTTCTAGTCCATCAATAACAAGGGATGTTTCTGGTGAAGGGGTTCAGCAAGCTTTATTAAAAATTTTAGAAGGAACGGTTGCAAACATACCACCAAAAGGAGGACGTAAACATCCAGAGCAAAGTCTAATACCAATTGATACAAAAAATATTTTATTTATTTGCGGTGGTTCATTTGATGGATTAACTGAAATTATTAATCAACGAATTAATACTTCAGAAATAGGTTTTACAAAGTCATTAGCTAAAACAGAAAAAGAAGATGAAGTTTTAAAAGAGGTTCGACCTGAAGATATGATGAAGTATGGATTTATTCCTGAACTTATTGGTCGGCTTCCAATTGTTTCAACCCTTCAGCACTTAGATGAATCTGCTTTGATGCGAGTATTGCTTGAGCCAAAAAATTCTTTAGTAAAACAGTATAAAAAGTTATTTAAAATGGAAGGAATAGAGTTAATCTTTAGAAAAGAAGCTCTAATTGAAATTGTTCGATTAGCGATGGAAAGAAAGTCAGGTGCAAGGGCCTTAAGATCTGTAATGGAAAGTGCGATGCTTGATTTAATGTTTAATCTTCCAGAGTATTCAGAAGATTTTGTTGTAAAGATTACCATTACAAAAGAATTCATATCTAAAGGTAAAAAGCCATTTATGCGTCGTCATCGTCGCTCTGCTTAGGCTTTACCTTTTCTTTTTTCTCATTTATATTGTGCATTATTATTTGAGGTCTAAAATCTTTTTACGTTCTAAAATATTCTTATTAATTATTTTCTTCACAAGTGTTAATGCTCAAGAAAAATATTTAAGCCCAGACGATGTAAAAGTTGAATGGCAGAACTTCACAAAATTCCAAAGAGAAGAGCTTGTAAGCTTTGCGACCTTTTTATATAATGAAGGATTTTATGAACGTGCACTTTTAAGTTATTTCCAATATCTATATAAATATCCAAATGATGAATTACAGATAGCAACATATTTTCAGATTGGAAAATGTTATGAAAATATGGAAAATTGGGATTTAGCAAAAAATTATTATAATCGAATTTTAGATGAAGAAATAGCAAATGAAGTAGCAATTAAGGCTGCAAAGTATCAACTCTACTATATTGATTTAATTAATAAAAATTATTCAAGTTTGATAGATAGTACTAGTAATTCTAAAGATCCTTATGAAATGATTTTTCGTGCATACGCTCATTTTCAATCTTTGCAATGGGATGAAGCTCAGCAAGCATTTAAAACATCAGAAGCACTTTTTGATCTTAGTCATTATTCAAGACAAATTCGACCATGGTATAAGGCCATCAATACTGCAAGGAATGCACCACTTAAAGAAAAAAATACAGCCCTGCTTTCTTCACTTGCTCCTGGAGGAGGATTTATATATCTTAAGCAAAAAGAGAATGCAATTGGTACAATGGGCTCATCTTTTTTGCTATATACAGCTATGCTTACTTCAGTAACCTTATCCCAAAAAGGTTCTGTCTCTATAGTGGGTAATCGCCAAAAAACAGCACCAATCTCTTATGATTTAAATGAAAATTTTAAAAAGTCTTTAAACTATCCTTTGCCGACTGAATTAACATTAAATTCTAAAAGAGGAGTTTCCATAATTGTTCCTCCCGCTCTCATTGCTTTAGGACTATATGCTGGAAGTATGTGGAAAACTGTATATGATATTGACGGTGCAAATAAAAAATTAGTTAGCCGTTATGCAGGTAATGTTTCTAAGAAGTTACCAATTGAAAGGTTCATGGATTTTGAAACTCCAGACTTTATTATAAAATAAATTAGTTTTTATTAAATATAACTTGCAGACTCTTTACATAGAGTCTTATTATTCCGGGCTGTCTTGGACAGCATTTTTCGTTTTTTGAAAATTAGGTATGAGTGGTCCAATTAAATTGGATTTGAGCGTCACCCTTTTTGGGTGACAAAGACAGTACAGAATCAAACATACAATGGAGAGTTTGATCCTGGCTCAGGACGAACGCTGGCGGCGTGCTTAATACATGCAAGTCAAGGAGAACGTTTTCTTCGGAAAACTATTAAACTGGCGAACGGGTGAGTAACACGTAGGCAACCTGCCTTGGAGATGGGGATAACCTCGGGAAACCGGGACTAATACCGAATAATGCAGCGGCTTCTTTGGAAGATGTTGTTAAAGCGGGCTTCGGCTCGCACTTCAAGATGGGCCTGCGTCCGATTAGCTTGTTGGTAAGGTAACGGCTTACCAAGGCGATGATCGGTAGCTGGTCTGAGAGGATGATCAGCCACACTGGGATTGAGATACGGCCCAGACTCCTACGGGAGGCAGCAGTAGGGAATTTTGCGCAATGGACGAAAGTCTGACGCAGCAACGCCGCGTGATCGATGAAGCTTCTAGGAGTGTAAAGATCTGTCGTGAGGGAAGAAAAATCTGGATGTAAATAATGTTCAGACGTGACGGTACCTCACAAGAAAGCACCGGCTAACTTCGTGCCAGCAGCCGCGGTAATACGAGGGGTGCTAGCGTTGTCCGGAATAACTGGGCGTAAAGGGTCCGTAGGCGTTTTGCCAAGTTGATCGTTAAAGCCACCGGCTCAACCGGTGATCTGCGATCAAAACTGGCAGAATAGAATATGTGAGGGGAATGTGGAATTCCTGGTGTAGCGGTGACATGCGTAGATATCAGGAGGAACACCAATGGCGAAGGCAGCATTCTGGCACAATATTGACGCTGAGGGACGAAAGCGTGGGGAGCGAACAGGATTAGATACCCTGGTAGTCCACGCCGTAAACGAT
>JAAZYT010000162.1 GCA_014239505.1 Fidelibacterota bacterium | reverse complement strand
ATCAGTGGTTGTAGCTTTAATTGATATTTGAGATAGTTCGATATCTAATATATTTGAAATTTTAGTTTTCATTCCAGGAATGAACTCTGAAATAATCGGGGTTTGAAGAATAATAATTGAGTCAATATGTATAATTTCATAACCTTTTGACATCAATTTACCATTAGAAATATCTAAAAAATTTAAACTGTTACAATCTTTCCATTTCTTTTCGCTACTCGGAAAAAGTTTTCCAATATCGCCAAAGTTTGCTGCTCCTAAAAGTGAGTCCACTATTGCATGAATTAAGACATCGCCATCTGAATGGCCAACGGATCCATATTCATTTGGGATTTCAACACCCCCAATCACAAAGCGCTCACCTTTTACAAGGCGATGCGCATCATAGCCTATGCCAACTTTAATCATTTAACTCTTTGTAAATTGCTTTTGCAAAAATCCAATCTTCTTTAGTAGTGATTTTTATATTTAAGGGAGAGCCTTCAATAAAACCAATTTGATAACCAATCTTCTCTAAAATTGATGATTCATCTGTACCTTCAAGATTTTCATCAATGGCAATTTGGATTGCTTCTTCAAGTGCCGCCTTTGAAAAAACTTGAGGTGTTTGAGCTCTCCAAATTGTTTCTCTTGGAAGAGTCTCTAAGATTTGATCCCCCATAATTTTTTTTATTGTATCTGATGATGGTGCAGCTAGAATCGCACCATCATGTTCCATAGATGCTTTTATCACTTTCTCAATCAAACTTAATGTGACAAAGGGTCTTACTCCATCATGAACACATATTAATTCAGATTCTTTGTCAGATATTTTCAATCCATTATTAACAGATTCCTGCCTTGTTTTACCTCCAGAGATGACTTCAATCTTTTTTGATGTAAGCGTAGATTTAAATTCGCGATCTACTTGAATGACATCATCTTTTGGGACAACAACTAAAATTTCACTTATTAATTCAGATTTAATAAAGGGTTGAATAGTGTGAAATAATAACGGTCGTCCATTGAGTAATTTTAGCTGCTTTTTTTCTCCGAATCGCTCACCAAATCCAGCTGCAGCTATAATAGCAGTTATTTTCATTTAATAATATTACTTAAATCAATTAAATGATAAGCATCGCATCACCATAACTCAAAAAACGATATTTATTCTTCTTTGCTTCTCTATAAGCCTTTTTTATTAAGTCTGGGTCTGCAAAAGCTGAAACCATCATCAAAAGTGTACTTTTTGGCTGATGAAAGTTTGTAATGAGGCCATCGACCATTTTAAAATCATATGGTGGATAAATAAATTTATCTGTCCAACCTCTTTTTGGTGAAACTTGGAATCCCGAAACAGCTACAGTTTCTAAAGACCGTACACTTGAAGTCCCTACTGCAATTACTTTTCGACGTTTTTTCTTTGTTTCATTAATAGCAATAGCTGTTTTCGGATCCACTTCAAAATATTCAGAATCCATTTGATGGCGGTTTAAGTCTTCTACCTGAACTGGTCGGAAGGTACCAAGGCCAATATGCAATGTGGTATGTGCGGTTTTCGCTCCTTTTTCATGAATTCTATTAATTAGATTTTCGGTAAAATGAAGCCCTGCAGTCGGGGCTGCAACAGCACCTCTTTTTTCAGCAAAAACAGTTTGATATCTAATTTTATCTTTTGCTTCAGATTCTCTTTTGATATAGGGAGGGAGGGGTGAAATGCCAACTTTATCTATAACATCATATATATTCTGACCTTCATATTCAAATCTCACTACACGTCCACCAGAAATAGTATTATCTATAACATCACAATACACATTT
>JAAZYT010000056.1 GCA_014239505.1 Fidelibacterota bacterium | reverse complement strand
TGAGTGAATGATGGCTCATCTCCCTCGTTATGGCCAAACCTTCTATAACAAATTAGATCAACAACTACATCTCTATTGAACTTAAGTCTAAACTCTGAGGCTATTCTGGCCGCATAAACAACTGCTTCTGGATCATCTCCGTTTGCATGAATTATTGGGGCATCAACCATTTTTGCTATATCAGATGGGTATGGAGAAGACCTAGCAAATCTCGGGCTAGTCGTAAAACCTATCTGATTATTAACAATTATATGAATTGTTCCACCTGTATTATGACCAGGAAGTCCAGACATTGCAAAACATTCAGCTACAACACCTTGACCAGCGAACGCCGCATCACCGTGAATTAAAATTGGTATTACTTTATTTCTCTCTTTATCTTTATGAAAATATTGTTTTGCTCTGGTTTGACCAAGCACAACAGGATTGACTGCTTCTAAATGTGATGGGTTATCAGTTAAACTTACATGGACAGAATTACCATCAAACTCTCTATTAGATGAAGCGCCTAAATGATATTTTACATCTCCTGCACCTTCGTCTGATGAAGTTCCAAATTCTCCAGCAAATTCATTGAATATTCTTTTATACGACTTTTGTAATACGTTGGCTAAAACATTTAATCTCCCTCGATGAGACATACCAATCTTAACTTCTTTTACTTGAGATTGACCACTAATTTTAATTATTTGCTCTAAAGCAGGAATTAAACTTTCACCTCCATCTAATCCAAATCTTTTAGTTCCTACATATTTTGTATGAAGAAATTTTTCGAAGCCCTCAGCTTGAATTAGTTTGTTTAATATTGCTTCCTTACCATTTTTGGTAAAATTTAAATTATCTTCTGATTTTTCAATTCTATCTCTGAACCATTTTCTCTCTGTAGGATTCGATATGTGCATGTATTCATAACCAACTGGTCCACAATAAGTTTTTTTTAAAAAACTTAATATATCTTTAATATTTGAACTCTGTCTGTTGATCACTCCACCAAGATAAATACTTTTTTGATAATCATTTTTTTTAAAACCAAAAGATTCTGGGTGAAGCTCATCTAAATAATCTGATTTAATTAGTTCAAGTGGGTCAAGTTTGGCTATAAGATGTCCTCGTTGTCTGTATGACCTGATCATTGAGACAGCTTTTATTGAGTCCTCGTTTGATCCAGTTGAATTTACATTCGTAGCATTAACAATAGGAACAACACCGTTGGAGTTTAGATCCTCTTGATCAATTTTTTTCTGAAGCTCATCAATATCTATTGTGTTTTTTTTAGGCCCCCAAGAAGGACCATTAATTTCTTTTGCAATGATATTTAATTCTTCTCCAATACCTTCAAAATAATCTTTCCAACTATCTGGTAAATCTGAGTCTTTATTAACGAACTTAAGGTACATTCGCTCAATAAAAGCACTATTAGATTTGTTTAAAAATGAAGTTTTTTCGTATTCGAGATTTTTTGATGCTGACATCTATTTATTTAATATAATCCTCTAATATTATTTATCAATTTGACAATTTATTAAATAAAGTTTTTCCAATTATTGATGGCGATTTAGCGACAGTAATACCAGATTCTTCCATTTTTTTTATCTTATCCTCTGCACCACCTTTTCCTCCTGAAATAATA
>JAAZYT010000179.1 GCA_014239505.1 Fidelibacterota bacterium | reverse complement strand
TGATGGTTCTTTAAATTTAATGTAAGGTCAGGAGAAATTACTTCCCAACTTTGGCCAAAATCAGAAGAGCGATGAACATATTGACTACCAACATAAACATTATGTTTTTTATGCTTTGATACGTGTATTGGAAATGTCCAATGCCATCTATATTTTAGATCTTTAGGTTCCCAGCCATAGGAGGCTTCGGGCCAAACTCGAACATTTCTTGCATGACCAGTTCTTACATCATATACTTCTAATCCACCATCATAGCAACCAGACCAAATAATATTATTATCATTTGGGTCAGGTATACCAAATCCAGATTCACAGCCACCAAATGCACGCCAATGACCGAGGTTGATGCCATACTCTAGACTATTACTTGGACCTCTATATGAGTAACCATCTTGACGATTCCCATATACATTATAAGGAATTTGGTCATCAACATGAGCATGATACATTTGAGCAATAGGTAAGACAACTCGTTTAAATGTTTTACCATCATTTGTAATTGAGGCACATCCATCATGTGCTACCATTATTCTATTACCATCCTCGGGGTCTATCCAAATATCATGATTGTCTCCTCCTGCACGATAACCCGATTTGATAGTTTTTCCACCATCTTCTGAAATACTGAATTGTACATTTAATACATATATTTTTTCTGGATTATCTGGTGCTACTGCCAATCTCATATAATACGGTGCTCGTTCAGCTAAAGTGTGATTTCTTGAAATTAGTTTCCATGATTTACCACCATTATCTGTACGATAAAGTCCTGGGTGAGCTTCTTCACATAGTGCATACATAGTTTTTGGATTACTTTGTGAAATTGCAATTGCAATTTTTCCCACGGGCTTACCTTTGCCACCTGGTAAGCCATTCTTATCCTGTCTTTCCCAAGAATTTCCACCATCTCTAGTAATGAAAACACCACCTGACTCACCACCACTGTTTAATCCCCATGTATTAATGTTAATTTGCCACATACTTGCAATTAAGAAATCAGGGTTGTTGCGATCAATTGCAATATCAATTCCTCCTGTGTTCTCATCAATGAATAAAACTTGTTCCCAAGTTTTTCCACCATTAGTTGTTCGATAAATACCTCTTTCTTTTTGAGGACCATACGTATGGCCGAGAGCAGCAACAAAAATTATATTATCATTATTTGGATGAATAACAACTCGTGCAATACGAGCAGTTTTTTCTAAGCCCATATTTTTCCAAGTGTCACCACCGTTAATTGATTTATAAATTCCATCACCAATTGCATGTGCAGGTCTAATAACAAAAGTTTCACCTGTCCCTGCCCATAAAATATTTGGGTTTTTTTGTGAAATAGCTAAAGCACTAACTGATGAAACATTTTGGTCATCAAAAATAGGTTCCCATGAAATTCCATTATTTTTTGTTCTAAAGAGACCTCCTGATGCAGCACCTATATAATAAGTATTATGATCAGATGAAACTCCTGTAACAGAAATTGCGCGATTTCCATCAGGTCCAATAAATCGGAACTTCATATTATTATAATGACTTGGATCAATGCTTTGAGCAGATATTATAGAAATTAGAAATATTAATAAATGGAATAACCTATTCATTTCAACCTCCTTTAGAAAAGATAGTAAGGTAAATATACGTTAAAGTTTTTTTTGGAAGTTGAAATTTGTACCCCGAACAGGATTCGAACCTGTGACCTACGCATTAGAAGTGCGTTGCTCTATCCAGCTGAGCTACCGGGGCAAAAAGAGTTGTTAAATCGCCGTGAAATTAAGTTAATAAGGTATGAGAGAATAACTCAAAAATACATCTTTTTTTGTCGTCAATCTCTCCTCGAGAAAATTGTTGCTTTTTACATTGCTTAAATCGTACACTTACTGTCGAGAACTAACATTTAGTATAAAACAACCTACTAAAGGAGGTCATATTATGGCTGAAGTTGTAAAATCAACTGGAGTATCAAAAGAGTCCGGTTATCTATATTACCTAGGAAAAGATGGTAATGTATGGCGTTCAAAAATGGCCCGTGCTGGAAAAGGTGGCGGCAATGCAGAAAAAGTAGCTGATGCAGGTGTTCAACGTGAATCAGGTTACTTATATTTTATTGATAAAGGTGGAAATGTTGCTCGTGCCCCAATGGCGAGAGGTAGAAAATAATTTTTCAAATCCTCGACAAATGAGCCTCCGCTTGCGGGGGCTTTTTTGTTTCTATAACAATGATACTATTATATAATTTTATCATTTATTGATATTAAATTTCTTATCAATCCAATTCATTTTTTTATTGGCAATTCATCAAAAAGATAAGATTAAATTGAAGAGGAAAGAATTAATGAAAAAGGTTGTATTTACAATGGGATTTATTTTTGGATTTTTATTTGGACAGCAGTCGGAATTGAAAAATGTTAAAGTACTTCCATATACAAAAAAACGTGATCTTGTTAAGTATATGAAATCTGTGGTGGCATCTGAATTAGGTGTGAAGTGTAATTTTTGTCATAATTTATCTGATTATTCAAGTGATGAAAAAGGACATAAAAAAGTAGCTCGTGAAATGATGGCCATGACTATAAACGCTAATAAAACTATGAAAGATTTGAATTTTCATGAAATATCGTGTTGGGTTTGTCACAGAGGAGAAAATCATCCATTACATCCACCAAAGAAAAAAAATTAATATGAATTTTTTTAAACACGTATTGATACTTTCTCTTTGTCTTATTATTTCAAGCTGTATTTGGCGCGGTTCTAATGAGTCTTCATTAGTTTTAAAATCTTCTGAGTCTCAAATGGAAACAGAATCAAAAGATGAAATTATTGATGATGCAGTACAACCGAAATCATTAAATCCTATTTTTCAACTTGAATCTTTACCCGAAGGTTGGACAGTTGATCGTCATCCTGTAGCAAAATGGGGAATGAGTTTACCAACTGTAATGTCAAATATTTTAGATTCTGCTCAGTCAGTAGAATATTGGGAAGATGTAATAGAGCTCCCTACTAAATATAAACTTCCTTTAAAGCGCTCTAAAGTATTATTTCAAATAATTACTCGTTTGACTATAGAGACTGTTGAACTTCATTTTATTAATGTGGATCATATCTACAGTTCAACCAATCACGAACCTTCTCATTATATTATGAATGGTGTTGTGAGAACAATTGAGTTAAAACCTACAGGTTTTCCTCAACTAACGGCCGATGATGTAATTAAATATAAATTTCTTATGGAATACGGTACACCAAACAAATACAATGATGGTTTTCACGAATATAATAATGATGTAACAGTTTTAAAAGTTAGAGAGATGGATAAAAGTCATGTTCAAATTCAGATGAATAGTCTGGCTGTAGATAAAAAACTTCGTGAAGCTATAGATGATATGTATTCTGAAGAAGGCATAGAGTATCAAAAAAAACTGCTCTTAAGAGCAATTG
>JAAZYT010000101.1 GCA_014239505.1 Fidelibacterota bacterium | reverse complement strand
CCTGAAGAACCCGCACCTGCATCTCCATGTACTGATGAAATAATTGTAGGAGAAATTCCTGAGGGTTTTCCTTGTTCAAACGAAGCAATTACTGATGTTTTCAACTCAATAAATTTTGAAACTACTCACACAATAAATGCAAAAAATTATGGATGTATTGTCGTTAGTAAACTCGAGCATCCAATTCAAAATGGCAATAATTCAGCAAGGTTTGAATTGAGAAAGGGTGATTGTAGTGGAAACAGTGGGTTTGATGATTGTGCTAACGATAGAAGCAGACATGAAATTCATGAGTCCATGCCTAATTTTGCACATCTTGGTAAACTAATTGAATACACAACATTTATCTATATCCCATATGATAAATTTTGTAGGCCCAAGGGAGAAAATATAACTATTCTATCTCAAATAAATGTTAATGATACTGATATTTTTAATTCACTTATATATCTAATGATTGGGGATAATAATAGATTGTACCTCCAAACTCATCAAGAGTTTAGCTGGACACCAGATTTAAATGTTACAATAACTGATGAACCTTATGATAAATGGATTAAAATTAAATATTTAATTAAAGCTGAAACTTCTACAAGTGGATTAATTGAAGTATATGTGGATGACGAGCTTGTTTTGACCCAAAACAAATCTACTCTTCCAAGTGAAAATGCTCAGATAGGACTTAGATTAGGAATCTATAATGCTTTTATCAGTAGATCTGAAACAGAGTTCACAAGACAAGTACTGTATTATGATAATGTTTCAAAAAGTATACAGTAAATGTCTCTGGCTTTTTCTATAAAATCTCTCATCGCCCACTTCGTCGATAAGACACATTGTTTGACGACAAAACAAGGGCTACTTCGGTAGCCTTTGTTGTACCTATACCTACTCATCTATTACGCATAAGACGACAAAAAAGAGGGATATTAATAGGGATATTATATTTCGGACTAATGAATTATCAATTTCTTCATTTTTTTAACTAAATTCATTGAATGCGATATCCAAAACCTTTGAGAAAATTATTATTATCTATTAAGAAAAGAATAAATCCACACCTTTTGTTTCATGGAAATGATTCTTTGTTTAAAGAATTATTATTGACTTCCAAAGTGTATGGAGAATATGGATGTGGTGACTCTACTCTGTGGGCCTATAATAATACTAAAAGTAAAATTATAAGCGTTGACACAAGTGAAAAATGGGCGTCAGAAATATCTTCTAAAATGAATGATATAGATAGATATATTTTAAATAGAATAGATTGTGGAGAAGTTGGAGAATGGGGAATGCCAATTGACGATTCAAAAAAAGAAAATTTTATCAAATATTGTGAGAATATATGGAAACAAGATTATAATCCTGACCTTATTTTGATTGATGGACGTTTTAGAGTTTGTTGTTTTCTTATCTCATTAAAGTATGCAGATGAGAATGTTTCGATAATATTTGATGATTATAATAATCGCCCCTATTATCATATTGTTGAAGAGCTTGTCAAACCAATTCAATTTTACGATCGACAAGCATTGTTTAAGGTGCCGTCAAAGAATTCTATTGATTTTACTTATCTTGATTCATTAATAAATCGTTTTATATATGTTAAAGAATAGATGTAATATCAAATATAGAAATATTGTATTAGATTAAACTGGCTATATAATACGTATACAAACGTATTTGGACGATAATATTGCAAGGAAGACTGTCTGCAACAACACGCAGGACATCGGGAGTTCGAATCTCTCATCGCCCACTTTCTTTCGCGGCAATCTTTATAGGAAGAAAAAACAGAGAGGACTACTTCGGTAGTCCTTTTTTTTGTAAGTTGATGTAGTATGAGAAAAAGCATTTTATTCTTTAGTATTCTATTCTTATGGACATGCGAAGATAGTGTCGCAGACCTACTTCTTGACTGTAAATGTGATACAGT
>JAAZYT010000168.1 GCA_014239505.1 Fidelibacterota bacterium | reverse complement strand
TTGAGCAAAATGAACCAATTATGGAGACATTAACTAAATTTTGCAAATCACAAAATATTATTAATGGGCAAATATCTGGAATTGGAGCTATAAAAGAAATTGATTTTGGCGCATATGATTTAGAAAACAAAAAATATATACGTCAAGATTTTGATAATCTTTGGGAGTTAACATCATTTCAAGGAAATATAATTTTAAAAGATGGTGAACCCTTCATACATGCGCACATAACAGTTAGTGATCATAATCTTGATGTTAAAGGAGGGCACTTATTTGAGGCTAAAGTTGGTGCTGTTGGTGAATTTATATTAAGAAAATTTGAAACCAATGGGAAACGAGAGTATGATCCAAATATTGGTTTATTTTGTATGGAATTAAATAATTAGGAGGATTTATGTCTAGAACGGTAATTACAGATGCGAATGCGCCCAACCCCATGGGCTCTTATAATCAAGCCGTTGTATCTAATGGGTTTATATTTACTGCTGGTCAAGTAGGATTAGATCCAGACACAGGTAAATTTATAGAAGAAAGTTTTAAATCTAGAGTCAACCAGGTGTTTAAAAACTTATCAGCGATATTAGAAACATCAGGAAGTAGTTTATCTAATGTTGTTAAGTTTACAGTTTTTATTACAGATATGGCTAATTATGCTGAAGTAAATGAAGTTTTCAATGAATGGTTAGATGAAGATAAAGCCCCTGCTAGATCATTGGTATCTGTGAAAGAATTACCTGGATACACTGATGTAGAGATTGAGTGCATAGCTACAATATAGAATATTTATGAGCAAAATTATGATTTTGGTCAGTTTTTTGACAGCATTCCCTTTAATAGCTCAAGAATCTGACTCAACTTTACAGAAATCACCTTCAAAGGCAGCTTCAAGAGCATTATTATTTCCTGGTGGTGGACAATTTTATAATGATCAAAAAATAAAAGGTATATTATTACTAGGAGCGGCCTTAGGAGCTGGATTTTTATATATAGATAGTTCAAGTAAATATAAAAATTATGAAGGCATTGATATGTCTGAAAAAGCAAAGTATTTAAAATTGAGAAACAAATATGGATGGTGGGTTGGTTTTGTCTATATTTACGGCCTTCTTGATGCTATTGTAGAAGCTCATTTGCATCCCTTTAGAGATGTAATGTCAGAAGATATTGAAAAAACAAATACTATGAAAAAGGAACAATAATGAGTCAAATTCGTGAACAATGGGGATCCAAATTAGGGTTTATTTTAGCTGCCGCAGGTTCAGCCGTAGGGATTGGTAACATTTGGAAATTCCCATCGATGGCAGGAGAAAATGGTGGCGGTGCATTCACGATTGTATATCTAGCATGTATCTTAATTGTTGGCTTATCCATTGTTGTTGCTGAATTTGTTATAGGTCGAAAAACACAACTTAGTCCTGTTGGAGCCTTTGAGCAGTTAGCTCCAAGTTCAAATTGGAAATGGGTGGGTTATTTAGGAGTTGCAGCAGCATTTGTAATTTTATCATTTTATGGAGTAGTTGGTGGTTGGATCTTAAAGTATATAATTGATTCTTTATCAGGTGGCTTTGCTATAGTCTCAGGTAATACTGAAGCTTCCGGAACCGTTTTTAATAGTTTTATAACTAGCACTTTTAGTCCCATTATTTATCAAGTTTTATTCATGGGTTTATGTATTTTTATTATAGTCCAAGGAGTCAAAGGTGGTATAGAAAAGTGGTCCAAAATAATGATGCCATTAATTGTAGTTCTACTTGGTGTTTTAGCTATTAGGGGCATGACATTAGAAGGTGGAATGGAAGGTCTGTCTTTTCTATTTAATCCTAGATTTGAAGATTTAACGGCTTCAGCTATTGTTCTTGCATTGGGTCATTCATTCTTTACAGTAAGTCTTGGAATGGGGACAATGATAACCTACGGTAGCTATCTTAATAAAAAGCAAAATCTTGTAACATCTGCTTTGTGGGTGATATTTCTTGATACTGCTATTGCAATGCTAGCTGGTGTTGCTATTTTTACTACTGTATTTGCCTTAGGTGCCAATCCTGCTGAAGGTCCGGGGTTGATTTTTGTTGTTTTGCCTTCAATATTTCCTCAAATAGCAGGAGGAGCAGTATGGGGTACGTTATTCTTTATTTTATTGTTTATGGCCGCACTTACATCGGCTATATCAATTCTAGAAGTTGTTACAGCATACTTTATTGATCAGAAAGGTTGGTCAAGGAAAAAAGCAACGATTCAATTTGGGTCTATTATTACAATTGTTGGTATTTTTTGTTCGCTTTCACTTGGTGGTGGAATCAATATTACTGGATTTTTAGGTATGCCATTTTTTGACTTTATGGATTATTTATCTGCTAAATATATGCTTCCTATTGGTGGAATGTTTACAGCGATATTTATCCTAAAGAAATGGGGTCTATCTAATTATATGTCCGAACTTAAAATAGGTATGGATAAAATGGAGTTATCTCCTTTATTAGTTAGATCTTTATTAACTATTGCATCTACGATAGTTGCTTTTATCATATTCAATGAAATCTATTTTGAGATTACTGGAAAGGCTTTGATCGGATAAACTTTGTTTATAGAAAAATATTTTCCCAAAGAATCATCAAGATATGATTCATTATCTCAATTATTTAGGAAACTAGATTGGTTAAGCACTTTAAAACCTGAAAGATGGTTTGGTGCCTGGACAATGATACTAGCTGGAAATAATGTATCGATCCACTTATTAAATAGATGGTCTTATTGGGATTGGACAACTTTTAACATATTAATTTTTGGAATAATTTCACTGGTTTCTGTCTTTATATCTATAAAGCCAGGTTTCTTGCATTATGACTACTCACTTCAATCAAGTATTTTTATGTTTTTTAAAGGAATTATTTTATTCTCATTTGGAACAATACCTTTTGGTTTTGATTTGAATACTTTCTTGTTTGGGTTACCATATTTTATATTTTTTATTGTAGGACATATGATATGGTCTATTAAAATTGATATTAAAGAAAAATTAACTCCATCTAAAAAAGAGATGCTGCCAATCTTATCTATTATTATTGTTTTAACACTTTTTAGTACTTTATTAGGATATTTTAATGATGATCCAATGATATCGACAATAGCAGCAGTTTTTTTGTTATTTCCAATAGTTATTTTACTATTTCCAGTTGCAATTAGACATCTTCAGAGAGCTCGAATGCATGTAATATTTATTCCAGCCATGTTTATTTCCGTAAGGTTCCCATGGTTATTAATAATGATATTATCTCTCTTTTGGATTTTAAGATATTACAATTATTTTAGATTTGGTAAAGTTAGACCTTCTTTTAAAATAGATCTCCCAACTGACAAGAAAAATTAGGGTACCAGACTGTATAAAGATCGCTCTGAACTATTACGTGATCTATCATTAGACCATTTTGTTGCTCTAGATTTTGAGACAACAGGACTTCAAGTTGAGACTGATAGAGTTATTGAAGTAGCGGCTATTCTTTTTAAAGATGGAACTGCATCAGAAAGATATACAACTTTAATTAATCCAGGCATTCCTATTCCTGAAATGATTGAAGGTATAACAGGAATTACTAATAAAATGGTTGTTGATGCTCCAACTGAAGATAAAATTATAAAAGATTTTATTGATTTCATTGGAGATTATCCAATTGTTGCTCATAACACTCCATTTGACCAATCTTTTTTAGAAACCATGGCTAAAAGATATAAAAAAGATTTGCCCAAACGTAAGTACTATGATACTTTAACACTCTCTCGAGCTTTTTTATTTTTTCAACCTGCACATAATCTTACTGCAGTTTCTGACTTTTTTGGATTATCGACAAAAGGTGCTCATCGCGCAGAATATGATACGGAAAATTGTGGGCAGATATTTGTAGAGCTGATTGAAGAAATTGCTAGCTATAATTTGGATTTAATTTCAAAAATAATAGAACTATTAAAGCCATTTAATATTCATAATAAAGATCTTTTTATTGATTTAGGTAATGCTTTAGCAAAAATCGGTAAAATAAAAGGTGGTCTAACAAAATCAAAGATTCCTAAACCAATTAATTTAAATATTTTTATTCATGATGGAAAAAGTAATATAGCTGCATCAAATAGTAATGATGTTTTTGGTCCTGAGGGTAACCTTAGTAAATCATTTGAAGCATATGAAAATCGACCAAATCAAGTACATTATTCTCAATTTATTGATGATATTTTAACAAGCCCAGGTGGGATTGGAGTTGCTGAAGCAGGTACTGGTTTAGGTAAAAGTATGGCTTATTTGTTCCCTGCTATCAAACATAATGTAAATAATATTGATGAAGGACCTATCGTCATATCATGTTATACCAAACACCTTCAAGATCAATTATTTAATAAAGACCTACCTCGTTTAGCAAGTGCTGTAGATGCACCAGTCCAAGCTGTTCTAATTAAAGGTCGAAACAATTATGTATGTAAGTCACGATTGAATTGGCTTATTAGTGGTGCAGAAAAAATGTTAAATGCTGAAGAAGCTATGTATCTTGTTCCACTAATGGTTTGGCTAGAGCATACACAGACTGGAGATATGGATGAGTGCCCAGGATTTACTAATGGATTCACATTTAGACTTATGGCTTCAGTGCAAAGTGAACCAGGTTTTTGCACATCACCAATCTGTGCACGGAATGGAGGTTGTTTCTTTGGGCCATTAAGAAAGATGATTTATCAAGCTAACTTAATTGTAGTTAACCATGCCTTGATGATTTCTGAAGCAAAAAGTAGGGCTGAAACTGAAGAAGGAAACGGTTTTTTACCTGAATATAAATCAGTTATTGTTGATGAGGCACATAATTTACCTCAAGCTGCTTATCATCAATTGACAGCAACGTTAGACTATAGATCAATAGCATATTTATTAGACAGAATTGATCCTGAACACAGCCATTCCGTACGTTGGAGTAATCAATTGAAATCATTAGGTAATCTACATCCACAATTCGAAGGTAATAGAAAAGACCTCTCTCATTCTGTGTCAATTTGCAGAGATGCTTTAAAAACTTTTTTTGATCAAATGTCTGGAAATAGTTTGCACAAATTCAATCCTGAAGCAAAGTATTCTACTAAGTTAATTATTAAAGATTTAGTTGCCGAGTTTGGTCCCTTAGAAAAAGAATTATCAATGCTCAATAGAGGATTACACTCTGTTCGAAATCAAGTAAGGCGTATGCGTGATTCTTTATTAGATATTGATGAAGCAAAAGAAGATTTTTTAGAACTACATCAGTTATTAGATAGAGGAGAAGGATTTATGACTGATGCTCTCTTACTTGTTCAATACATTTCAACAAATCAAGATAATGATTTAGTTTATTGGTACGAAGGTAATTTTAAAAGATTTAATGCAAAAACTGAATTGGTGTTAACTGCTAATGTTGCACCTATTGATTTAGCATCGGATTTATCTCATAATTTATTTAAATCATTAGATCATTGTATCCTCACTAGTGCTACACTTAGAACTGAAACGACTTTTGATTACTATCTTCAAAGGACAGGTTTAAATGGTGTGGAATTTGATGACGTTAAGACAGCGATTTTTGATAGTCCATTTCATTATAATGATCAAGTAACCTATTATCAGTATTCTGGATCAGATGGCCAACATCCAGAAGTTATAGCAAAAACAATTTTAGCATGTCATCAGAGTTATAATAAACGTATGATGGTTCTTTTTACGTCTCGTGCTCAATTAGAAGCAACATTAAAGCTACTGCAAAGTTCGCCAACTGGTAAAAAATTACCTATTTTTGCTCAAAAAAGACAAACTTCTAGAATAGGACTAGTTAGAGGTATGCATCAAACTTCTAATGGTATTTTACTAGGTACGAATGCGTTTTGGGAAGGTGTGGATTTACCTGGAAATTTATTGGAGATATTAATTATCGTTAAAATGCCTTTTGATGTACCCACGGAACCATTAGTAAAAGCTTATGGAGATTTAATCGAGTCACAAGGTGGTAGCAGGTTTATGAATTATGCATTACCTGAATCAGTTATTAGATTTAGGCAAGGCTTCGGTCGTTTGATTAGAACAACTTATGATGAAGGTATTTTTATAGTTATGGATGATAGAATTATTAATAAACGATATGGAATAGCATTTAGTGACTCAATACCTGTTGATTTAATCGCATTTAAAGAATTAAATGAACTGGGTAAGTTTTAGAATTTTTATGATAAAGAAATGGTTTTATATACTATTATTTCCACTTTTCTTACTTAGTGGCTATTTAATAATTAATCATATCAAATATCCTGAAGTTCGTTGGAATTGGGATCAGATTGATGAAACGGTACTAGATTTTCCAAAAGGATTCCAATGGGGTGTTGCGACGTCTGCCCATCAAGTTGAAGGAAATTCTATAAATAATTGGTCTAGGTGGGAAGAAGGTAATTTTCAAGATGGCTTACCACATATACATGAAGGAGAAAAATCAGGTATTGCTTCGGATCATTGGAAAAGGTTTAAAGAAGATATTTTACTCATTAAAGAATTAGGAGTTGATGTATATAGATTTTCTGTTGAGTGGAGTAAAATTGAACCAGAAGAAGGTTTGTTTAGTAAAAAAGCAATTCAACACTATCAAGAAGTTTGTGATGCATTGCTATCAGCTGGTATTAAACCAGTTATAACTCTACATCACTTTACAAACCCACTTTGGTTTGAAGATTTGGGTGCTTTTGAGAAAGAAGAAAATATCAAATATTTTACTCGATTTAGCGAGTTTGTATTTGAAGAATTAAATGCTAAAGTTGAAAAATGGTGTACTATAAATGAACCTGCCGTTTACACAAGCCAAGGGTATTTTAATGGAGTTTTCCCACCAGGGAAGAAAGATCCACAGTTGGCTGGAGTTGTAATGAAAAATTTATTATTAGCTCATACTAGGGTTTATAATTTATTAAAATCCCATAGGAATGGGAAAAAACACCAAATTGGTATTGTAAAAAATATTTTTCCATTTGATCCATTCAATAGATGGAATCCTTTGGATTGGTTTGTAAGTCGAACTTTAGATGAAGTTTTCAATCAAGGTGCCCTTGATTATTTTATAACTGGTAATTTTGAGTTTAATATGCCTGGGATGAATAAAGTTGTATTTAACGATCCATCGGTTATTAAATCATTAGATTTTATTGGTTTAAATAATTATTCTCATCAACGAGTTAAATCTCAATTTAGTTTAAATAACTTTTTTCGGTTCCAATTTTATGATGATGAAGAAATGACCGATATGCCCTATCCTATTTATCCTGAGGCAATATATAGATCCATTAAACGAGTTAGTGCTATAGGTAAACCTATAATTATCACTGAGAATGGTGTGGCTGATAAAAGTGATACTATTCGTCCAAAGTATATTGATCGCTACTTATTCGCAGTTTCTAAAGCCATTGATGAAGGAGCAAATATAAAGGGTTACTATTACTGGACATTAATGGATAATTTTGAATGGTCAGAAGGGTATGCTATGAAATTTGGTTTATATGAAGTTGATTTTAAAAATCAAAAAAGAACATTAAGAGAAGGTTCTAAACACTACATTGATATTATTTCTAAATTTTAGAATTAGTATTTAAGAGTCCATAACTTTTCCAATTATTTCTTTCAATAGCTTGGCTGCAGTGTATGCAGTTATATCATTTATGTCATTTATAGGATTGTACTCAACTATATCTCCACCAACGACATTTCCCTCTAATTCATTTATAATATTTATAATGTTTCTTGTTGTTAATCCACCAGGCTCTGGGTGTGAAACGCCTGGAGCAAATGCAGGATCAAGGCCATCAATATCTAGTGAAATATATAATGGCCCGTCGAATTTAAGTGATAAGTTTGAACTAAAATCTTTCATTTCAATAACTTCAACATTGAATTTTTCTACTTGCTCTCTTTGGTGATTATTAAGGGTTCTTATACCTATTTGCACTAAACGTTTAACTAAAGATTTTTCCATTATTCTAGCAAATGGAGAAGCATGTGAGTAAGGATTATTATCAAAATTATTGTAAAGATCAGGATGTGCATCAAAATGTAGAATGTTTAATGATTCATAATAATTCGAATATGCTTCAATAATCGGATAGGTAATAGAATGATCTCCACCAATTGAAATTACCTTATTTTTTTTAGACAATTCTTTTTCTACAGTATTTTGAATCTTTTCAATGGCATACTTACCTGATTTAAGTTCAAAATTATCTAAATAAAGAACTTGTTTATCATCAGCACAATTATATCCGTTTTCTGAGAACATGTTGGAAGATTCAGAGTAAAATGCTTTTTTAATCGCGTATGGTCCATTAGCACAACCTTTTATAAAAGATGAATTTTCATCCAATGGAATACTTAAAACAGAAATCATATTAAATAACCTATCTATTAATTAATTAAGATAAAGGCTATAATTTATTGAAGATAAAAATAATAAAATATTGAAGATTAATTTCACTGTTCTTGTTCAATGTCTTTAAATTTGTCTAAATTGGCCAATGGGTAGACTACTTATATCAACTAATTCCATAAATTGGAAAGAATTATCACCTCTTCTATCTTCCGCCTGTAGAATTAGTCTTTCCTCAGATGCTAAGTCATCAATCAAAACATCTAATATTGTACTAAATCAAATTTTACGGTCAAATAAGAAAGTTTATGGTGTAAATACTGGGTTTGGTAAACTAAGTAATGTTTCTATCAGCTCTAATGATATTAAGGATTTACAATTAAATTTAGTTCGCAGTCATGCCTGTGGCGTAGGTAAAACATTAGATTTAGGAGTGACTCGAGTTTCAATGGTCCTTAAATTGATGACTTGGGCGAAAGGTTACAGTGGTATCCGTCCAGTTTTAGCAAAATTATTAGTTGATATGTTAAACCACGATATCCTTCCATTGATGCCAAGACAAGGCTCTGTGGGTGCATCAGGGGATTTAGCTCCTTTAGCTCATTTAGCTTTAGCAATGATAGGTGAAGGTCAAGTCCACTTCCAAGATAGAACAATGCCTTCCTTATTAGCTTTGAAAGAAGCTAACCTTGAGCCAATAACTTTAGAAGCTAAAGAAGGGTTAAGTTTAATAAATGGTACCCAAGTTTCAACAGCTTTAGGTATTCGTTCTTTATTTGAATCAGAAAAACTTTTGAAAACTGCAGATATTAGTGGTGCTTTATCAACAGAAGCTAGTTTATCAACAAATATTGTTTTTAACCCTATTGTTCATAAATTAAAAAAACATCCTGGTCAAATTAAAGTTGCTGAAAATATTTACAACCTACTTAAAGGAAGTGAGATTGTTAAATCTCATAATGACTGTGGTCAAGTCCAGGACCCTTATTCTATACGCTGTATGCCTCATGTTCATGGTGCAAGTCGTGATATCTTTAATAATGTTGAAAATATTATTAATAATGAACTTAATTCTATTTCTGATAATCCTTTAGTTTTTCAAAATGGGCAGATAATGAATTCAGGGCATTTTCATGCAGAGCATGTGGCTCAAGCTTTAGACTCACTTTCAATAGCTATGTCAGAGATAGGCGCTATTGCTGAACGAAGAATTAACTATTTTATGAAAGGAATAGGAGACCGGATACCAATGTTTGGTGCTGTAAATCCTGGCTTAGAATCAGGTTTTATGTTAGCTCAAGTAACTGCTGCTGCTCTAGCTTCCGAAAATAAAACTTTAGCGCATCCTGCCAGTGTTGACTCGATATCAACCTCTGCAGGTCAAGAAGACTTTGTTAGTATGGCTCCATGGTCAGGTCGTAAGTGCCTTCGTATTATTAGTCACATTAGATCTATTTTAGCAATAGAAATATTAGTTTCTGGAAATATAAATCACCGGTTTCATAAAAAACTTTCTTCAGCAATAGGTTTGAATTCTATAATGAAACTTTTAAAGAGATCAAAAGTTTTAACATCAAAAGATCACCCTTTGCATACTGACATTGAAATTATTGACCATTTAATTAAATCAGGAACAATTTTAAAAATCTTATCAAAACATATAAACTTAAATTAAAACTATGAAAAATCGACCACCCTTTATTCAAGCACTTACTTTTGATGATGTTTTATTAGTACCTCAAGAATCTCATATTCTACCTCGAGATGTAAATCTAAAGACTCGTTTGACTAATAAAATTAAAATGAATATTCCTCTCCTTTCTGCTGCTATGGACACGGTTACAGAAAGTGACATGGCTGTTGCTTTAGCTCGTGAAGGTGGAATTGGTATTATACACAAAAACTTATCAATTGAAGATCAATCTTTAATGGTTGATAGAGTTAAGCGTTCAGAAAGTGGTATGATTGTCAATCCTGTAACTCTCACTATTGATAAAACAATTCGTGATGCCAAAAATGTTATGAATAATTATCATATTAGTGGCTTACCAGTTGTTAAGGATGGAAAATTAGTAGGAATAATAACTAATCGTGATATTAGATTTGAAAAAGATGACAATCTTTCAGTTCGTGATAGAATGACATCTAAAAAGTTAGTTACTGTTAAAAAAGGTACAACTTTAGATGAGGCAAAAGAAGTTTTACAACAGCATCGAATAGAGAAATTATTAGTAGTAGATGATGATGGAAATCTAGCTGGCTTAATTACAGTTAAAGATATTCAGAAAAAAGAAGATTTTCCTAATGCCTGTAAAGATAAAAGTGGGCGATTAAGAGTTGGAGCAGCTATTGGTATTAGTGATGATTCCATTGAACGCTCTCAAGCTCTATGGGATAATGATGTTGATGTAATAGTAATTGATACAGCTCATGGCCATTCTTCTGGAGTGTTAAGTGCTATTAAGAATATTAAAAAGGCAGTTGGTGATTTACAAATAATTGCAGGTAATGTTGCTACCGCTGATGGAGTTAAAGCTTTAATTGATTGCGGAGTTGATTCAATAAAAGTAGGAATTGGTGCCGGAGCTAGTTGTACCACACGTATCGTAGCAGGTGTAGGTATGCCTCAATTATCTGGAATTATGAATTGTGTTGATGAAGCAAATAAACACAATATTCCAATAATAGCTGATGGAGGTATACGTTATAGTGGAGATTTAGCAAAAGCAATTGCTGCTGGTTCCGAAGTTGTTATGCTAGGCTCTATGTTAGCGGGTATGGATGAAAGTCCTGGTGAATTTATTTTATTTGAAGGAAGACAATATAAATCATATCGAGGAATGGGCTCTTTAGGAGCGATGAAAGAAGGAAGTAGAGATCGCTATTTTCAGGAAGAGGCTGAAACTACAAAATTAGTTCCTGAAGGAATAGAAGGTATGGTTCCATACAGAGGATTAGTGAAAAATACTATTCATCAGCTTATGGGTGGATTACGCTCATCAATGGGTTACTGTGGAGCTAAAGATATTCAAGATTTTCATAAAAAAGCTGAATTTATACAAACAACTACTGCTGGAATAAAAGAGAGTCATCCTCATGAAGTTAAAATAATGAAGGAAGCTCCAAACTATCAAGTGTCAGATAGTTAAGAATCTAATTATAAAGACTATTTTTTAAGCTGAGAGCGTGTTAAGGTGTTTTGTGATTTGAGATTTTCTGCGAGCTGCAGTATTTTTCTTTAATATACCTTTACTTACCATCTTATCTATTGTACTTACAGCAATTGTATAATGCACTTGTGCTTTATCTAAAGCAGATGATTCAAGAACGCGCTTTATAGCAGTTTTCAAATCAGAGTTTTTAGCAACATTAATCTCATGTCTTTTCTTATCTTGTCGCTCACGTTTTATTTGTTGTGGATGTCGATCCATTAAGTTCCTCAAATAATGATTAAAAATTAGCTTGAGAATCTATCCTTTATTATTAAACTTTACCAAAAGAAATATGTTAGAAATAAAAACTACTATTTACAGTTAGAACTGTGATTATTATCACGACTTACTAAATATTATTATAGTAGATTTTAAGATTTCTTCTGACCTATAAAATTTAGTATCTTAAGATATGGATAAAGTTGACCATTTACGCAATGTTCCTATTTTTTCTGATCTTTCTGACTCAGATTTAACTAAAATATCTTCAAAAATGGTTCCACGTGAGTATGACAAAGGACAAATGATTCTTTTAGAAGAAAGCCATGGTGAATCATTCTTTATTATTACAAGTGGTGCAGTTAAAGTCACACGTCTAAGCGATGATGGTAGAGAGGTGATTCTTGCTATATTGGGTGAGAGTGATTTCTTTGGTGAAATGTCGCTTCTAGATGGCGCTGGAAGATCTGCCAATATTGTCGCTAATGAAACTGCTGTTATGCTTACATTATCTAGAAGAGATTTTCTTGAGTGTCTAGAATCTTATCCTAAGATTGCAATTGCTTTATTAGAAGAATTAGCAATTCGTTTACGTAAAAGTGATCAACAAATTGAAAGTTTATCGCTAAGTGATTCAGAACAACGTATAGGTATAACTTTAATAAGACTAGCTGAAGAATTAGGTACAATTAAACAAGGGAACGTTTTTATAAAGAATCTTCCATATCAACAAGATATTGCTAATATGGCAGGCACTTCTCGCGAGACTGTATCAAGAACTCTAAAACTATTAGAAGATAAATCATTGATTATGAAAGAAAATAGAGTGTTGACGATATTTAACTTTGACTCTTTTCGAACAGCCTTTTCTTAATCTTATACCTAAGAATATGGATTCCAAAACTATTGATCTTATAAGATCAAATGATCATCTAACCTTATCGCGTGTCATTTCAGAGATTGAATCAAATAGTGATATAAGCAATGAATTCTTTAACGAAATATATTCGTTAAGTCATAATTCAATAAGAATAGGTGTGACTGGCCCTCCAGGTGCTGGAAAGAGTACATTAACGAATCAAATTATAAAATACTTTCTTACTGATAATAAAAGCGTTGGTATTATTGCTATTGATCCAACCAGTCCATTTACTGGTGGGGCTCTACTTGGTGATCGCGTGAGAATGAATCAATATTTATTTAATGATAATGTTTTTATAAGAAGTATGGGGTCTCGTGGTGATTTAGGTGGTTTAACAAAAAAAGCACAAGAAGTTGGTGATGTGTTAGCTGCTAGTGGTAAAGATATTATTATTTATGAAACAGTTGGTGTTGGCCAAGGTGAACTTGATGTTTCTAAAGCTGTTGATGTAACTATAGTAGTTTTAGTACCTGAGTCAGGGGATGAAGTTCAACTTATGAAAGCTGGTCTTATAGAGATTGCAGATATTTTTGTAATAAATAAAAGTGATAGAGATGGTTCAGGAAGATTGGCTCAAAACTTAGCTTCTATTTTGCATTCATTTTCAAAAAAAGAAGATTTAGTTCCTGAAGTATATAGTACCTCTGCCAATAAAGGAGATGGTGTAGAAAAATTTTATTCAGGTTTAAATGAGCTTTTGAAATTAATGCAAAATAAAAATATGCTTAATGAAAAAAAATTATTAAGACACAAAAATAGAATACTTCAATTAGTACAAGAACGTTTATTGAGTAATTTTTGGTCTAAGAAAAAAGTTGATCAACTAAAATTAGCAATTAACAATATAAATTCAATTAAAGTTTCTCATTATGAAGTTATGAGGAAATTATTTGAGGATAAAAATGTCTAATAATCATCAATCGATGCCATTCTTAGAACATTTAGAAGAATTAAGGTGGCGTTTAGTTAAATCATTAATATCAGTTATAATTGGAGCTATTATAACCTTTTTTTTTATTGATTCTTTGATAGATTTTCTAATTAAGCCTACACAAAGTTTAAAATACCCAATGGATTTGCAAGTTTTAAAAGTTCAAGGTATGTTCATGATTAAATGGGGAATATCACTAGTTGGAGGGATTGTATTAGCGGTCCCAGTTCTTACATTTCAAATTTGGCAATTTATTTCACCAGGTTTATATATGAATGAGCGTAAGTATGTAGCACCTTTAATAATATTTACATATCTATCATTTTTAATTGGTCTAACTTTTGCTTATAAAGTAATAATACCTTTTTCCTTAGATTTTTTCACTTCAGTTGGAATGGAAGGAATTCAAAATAATTTCTCAATTAACTATTATTTTAATTTTATAACATGGCTAATGTTGGGTAGTGGTCTAATTTTTGAGTTGCCTGTTTTAGTATTTATTCTATCAATTTTTGGTTTACTAACGCCTGCGTTTATGTCTCATTATAGAAGACATGCAATAGTTGTTATTTTAATCATCAGTGCATTTATAACTCCACCAGATCCAGTTAGTTTAGTTTTAATGTCTATTCCATTAATGTTATTATATGAAATTAGTATAGGTGTGAGTTGGTTAGTAAGTCGAAGAAAAAGTGATTAATTTAAAAGTATGAAAAAAGATAAAAAATCACTCAGACTTATTACTGAACCAATTTTTGATGATATTAAATTATTTGAAAAAGAATTTAGAGATGCACTTAGTTCAGAAGTTAGATTGATTAATTTAGTTGGTAAATATATAATTCGTCACAAAGGGAAACATATTCGTCCAATCCTTACGTTATTAGCTTCAAGGGTTTGTGGTCAACCGAATTTAAATAGTTATAAGGCAGCTGCAATGATAGAATTACTTCATATTGCAACATTAATACATGATGATGTTGTTGATGAAGCTGAAAAACGCCGTGGATTTCTTTCCATTAATCGTATTTGGAAGAACAAAATATCAATACTTATGGGAGATTTTATTTTCAGTAAAGCATTGATAAAGATGGTTGGATTAAAAGATTTTGCAGCTTTACAACTTATTGCAGATACTGCTGAAAAACTTGCGGCTGGTGAAATTTTACAAATTGAAAAATCTTTAACTCGTTCTATGACTGAAGAAGTATATTACCAAATGATTTACAAAAAAACAGCTTCATTAATTTCTACAAGTTGTGAATTAGGTGCAATAACGTCAACAGGTGAAAAAAATGATAGAAAAGCTATGATTACTTATGGGACAAAATTAGGTATGGCATTTCAAATAAAAGATGACTTGTTTGATTTATTAGGTAATGAAAAGCAAACTGGTAAAGATATTGGTGCTGATTTAAAACGAAATATGGTCACTTTACCTTTAATTTA
Organism: Fidelibacterota bacterium; assembly: GCA_014239505.1. Classification (GTDB taxonomy): domain Bacteria; phylum Fidelibacterota; class Marinisomatia; order Marinisomatales; family TCS55; genus TCS55. Next base: position 6,509 of record JAAZYT010000168.1, on the reverse strand, counting down.
TACTTATGAACAAATTAACAGGTCAAAGCTTCGTAAGTTAAAAAAAATTATTAGTTCTAAGAAAAAAACAAATTCTGACATACATGATCTAAATGAGATTGTTCATGATGCAGGTGGGTTTAATTATGCTGAAGAAAAGATTAATGAACTTAATAGTCAAGCATTTGAGGCTATAACAATGTACCCTGAGTCTACTTACAAGCAGTCAATGATTGACTTAATTAATTTTAATACTCAACGTTCAAGCTAATTTAATGAATTATCCAAAGACTATTTTAGTCTTAAGATTTAGTTCTATTGGTGATATTGTTCAAACAACTTCAGTCATTGGAACACTTAAAAAGAACTTTCCTGATACTTTAATAGATTTCATGACTTTATCTAAATATTCATCTTTACTTAATGAACATCCATATATTAATAATATTTATGAAGTTGACATAAAAGCAAACTATAAAGATTTAAAAAGTATTTCCTATGAAATGAATGCTTTGAAATATGATTTAGTTTTAGACCTTCACAATACTACACGATCAAAAATTATTAGAAAATTTATCAAAAATTCAGAAAAAAGGTATATTAGAAAACCTAGATGGAAAAGGTTTAAAAATTATGTATTTCATTTGAATCAATTTCCTAAAGAGTTCTCTGTTAGATCATGGATGAATGGAACAATAGATGATTTAATTAATGAAGAGAATAATCCATCAAAAACGAAACTGTTTATTTCAAAAGAAGAAAAGATTAAATCTAAAAAATTCATTCATTCAAGAGGGGCTATAAATCCATTTTTTGTTATTTTACCTGGAGCTGCTTGGCCTCAAAAAACTTGGCTTTTTGAAAGATATGTTACAGTTATTAAAAAATGTGTAGAAAACTATAATTTAACTCCATTATTAGTTGGAAATTCTTATGATATAATTTGTAATAGGATAAAAGACACTTTTGGAAAGAATTTAATAGATATTCATGGTGAAACTAGTTTGAGAGAATCAATTGCAATTATTAGTCAATCTGAATTCGTTATAGGAAGTGATACTGGTTTAGTTCACGCAGCTGAAGGATTAGATATACCTGCAATTTCAATTTTAGGACCAACTACAAAAGAAACAGGTGCGGGAGTTTTTAATAAAAAATCTGTTACAGTTGAAGATACAAATTTATGGTGCCGTCCATGTTCACAAAATGGTAGTATACCATGCTACAGAAAAAAACAATATTGCATGACAAACATTGATGTAGAGGATGTAATGAATGCAGTAAAAAGAGTAATGCAATAATGTTTTGGATGTTAATCTATAATTTAATGATACTACCAACTTTGTTTTTATTTGGAATAATTACTTGTTTATTTAATAAGAAAATTAGAGAAGGTTTCTTTGGTAGACTGAACACATATACACAATTAAAAGTTTTTATGAATAAAAATGAAACTGAAAATGATATCTATTGGTTTCACGCAGCTTCACTTGGTGAATATGAACAAATAAAGCCTGTTCTCGCTGGATTGAAAGAAATTGAACCTTCTTCAAAATCAATTGTTAGTTTTTTTTCACCATCAGGTTATAATCATGTAAATGATCAAAATATTGACTGTAAAATTTATTTACCATTTGATTTTTTTTGGATAATTAATCGATGCTTAAAAATTGTTAAACCAAAAAAAATAATTTTAGCTGCTTATGATGTTTGGCCTAACTTGATTTGGAGAGCTGAATACATGGGCGTACCTACTACTTTATTTGCTGCTAGGTTCTCAAATAACACATCAAAACTATTACCATTTATTAAAGACTTTTATAAAAGAGTATATAGTAGTTTCTACGCAATTTATACAATTTCAAATTCTGACAATAATCTTCTTCAATTAATATTGAAAAATTCAATTAATCCAATCATTCGAGTTTTAGGCAATCCAAGATACGATGAAGTAAAAATAAAAGCTGACAACTTCACGGTTGAACGTACAAAATCTGTTTTGCAAAGACCAAAAACACTGTTACTTGGTAGTATGCATAAAGAAGATGAAAATATTATTTTAGAATCTATTGTAAGTCTAATGAATGAAATAAATGACTTATCTATAATTTGGGCATATCATGAACCAAAAGATCAATATTTAGATCAAGCATCAACTTTTTTTAAATCAAAGAATTTTTCAGTTGAACGAATTAGTAAAACTAAACCTAATAAATTGAATGCAAGGGTTTGTTTAGTAGATACGATTGGCCAATTAGCTCAATTATATTGGTATGGCCAAATAGCATATATTGGTGGCGGTTTTTCAACTGGAATTCATAATGTGATGGAACCAGCAATTGCAAGATTACCAATTTATTTCGGTCCACGCTATAATAATTCACATGAAGCAGAAGAATTAATTAAAAATGGTGGTGGGTTTCAAATTGATTCAGGAACTGATCTTTTCTTAGGAATTAAAAAACTTTTCAATGATGAAACAACATTTATTAAAGCAAGTTATGCTTCAACAAATGTTGTACATCGTAATTTAGGTTCTGCTACACGAGTAGTTAGAAATATTATACATGATTAGATCTGTGAACTTTTGTTTAGATTACACTAAATTTTCTCGAACAAAGCCAATAACCTTTTCTCCTGGAATACATATTATTTATGGTGAAAGTGGTAGCGGTAAAACACATTTAATACGTAGCCTTGCAAATTTAAATTCAACTCATAATGGTCATTTTAAAGTTGTTGAATCAAATGTTCCTAAAGCAATTCAAATTGTTTTTCAAAACCCAGAAAATCAAATTCTATCTCATAAATTATCTTTAGAGTTGTCTTTTGGTCTTGAATCTAATTTCTTTGATACTCATTTTTTACAGACTAAGTATAAAAAAATAAAATCAAATTTAGCGTTTATTAAAGATTGGAATAGACATCCTTCGACTTTAAGTGGAGGGGAAATGGAAATGTTAAATTTAGTTACTGCTTTCAGTATGAATCCGGAACTTGTTTTAATTGATGATGGTTTATCATTTATGAACGCAGACATAAAGTCTTATTGGGTTAAATGGATGCAACAAAAAATAAATAAAGAAATGACAATTTTATGGTTTACATCTGATATCTCAGATTTTAGTTACAGTAATTCAAATTGGGTAATTTCATTATCTGATTTTGCACAAGTAAATAATTTCAAAAAAAGAAAAAATTATAATGTTTCTTCCTTAAAAGGTGGAATGTCTTTAAAAATTAAAAATTTGTCATTTCAATACGAAAAAAGCACATCTTTGATTAAAAACTGGAATGTTGATATGAATAGTGCTCGCAGTATAGGTTTAGCTGGAAAAAATGGTATAGGAAAAACAACTCTAGCACAGTTATTTACAGGTTTATTAGAACCAACTAATGGATCCATTTCACTTTTAGTTAATAATCAAAATCCTACAATTGCAATGCTTGATCAGTTTCCTGAAAGAATTTTAGGTCCAAATTCTCTTGACTCTTTTATTCAAAAACTGATAAAAAAAGAGAAATTAAATAAAAGATTAGTAAATAAATGTATTAATCAGCTTAATTCCCATCAGATTAATTGGGAAATAATAAAGACCCAATCTTCCCTAGATATTCCTTGGTCAACTTTACGAATGTCATTGATAATTATTCTCTCTCATTGCAATTATGACCTTTTAATCTTAGATGAACCAACTTTTGGATTTGGTTGGGAACAAAAAGAGATTTTAAGCCAACTTCTATGTGAAGTATTAATTCAAAAACATGTTATTTTAATTTCACATGATAGACCATTTTTTATAGCTCATTGTGATCAAATATATGATTTAGATAACCAATCTTTAATAAATAATAAAAATATTCAAACAAATGTCGATAAAACCAAAAATTACTGATCCAACAAAAATACTTACATTCGCAAACATGATTAGTCTTGGTAGAGCTGTCCTTGCAGTTCCAATAGTTTATACATTACGTGATCCAGAATTAGGTTATATTACATTTACTTTAATTATAATAGCTGTCCTCTCAGATACATTAGATGGTTGGTTTGCTAGGCAGGCTCATGAGGTAACACACTTTGGAAAATGGATTGATCCTATTGCAGACTTTGCGTGCATACTTTCTGTTTCTTCATATTTAACATTAGTAGGTAGATTCCCAGGTTGGTTTTTTATATTATACTTATCCAGATATATAACTATAGCTCTATCTGCTATATATTTTTTAAATCATACTAAATTTATACTTAATGCTAATTGGTGGGGTAAGTGGGCAGCAGGAATTACTTCATTAGCATTACTATTACACATATGGCCTTGGGATGCATTGCCATGGACAAAAGATTTAGCTATTTACTTTGCTACATTTTTGTTAACAATAAGTTGGCTATCATATATAAAAACATTTTTTAAATTATATAAAGAGATTCGTTAATGGCATTAGCTGGAAAGATATTTAAAGCTTTAAAACAAACACGTGATAAAATTTCTGAGGCTTTTGATTTAGTTAGAAAAGAAAAAGTGAGTATTGAATCTTTAGATCAATTAGAAGAAACACTTATTTTAGCTGATATTGGAATTGATACTGTTGAGAAAGCCTTAGATGTCATAAAGAATAACAAAAAGAATAATTTCATACAAGAAGTAGAGAATTATTTAATTTCAGTTTTACCTGAAAATATAAATGATGAAGAGTATTTTTCTAAACCTATGGTAATCTTAATGGTAGGCGTTAATGGAACAGGTAAAACAACTTCATGCGCAAAGTTAGCTAAATACTATAAAACTCAGGGTAAAAAAGTTCTTATGATTGCTGCAGATACTTATAGAGCAGCAGCTGTAGATCAATTAAAAGTATGGTCAAATAGACTTAATGTTGAAATGATATATAATGAATCTTCGAATCAACCTTCATCTGTTTTATTTGATGGTCTTACAGCTGCTAAATCTCAAAAATCTGACATTATAATAGTAGACACTGCTGGTAGGTTGCAGACATCAAAAAACTTGATGTCTGAACTTGAAAAAATGTATAGACTTGCTAAGAAAAACTTTTCTTCTTTTAATATTAATTCACTTATAACAATAGATGCAAGTTTAGGGCAAAATTCATTAATTCAAGCTAAAGACTTTAATAGTATAATTAATCTAGATGGAGCGATACTAACAAAAATGGATGGTACAGCAAAGGGTGGGATTGTTTTTCCTTTATATAACGAATCAAATATTTCAGTAAAATTTATCGGCACAGGTGAAGATTTAAATGATTTACACAAATTTAATCGAAACGAATATATTCAAAGTATATTAGGAATAAATAATACAGCATGAGCCAACACAAATTGAAAATGATTAGTCTTGGATGTGCTAAGGCACTTGTTGATTCTGAGATGTTGCTAGGTGGATTAGAACGAGAAAATTTTCAAATAACCGAAGAGCCTGAAGAGGCAGAAACTATAGTTGTTAATACATGTGGCTTTTTAGATATTGCTCGAGAAGAATCAATTGAAACAATTCTTCATTCTGCAAAACTTAAAAAAACTGGAAAATTAAAACAACTTGTTGTAATGGGGTGTTTATCTGAAAGATACCCAGAATCATTATCAAAAGAGATTCCTGAAGTTGATAGATTTTTTGGGAGCAAAGATCATAAGCAAATAGTATCCTTCCTTACAGGAAAAGATTATGTAATGGATGATCCTCTATTTTATCGCTCATTACTAACTCCAAATCACTACGCATATTTAAAAATAGCTGAAGGATGTGACAATGGATGCTCATTTTGCAGTATTCCAATTATGCGAGGATTACAAAAAAGTAGAAATATAGATTCTATAATGTGGGAAGCAGAAAAACTATTAGAAAAAAATGTTAAAGAGATGCTTATAATTGCACAAGACTCCACTAGTTATGGTTGGGATCTAAAACCAAAAACTTACCTTGGAGATTTAATAAAATCATTAGATACTTTAGGTTTTGATTGGATTCGTCTTCATTATGCTCATCCTGCACATTTGTCAAAACGCATTATTGAATCAATGGCAAATGCTAAAAATTTATGTAGATATTTGGACATGCCAATTCAACATGCATCTGATAAAATTTTGAAATCTATGAGGAGAGGTTTAGGTCAATCAGGAATTCGTAAACGTATACTTGATTTAAGAGAAGCTATACCAAATATTCGCATTAGAACAACTTTAATTGTTGGATATCCTGATGAAACAGATGAAGATTTTAATGCTTTATATGACTTTATTGAAGAAATGGAATTTGATAGATTAGGAGTTTTTACATATTCAGAAGAAGAAGGCACAATTGCAGAAAAATTAAATGACAATGTACCTAGAGAATTAAAAAATGAAAGAAAAGATCAAATTTTAGATCTGCAAGCAAGTATTAGCTCAGAGAAAAACCAAGTTATGGTAGGTAATACATATAAGGTATTAGTAGATAAGTCAGCAGAGACAGTTTCGGTAGGACGAACTGAGTATGATTCACCAGAAATTGATAATATTGTTCATATTA
>JAAZYT010000097.1 GCA_014239505.1 Fidelibacterota bacterium | reverse complement strand
TTCATCGGCACAACTACGTATATTATTAACAATGTCTTCTGTCCTAAGTGAATTTTCTCCATTTCTTGGTTCTAATTCTATTATAACATTTTTTGGATCTAAACCATGAAGTTTTACTTGTGAATCAATAGCGTATTGATCAGATGGAAATGCTCCAGACTCAACTATAATTTTATTTTTTCTTCCAATAGGTTGGTAAAAAGATATCATTAATAAATGAAGATTTACAGTAAGTGCATTCATGACTACTACTTCTGTATTTTTAGCACCAACTAAACGTGAAGTTGTTTCTAATAATCTTTCATGAAAATGTTCCCACCTGTCATGCTGGCCCAGGACGCCTTTTTCTTTCCATATATTTAATTCTGTATTTATATGATTTAATACTGACTTAGGCTGTAAACCCAATGAATTAGAGCATAGATATATTCCTTCATCATTACCGTTTGTTTTTGGATAATAGAATTCTTTCCGAAAAGAACTTAATGGATCTATCTTATCAAGATTTTTTGCACAATTTATGGAAAGATCAAATTTCATATAAAATAATTTTGTGGTAAACCAAGCCAATCAAGAGAGTTCCCTGATAATATCATTTTTTTTGTTTTATCAGTATTATCAGAGGACTCAATTAACTTGCCGGGTTCTAAATCTCCTAAGGGAAAAGGATAATCAGTTCCAAGCATAACTTTTTCTTTACCAATTTTATTGATGAGAAAATTTAATGTTGATGAGTCATGTACCAAACTATCAACCCAGAATTTTCCAAGATAAGATTCAGGATCTAATTTATTATCTATAGCGCATAAGTCTGGTCTTACATTAAACCCATGTTGGATTCTTCCTATAGTTGCTGGAAATGAACCTCCACCATGGGCAAAAGCAATTTTTAAATTTGGCAATTTTTCAAAAACTCCACCAAATATTAAAGAACATATTGCTCTACTCGTCTCTGCAGGCATTCCTACTAACCAAGGTAACCAATATTGTTTTATTTCTCCTGACCCCATCATATCCCAAGGATGAATAAAAATTGATGCTTCAAGATCTGAAGCTGCTTCAAAAAAAGGAAAAAACTTTTTATCATTTAAATTTATCCCATTCACGTTTGATCCTATTTGCAAACCAAATAGATTAAGTTCATTCATGCATCTTTCTAGCTCAGAGATAGCTAGTTTGGTATTTTGCAATGGAACAGTACCTAAGCCTCCAAATTTCTTTGGATATTTATTTACTATGCTTGCTATATGATCATTTAGTGATTTTGAAAGATCTAAAGCATCATTATCTTTTGCCCAATAGCTGAACATTACAGGTACAGTAGAAAGAATCTGAACATCCACATCATGACTTTTACACTCAGATATTCGTTTTTCTGGATCCCAAGTGTTCGATTCTATCTCACGAAAAAAATGGCCATCTTTTAACATTCTAGCACAACCTGATTTGTGATGATCCAACTCAATCCATCCACCATAACCATATTTTTCTTTAAGATTAGGCCAATTCTCTGGTAGTATATGTGTATGAATGTCTATTTTCATGAAATAATCATTAGAATTGAAAGTTTATTTGGGTGGTTCTTGAATTTCATTACATGATTTACAAGTTCTAGCTTGCTTGTTATTCCAATATGCATCAAATAATGGAGGAAGTTGAGTAACAATGTTTTCAAGATCTAAAGTGACCTCATGAAGCATTTTATCACAATTATCACAATACCATTGAAATGTATCTAGGTCTCCCTCTTCCCTTTTATATTCAATCACAAGACCAACGCTATCCTTAAATCTTTGAGGTGAGTGAGGAATATTTTTTGGAAGTAAGAATATTTCTCCTTCTTTAATTGGTATATCAAGTCTTTTATCCTCAATAATCACTTTGAGTAACATATCACCTTCAAGTTGATAAAAAAACTCTTCTATTGGGTCCACATGATAATCTTTTCTACTATTTGGTCCTCCAACAACCATTACCATAAAATCACCTTGATCATAAACAACACTATTACCAACTGGTGGTTTTAATAAATGTCTATTTTCATTTATCCAATTTTTAAAATTAATAGGTGGTATAATTCTCATTTAACAATATCCTAATCTATAGTTGCAATACATTTTAACTCAATTGCAATAGGTGTTGGTAATGATGAAACTTCAACTGTTGTTCTACAAGGTTGATCATTCTTGAAATACTCTGCATAGATTTCATTATATTTTTTAAAATCATTTTGCATATCAGTTAAAAAAACAGTTATATCAACTAAATTTTCCCATTTACTTCCAGATTTTTCAAGTATAATTTTAACATTTTCAAAAACTGAATGACATTGAATTTCAATATCATGGGAAATTACGTTTCCTTCATTATCCTTATTGACGCCAGGAATTTCTTCTAAATCCCTTTTTCTAGGGCCAACTCCTGATAAAAATAAAAAATTACCTACTTTTTTTGAGTGAGGATAAGCGCCTACTGGTTTTGGTGCCTTATCTATATTGTTGCTCATTATAAACTCCTACAAATGTTTTTAGTTTCTGTAAAAAAATCTAAAGCATAATCACCACCCTCACGACCTAGACCAGATTGTTTCATTCCACCAAATGGGGTTCGAAGATCTCTTACTAACCAACAATTTATCCATATTACGCCTGCATTTATATTTGATGCCACTCTATTACTTTTTTCTGTATCATTGCTCCATATTGTGGCTGATAAGCCATAGTCAATATTATTTGCAATATTGACTGCTTCATCTTCAGAATCAAATGCTTGGAGAGTTACAACTGGGCCAAAAATTTCATCTTGATTAATTATAGATGAATTATCTAAAGAATCAATAACTGTTGGAGCAACAAAATATCCATTATTACACCTACCGGTAATATTTAAGGGTTCTCCACCTATTAAAATATTTCCACCTTCCTTCTTTGCCAATTCAATATAATGTAAAATTTTATCATAGTGCTCTTTTGATGATATAGCACCAAATTCTGTATCAATTTCATTTGGATCACCAATTTTAAGCTTTGACACTGAATCTATTAAGTCAGATTTGAATTTTGTATAAATAGATGAATGTATTAATAATCGAGAGGAACATAAACAAATTTGACCTTGATTTGAAAAAGAAGAATTGATAACTGTATTTAACATATTAGAATAGTTACAATCATCAAAAATTATTGCAGGATTTTTCCCGCCCATTTCCAAAGATAATTTTTTTAAAGTTGGTGCAGATTCTTGTGCTATTTTAGTTCCAGTATTTGTGCCGCCAGTAAAAGATACAGCTTTAATCTTTGGATGGCGAACAATTTCAGACCCAGCTCTATTTCCATCACCATGTACAATATTAATTACTCCTCTTGGAAAATTTATTTTTGCTAATACTTGACTCAGTTTATAGGCAGTTAATGGTGAAATCTCAGATGGTTTTGCTATGACTGTATTCCCCGAAATTATAGCAGGGGCAATTTTCCATGTAAATAAATATAAAGGGAGATTCCAAGGGGAAATACAACCAACTACACCTAGAGGAAACCTAGTAATTACATTTGATGACTTGCCATCTTTAATTTTTGATTCAAAGTGAAATGATTTGGCGAATTCTGCAAAAAATCTAAAGTTAGCAATTGCGCGAGGTATATCCATCTTTTTTGACAAACTGATTGGTTTACCTGTATCTTTAGTCTCGCAATATGCAAATTCATCTAAGTTGTTTTCAATCTCATTTGCTATTTGGATTAAATAGTCAGATCGATTTTCTAAGCTTAATACAGACCATTTAAAAAAAGACTCTTGAGCTGCATCTACAGCCTTATCTATATCTTTTTTATTAGAATTAGCTACTACAGTATATTTTTCACCAATTGCTGGATTTATTACATCAATATATTCATTAGATATTGGTTCTACAAACTCACCATTGATATAGTTTTGAATTGGCTCCATTAAGCTCCACCAAAACGTCCACCATCAATCGATAAATTATGTCCATTTATATAGCTGCTAGCATCAGAAGCAAGAAATGCTATACCTTCTGCAATTTCTTCAGGTACACCTAATCGCTTGAGTGATGTATTATTTCCCCAAAGTTTATATAAATCTTCTTCACTTATTCCTGTTGATTTAGATTTATTTTTTGCTAGTTCTTTAAGTCGTGAAGTTGATGTATAACCTGGAAGAACATTGTTAACTGTGATGCCAAATTCACCAAGCTCTAAAGCTAAGCTTTTTCCCCATTGAGCTACACTTCCCCTAATAGTATTTGAGACACCTAAGCCAGCAATCACTTGACGTATAGAAGTAGAAATTATATTGATTATTCTTCCACATTTCATTTCTTTCATGCCTGGAACAACTGCTTTTGCTAAAATATGATTGCATATTAGTAATCTCTCAAATGCAATTCTAAATTCATCTTCATTAGCTTCTATTAATGGTCCACCGTGCGGCCCACCTGAATTATTAACCAGTATATCTACAGGTTTGTTTAAACTTTTTAGAGCAATTGAAATATTTTCCTTCAATTCATCAGGTTTGTCAAAGTTTGCACGAACATATGAGTGGTTGTTATCTTCATTTAATTCAGATAAAGTTATGTCTAGCTTATCCTGGTCTCTTGCTACTAAAATTATTTGGCAACCTCTATTAGCCATTAAAATGGCTGTAGACTTACCTATACCATCTGTGCTACCACAAACTATAGCTGTTTTTCCATTTAAGCTTTTATCCATTATTTTTTCCTTATATGATAATAAAATCCAAAATCATTTTTGACTTTTTCGGGTAATTCTGGTAATGATGAACGAGGTATCAAAAATGTAGTAAGTTGGTTAATATCCTGAAAAACTCGATGTTTTTCAGTAGTTTTATTTAAATATTTAGATCCAGTTGATCCTCCAGTTCCAATTTTACGCCCAATCATTCTTGAAACCATTAAAACATGTCTATATCTCCAAGTAGTAAAAAGTTCATCTATATCAACCAACTTTGTTAAAAATTGATATGGATTGTTTAAGATTGGTTGATCTCTGTACAATAGTATGAGAAGTGCTGCCTGCGTTGCTTGATGAGATAAACGCCATTCTCCACTATTAACCATTTCATTATGGTTATTAATATCAATTACAACACCAAAAGATTTTTCGATATTCTTATGATGTTTAATATGAATTTTCTTTTCTTCATTTGAAAAGTTTTTATTTTCCTTGATAATTGAAAGGTCGTTATTAAGCATATTGCTAACTGCAGATTCATATTCTTTCCAAAAAGATGTATTTCCCCAATTTAAGAAGGGAGTCCTTTCTAGCCACTTTTCCATTAAAATGAATAAATTGGATTGATTTTCACTATCCTGCACATCTTTACTATCATTCTGATTTAAATATGTTTTATAATTTGTATTTCCATAAGTAAAACGTTTTTTCTGATCTAAACCTAATTTATTTTCTATTAATCTAAATTGTTTACTTTGAAATCCAGAAGCTGGAACTAATAAATCTCTAAAATCAAGAAAATCCATTGGTGTCATAGTTTCAAGAACACCCACCTGATCAATTAAAATCTTCTGAATTTCTGTTATTCTAGTTAATCTAGATACAGCAGTGGAGATATTTGATTCATTAATATCATCTTTTAAAAAAATATTTATCACTGAATCTAATTCATAGATTATTTGTTTAAACCAAAGCTCATAGACCTGATGTATAATAATAAATAACATTTCATCATGTGCATGTTGATTGTTTTTATCACTATTAAGATTTTGACTATTTAGTATTTTTTCTAATTCTAAATAATCTTGATAATATTCTGGCTTATTTGATTTTTTCTTAGTCATTGTCTTTTATGTCAAAAATAAATGGTCTAGATGGTGCAGCATCTAATACCATAGGTGGAATTTCAATAGTCATTAAATAAGAACCATCCATTATTTCATTGCCTATATAGGCCATTTCAGTAATTGTTTTTTTATAGGGAGGATTATTTTCAAAAAATAAATGATGATTTCCTAGTTTACCATCATCATCATATTTATCAATTGTTGGCATATCAACAACCAAATGCCTGATTTTGCAATCAGCTATGTATTTAATTGCTTCTTTTGTAAAAAAGATGGTATTAGTAGTATCATATTTTTGATTCATTTTCGATAGTAAATTAGGTAAAGTTCTAATAATTAATCCTGAAGCTATCTCAGGAATTTTACCCTCAATCATTCCTTTTGTTATCACTCTATCTTCTTTTGAAAAAGAAACATGATATTTTTCATTTGTTTCTAATGCTGAAATAGATGATACAGAAATCAATTCTGTTAAATAATACTCATGATTTAATACATCATTGATTGATATAGAATCCGACATAATATGACCTGCGCACTCAGTATGGGTTCCAGTACAATGTATGTTTTGGTTAATATTCATCACATTGCAACCTGCTTTATCCTTAACTAAGCCTATAAAACCATTTTGCTCCATTGGTTTTGCACTTCCCTTATCTGCATTATAAAAAGAAGGTTGATCTCCATTATAATAATAAGGAATTGATAATGATTTACCCGAGCTTTGGTTAATACTATAAGAATTGTTGCTATGTTTAAACACTATTTCCATATAATTAGATAAAACTTGTATAAAAAACTAGGACAAAAAAAAGTTATTACAATGCAAAATTTGCTGACTTTTCAGCAGCCTCAATTGTATTTTCAACAAGCATTGCTATTGTCATTGGACCTATTCCACCAGGAACTGGAGAGATACATGAGGCTTTTCCATTAATACTAGAAAATTCACAATCACCTAAAAGCTTATAACCTGTTTTAGTTTGTGATTTTACACGATTAATACCTACATCAATTACGACAGCTCCTTCTTTAATATCATTTCCTTTTAAATATTCAGGAGAACCTAAAGCAAGAATCACAATATCAGCTTGTTTTGTAAAGTATGAAATATTTTTTGTACCTGAATGACATATTGTTGTTGTAGCATTCGAATATTTTCTTTTAAGGCTAGTTAATATTGAAATTGGTCGACCAACAATATTACTACGGCCAACTACTACAACATGTTTATTCGATAAATCTATCTTATAATATTCAAACACTCGCATTATACCCTTAGGTGTGCAAGGAATAAACGAGGGTCTTCCTGCTGCTAATCGACCTAAGTTTACAGGATTAAATCCATCTACATCCTTTTTTGGATCAATTGCATTTATAATAGTTTCGTTATTAATATGATTTGGTAAAGGTAGTTGAACTAATATTCCATGATATTTATTATCATTATTGAGGTTATTAATAATCTCAAGTAAAGCATTTTCAGAAGTCTCATTAGTAAGTTTTATTGTTTCCGAATTGAGATTTAAAGATGCAAATTTTTTTGTTTTGTTCTTAACGTAGACATGAGATGGAGCATCATCTCCAATTAAAACTACCGCTAGGCAAGGAGTAATAGAATTAGTTTTTAACTTAACTATCCTAGACTTAAGTCCTTTGTAAACTGATGCGCTAACCACCTTACCGGATAAAATTTGAGTATCCATGGACAGTTTTATATATTACTGTTGAATTGCTTCTTCTACTATTTCAATCAAAGATGTAACCTTACTCTCTACCTCACCTTTGATATTATCTCTAACGCGCTTTTCTGCGAATAATTCATCTGCAATATTCATTGCAGCAAGGATTCCAACTTTTGCAGGAACTTGAGGAGTTGCTAACTCTTCTTGAACTTCACGCATTTTACCATCGACGTACTCTGCTATGTTTTTAATATATGATGCATCAGCTGGAGCTTTGATTGTGTATTCTTGACCATAAATGGTGACTTTTACAAAATTTTCACTATTATCCATTAATTTACTCGCTTAAAATTATCTTAATTTAGCACTGTATTTTTTAGAAATCACTCGTATAATTTCATCTATCACTGGATTTACATCTTTATCTTCAAGTGTTTTTTTAGAACTTTGAAATTTTAAATTTATAGCTACTGCTTTATTCTTCTCTCCTATTGAACTATCGCGAAAGATACTAACGGGTTCTGATTCAATAAGAATACCTTTTCCATTTTTATTTATTGTTTCGATTATTCTTCCAACGGCTACAGATTCATCTAAAACAAAGTTTAGATCTCTAATCATAGATGGATAAACAACTACGGATTTATATTTACTTTTAGTATCAGCTAACTTCATTAATTGCAATAAATCAAATTGAAAACCATAAGATTTTCCGATATCTAGATTTAGAATATTATTAAACTTGGAAGATAATTCTCCTATATATCCAATAATATTTGTATCTACACATATAGTATGAGCATAATCTAGACCTATGTTATTATTTACAATCGCATTATATGTCACATTTTTAATTCTCAATCGTTTGAGCAAACCTGCGACTATACCTTTAATTAAATGAAAACTAGCATATTTTATATCATTTGAATGAATAGAAGATTTCATATATATACCATTAGCAACACCAGCTAATTGAAACTTTTCTTCAATACCAGTTAAACCTTTAGATTTTTGTTCAAAAACATTTCCCCATTCAAAGAACATTGTATCTGGATTACCATTTTTAAGATTAAAATTTGCAGTATCTAATAAACCTTGAAATAGACTGGTACGCATTTCACTCATTTTATCAGATAAAGGATTAATCATCTTAACAGATTTAAAGTCTAATGCAGAAACTTTTCTAGAAGACTGAAGTGAATTAGTAAAAATTTGATTAAAACCAAAACCTGTTAAAATATTTATAATTTTAGAAAGTGATTTATGTGGATCAGTAATATTATCATTCATTATTCCTTCATAATTAAAACTAGATGGAATATTATCATATCCATAAATACGAACAACTTCTTCGATTAAGTCTACCTCACGTTGTAGATCAGGACGCCAAGAAGGTGTCTTACATAGCCATTCACCGCTAGTTTTTTTAATAGTGCACCCAAGGTTGGTCAAAGATTCTTCAACAGCTTTATCGGGTATTTTGCAACCAGATAAAATATCTAGTTTTAATCTACTTAATTGGATAGAAACTTGTTTTATCTTTTTTGGATAAGTATCAACAATACCTGGTATCCATTCACCATCAGTAACTTCTTCTAATAATTGAATAATTCGCCACATTGCTTTTTCAGTGCCATTTGGATCCGCACCACGCTCAAAACGCTTAGATGCCTCAGTTGAAATACCTAAATTTTTAGCGGATTTTCTGATTACTGGAGCATTAAAGTATGCACATTCAATCAATAAAGTTGATGATTTATTATATACTGAAGTTGATAAACCGCCCATAATACCAGCAATTGCAATAGGTTTTTTACCATTAGTGATTAAAAGATCAGTGGCTGATAAAACTCTAGACTCTTCATCTACAGTTTCAATTTTTTCATTTTTATTAGCTCTTCTAATTAAGATTTTTTTTGAATCTAATTTATCAAAGTCAAAAATATGGGATGGCTGGCCCATTTCTAAAAGGACTAAATTAGAAATATCTACCACATTGTTTATGCTTCTTTGTCCTGTAGATTCAAGTTTGAGCTTCAACCAATCGGGAGAAGGACCAACTTTCACATTCTTAACAATACCTGCAATATACCTTGGGCAATCATCAGGGTTTTCAAAAGAAATATCAATCATATTTTTAGCAATATTTTTACTAAAAGATCTTTTATCATATGAAGGTGTATGAATATCTACATTTAATTTTGCTGCTAAATCCCTAGCTACACCTAAATGAGAGAAACAATCGGGTCTATTTGGAGTAATATCTAACTCTATAGCTCCTAAATAATTATTTAAATAATTTATAAATGTTTCACCTGGTGATGCATTTACATCTAAAACCATTATTCCATCATGTTCATCAGATATGCTTACTTCTTTTTCTGAGCAGATCATACCTTGACTAATTTCACCACGTATTTTAGCTTCATTTATTTTGAAATTTCCAGGAAGAATAGAACCAACAGGAGCAAAAGCTATTTTTTGACCAACTTCAACGTTTGGAGCTCCACAAACAACTGGAAGTATTTTTTGCCCATCATAAACTTTACATAAGTTTAATTTATCAGCATTAGGATGCTTAATAACATTTTTAATCTCACCAATTATAATATCACTAAGACTTGAAGTATCATACACTTCTTCTGCTTCTAAACCAAGCATTGTAAGCTTATTTGAAATCTCTTCATTCGACAGTGATATATCAATAAACTCTTTAAGCCAATTAATTGATATACGCATTAAAATTGCTCCAAAAACCGCATATCACCTTGATAAAATAGTCTAATGTCATCTATTTCATATTTGAGCATACAAATTCGCTCAACTCCCATACCAAAAGCATAACCATGCCAAATATTTGAATCTAAATTAACATTATTAAAAACTTCAGGATCTACCATTCCGCAACCAAGAATTTCAAGCCATTCTTTTCTTTTATCGCTCCATATATCTAATTCTGCACTGGGTTCAGTAAATGGGAAAAAACTAGGACGAAAACGCATTTTTGTATTTTCACCAAACATTTTTTTAACAAAATATTCTAGAATGCTCTTTAAATCTGAGAATGAAACTTTTTTATCAACATAGATACCCTCTACTTGATTAAAAAGACAATAACTTTTAAAACTTATAGCTTCATTGCGATATACACGACCTGGAACAATATATCTTAAAGGAGGATTTTGATCTTCCATTAAATGAATTTGAACATTAGAAGTATGGGTTCTTAACACCGTTTCAGGATCTATAAAAAAAGTATCCTGCATATCTCTAGCTGGATGTTCAGGTGGAAAATTAAGTGCGCCAAAATTATGAAAATCATCATCGATTTCTGGTCCATAAGCTATTGAGAAACCAACGTCTAAAAAAATTGACTTTATATCATCCAATGTTTGCTGTAATGGATGTACATGGCCAATTGGAATATTAATTCCAGGTAAGGAAGTATCGGTACTTTCATTTGATATATCATCTTTCGAAATTTTCGATTTCTTATCAAATTCTGAATTGATTTCTACTTTTAATTCATTTAATAACTGACCAGCTAATGGACGATCGTCAGGCAAAACATCTTTCATTCCAGAGAAAAGATTAGCTACGAGTCCTTTTCGACCAATATATTTAATACGAAGTGAATCTAATGATGCTTCATCATTAGGAAAGGGATCTGAATCGGCTCGAAATTGATTTCGAACCGATTCAATTGATTCCTTCAGTTTCATCTAGCTGTTAACTGCTTTAGCTAACTCAGCAAAAGCACTAGGCTCATCCATAGCCATTCCGGCTAATACCTTTCGGTCGAGTTCTATACCTTTTGCTTTGAGTCCAGAAATAAACTGTGAGTAGGACAAGCCATGTTGCCGCGCAGCTGCATTTATTCGAATAATCCATAGACGTCGAAACTGACGTTTCTTTTGTCTACGATCTCGATATGCATACAGTCCTGCCTTCTCAACTGCATCTTTGGCAGTTTTGAAGTTGCGGCTCCGGGCACCATAGTAGCCCTTGGCCTGCTTTACTACTTTGCGATGTCTTCTGTGCTTTGGCACAGAACTATTTGCTCTAGGCATATTATTCTCCTATTTATTGAGCAATCATCCGACGGACGCGCTTTTCTTCAGAACCGTCTACCAAGTCAGGTTGACGCATCTTTCGTTTTGCACTGTTACTCCGGCGAATGAGCATATGGCTATGGTTTGCTTTGTTTCGTCTTATTTTACCAGTACCTGTCAAACGAAATCGTTTGGCGGCACTGCGTCTTGTTTTCTGCTTTGGCATTGACTATCTCCTATTTACCAGTCAAAACGATCGTCTGACGACGACCCTCCAAGTTTCCTTGCTTTTCAACCTCTGAAAGATCAGAAAGCATTTCAATTACTCGGTTAAGAACATCTAAACCTAAATCAGTTCTAGATAGTTCTCTACCTCGATACATTAAAGTAACTTTAAGTTTACACCCATCTGATAAAAACTTTCTTCCCAAGTTAACCTTTGTTTCTAAATCATGATCATCAATTCTTGGACGAACACGTATTTCCTTAACTTTAACTACATGTTGCTTCTTTTTATTTGCATGAGCTTTTTTCTTTTCCTCATATTTCAATTTTCCATAATTTAGAATTTTAGCAACAGGCGGTTTTGCGTTAGGTGCGATTTCAATAAGATCTAAACCTACATCTTTTGCTTTTTCAATAGCATCTAATAATGGTGTAACACCTAATTGTTCACCCGTCTCTGATATTAATCGAACTTCATCAGCTCGAATATCTTCATTTATTTTTAGTTTATTAACTTTCGCGATGGGGTATACTCCTTTGTTTAATTTCAAATAATAATTCTGATAAAAATTTATCTACATTTACTATTCCTTGGTCACCAACTAGCCTTCTTCTAATAGATAATGAATTATCTTTAGCTTCATTCTCTCCAACTATAAGCATAATTGGAATTTTATTTAATTCAGCATTGCGAATTTTTGCTCCAATTTTTTCTGGGCGATCATCAAATTTAACACGAACTCCAGCATCTATTAGCAATTTTTGAACAGTTTTTCCAAACGAATGTGTTTTTTCTGAAACCGGTAGAATAGTAACTTGAGTAGGTGCTAACCATAAGGGAAAATCACCACCATAGTGTTCTATTAAAAATCCAATAAAACGTTCATGAGTACTCAATGGTGCTCTATGAATGCATAAAGGTGTTTCTTCTGTTCCATTTTGATCAGTATAAGTTAGGTTGAAACGCTTAGGTATTGCAAAATCGACTTGATTTGTAGCAAGTGTGAATTCTTTACCAATTGCACTCCAAACTTGGACATCTATTTTTGGGCCATAGAAAGCTGCTTCACCTGGAATTTCAACATAATTAATACCACCTTTACTCAAAGCTTTCCTTACGGCATCTTCAGTCTCTAACCATAATTTTGGTTCATCAACATATTTTTTACCAAGATCAGCAGGATCATGTAAACTTAATCGCATTTCATATTTTTCTATACCAAATATTTTAAAATATTCTAAATACATATTACAAACATCTAGAAATTCGGAATCAAAATCTTCATTTGAGCAATAAATATGTGCATCATTCATCTGCATACTTCTTACACGCATTAACCCAAAAAGTTGTCCTGATTTTTCATAACGATAACAAGTACCATATTCAGCTATTCTAAAAGGTAAATCTCTATAGCTTTTAGGTGATGCATCATAAATTTTATGATGATGTGGGCAATTCATAGGCTTTATGTAATATTCAATTCCATCAACGTCCATCGCAGGATACATTGCATCTTTGTATAAATCTAAATGCCCTGACTTTTTATAGAGTTCGCCTTTTGTTAAATGTGGAGATCGGACTTGATGATAACCATGTTTTTTCTCAGTTTCTTTTGCAAGTGATTCTAGTTCATTAATAATTACCCCACCATTAGGTAACCAGAGTGGCAATCCTGGACCAACTTCATCATCAAATGTGTATATCTCTAATTCCTTACCAATTTTTCGATGATCTCTCTTTTTTGCCTCTTCTAAAAAATTTAAATAATCTTTTAATGCATCTTTAGAATGAAAAACTGTTCCATAGATACGTTGAAGCATTTTTTTACTTTCATCTCCACGCCAATATGCACCAGATGTTGTTAATAATTTGAAATGTTTAATTCTATTTGTAGAAGGAACATGAGGTCCACGACATAAATCAATAAAATCACCTTGCCCATACGCAGAAATTTGATCTTTTGAATCAATCTGTTCTATAATTTCAACTTTGTAATGTTCTCCCATTTTCTTGAACATTTTAATTGCATCGTCACGATTGAGTAAACTGCGTTCTACTGATAGACTTAGTTTAGACAATTCTTTCATTTTATTTTCAATCAATAATAAATCATCATCAGTGAAAGGTTTATCTACATCAAAGTCATAATAAAATTTATTTTCTACAGCAGGACCAATAGTTACTTGAGCTTTAGGCCATAAAATTTTAACTGCTTGAGCCATTAAATGTGCAGTACTATGAAGCAAGACTTCATGACCTTGTTCAGATTTACCAGTGTGCAAAATTAATGCAGCATCTTCATTGATTGGTGTAGTTGCATCAGTAAAAACTCCATTTATAGTCGCAGCTAAAGTATCATTAGCTAACCTTTCACCAATGCTTTCAGCAACCATTAAAGGTGTTACACCTAATTCAAAATCTTTAGTTGATTTATCTGGTAATGTAATTTTGACTTGACTCATAAATGATTACACTTATCCGTATACGAATAAATACTCGATCTGAAAAAAGACGAATAGTTTATAATTATCATTATATACTGTTTTGACTTGGTTAAAAAAATAGTTTTCAGGACTGATGAAAGCCATTTTTTTTTGTGGGCGATAACGGAGTCGAACCGCTGACCTCTTGCGTGTCGAGCAAGCGCTCTAACCAACTGAGCTAATCGCCCTAAAAAAGCGCAAGAATTTAACGGAGATAGGTGATAAACAGTTAGGATATTTCTAATTTAATTTTTAGCAAGTTTTGAAGGTTTTAAAGTATCGTTATAAATAGTATCATCAGTCAACATTTCAACTGCTAATTGGATAGTTCTATCATCTTTTAATGCTTGTTTTAGACGACCGACTGGACCATCAAACAAACCAGAAAATTCCAAATGCAACATTTGCAAGATATCATCTGACTCTTCAAGTCTTAAAGTTGTTTCTTTATTGAAATAAAATTCATTTAAAGATTTAATGGCACTTTTAACTAATGAATTTGTTGAATCTATTTTTTCTATTTTTAGAGCAAAACTGTCTAAATCTTTTTTACCAGGAAGAGTTACTGGGTCCTTATCTTTAATAAAATTTTTAAAATCAAATAATAATTGATCATCTTTTTCAACTTCACCAAAAGAAGTGTATTTGTATTTATTTTGCTGAGCAAAAGCATAAAAATAACCATTCCTCCAATATTGAGAAGATAATATTTTCATTAACTCAGGTTGGACTAAAGAATCTGGTGTTATTCCACCATTGCCTAGAACAATTCGGCCACTAATAGTTTTAAATACAGAGTCTTCTTTAGTCTCATTAATGATTAATTTTTCATCTATATAATCACGCTTTTGAATAAATCGACCACTGGGAACGTAATAACGTGCTGTAGTTATTTTTATTGCACGTTTGTCATCAAGTTGAAAAGCAGACTGAACCAATCCTTTTCCATATGACTTTTGTCCAATTATTATACCTCTGTCTAAGTCTTGGACTGCTCCAGCAACTATTTCACTTGCCGAAGCACTACCTTGATTTATTAAAATTGCAATTTTCTTATCTATTGGAACTAATGGATTTTGACGTGAATAAAAAGTTCTATTTGAATTTTTAGCTCTACCTTTTGTAGAGACTAGTGGTTTATCTTTTTCTATCAACATATCTAAAATTGATATAGCGGCATCCATAAGGCCGCCAGGATTATCACGTAAATCAATAATAATTGAATTTGCATCATTATTAAGTATTTGTGCAATTGCACCTGATACTTCATTTGCTGTATTTCTAGAAAACCTATTTAATCTTATATAACCAATCTCATCAGATAATAACCCCGAATAAGTAACATCCTTTACTGAAATTTTTGACCTAATTAAATTGAAGTCAATAATATCATCATCACCATATCTTTTGACTGTTAACTTAACTTTTGTACCTTTTTTACCTCGTATTTTTGCAGCAGCTTCATTAAATGAAATTTTCTTAACATCTTCATCGTCAACTTTTAATATTATATCACCACTCATCATTCCCGCTTCTTTAGCGGGACCTCCATCCATTGGGGCAACAATTGACATTATATTATTTCTATATCCTAATTGTATGCCAACACCTCCATATTCACCTTTAGTTAAAATATTAATAGAATGCTGTTCATCCTCAACCATAAAGGTTGTATAAGGGTCTAAATTTTGTGTTATTGCATTAATGCTAGCTTTTGTGAAAGCCTCTGGGTCTAATTCATGCAAATATGTAGAAAATATCTGGTTGTAAACTTGATTGATTAACCTCTGAGATTTTGCAATTTTCCGATAAAAACTTGATTGGCTAATTGCTAATGGGAAAATTCCAATAACTACGATTATTAGAATAAGTATTTTTGTAATTTTTTTCATTATAATATATTTCTTCTTCTTAGTTCGGCAAGTATTGAACCGTGAATGTTTTCAATTGTATCATGACCATCAATAACGACAAACCTTTCCTTAAAACGAACTGATAATTCTAAATATGCATTCCTGACTAAGGATTGAAGGTCAATCCCAGCACGTTCGATACGGTCTTCTTCTTTAGCTTTCCTTTTTGAAGCTTCTTGAGGAAGGATATCTACCAAAAACGTTACATCTGGCTCTAATTCGTATGTGGCAAAATGATTAAGTTTAATTAACCATTCTAAATTAAGTTTTCTTCCACCACCTTGATATGCTAATGTTGAGTCATAAAAACGATCCGCTACAACATTTTTCCCCTTAATTAAATTAGGCATAATAATTTCATATGTAAGTTGTGCTCTACTTCCAGTCATTAATAAGGCTTCTGTTCTATCTGAAATATCACTTAAATGACGATGAAGAAGAATCTCTCTAATCTCTTCTGAAATATTAGTTCCACCAGGTTCTCGAACAAGAATTGTGTTCTTTTCAATGTTGTTCATAGTTTCAACAAGCATTTTTACCTGCGTACTTTTTCCGCACCCATCGATTCCTTCGAATGTAATAAAATGACCTTTAGAAATAGACATTTTTATCATCTTTTCCAATCATAACAACAAATTCTCCACGCGGTTTATTTTCTTTAAAATAGTTTATAAGTTCAGAAACTTTACCCCTTTGATATTCTTCGTGAACTTTTGTTAATTCACGACCAATTACAGCAGGTCTATCACCTATAAATTCCAATATATCATTTAAAGTTCTAATTAAGCGCATTGGACTTTCATAAAAAATTATAGTTGCCTCTAAATTTGCTAAACGTTCTAGTTTTTTTCGTCTACCTTTTCTATGAGGTAAAAAGCCTTCAAAAAGAAACCGATCAGTTGGTAATCCAGAAGCAGATAAAGCTGTAACTGAGGCAGAAGCTCCTGGAATAGATTCAACTTTAATATGATTTTCAATTGTTGCTCTAATAAGTTTATAGGCTGGATCACTAATTCCAGGTGTACCTGCGTCTGTTACTACAGCAATATTTTTACCCAACATTAAGTGGTCTAAAATTTGAGGAATTCTAGTAAATCTATTATGTTCAAAATAGCTAATTGTTGGAGTATTAATATTATAGTGCATGAGTAATTTTTTTGTATGACGTGTATCTTCTGCAGCTATTAATGTAGATTCTTTTAAAACTCTTATGCCACGAAAAGTCATGTCTTCTAAATTACCAATAGGAGTTGGAACTATAAAAAGGACGCCATTTTCAGGCATTTATCTATATCTTTCTTATCGCGCTATCAATCATGGAGAATCCTTGGTCTATCTCAGATTTAGTTATGTTTAAATGAGGTCTAAAACGAATCGTTTTTTTGCCGCAACCCAACATCATTGCTCCTTCATCAGCAATTAATCCAATTGTTTTGTCTCTTTCATCTGAATCTCTCATATCAAAAGCACCAAACAAACCTAAATTTCGAACATTTGAAACTAGTCCAGAATGAGTATTTTGAAGACTTTCCAATTGTTCTTTTAGATACTCACCATTAATTGAAGCATTCTGCACTAGATTATCTTTTTCCATTATTTCAAGATATATCGTAAATCTTACCATATCAACTAAGCTACCACCCCATGTTGAATTTAGTCTACTAGATTCTTTAAAGACATGTCCATCAACTTCATCTAGTCTTTTTCCTGCAAATATCCCACAAACTTGAGTTTTCTTACCAAAACTAATAATATCAGGCTTCGTATTAAAACCTGAACAATCACAATTACACTTATTAGGGTTAAATTGCTGGTGAGCCCACATTGTGCCAGTAATCCCAGCGCCTGTTTGTACTTCATCATAAATTAACAGAAATTCATGTTCATCAGCTAATTTTCTTAATTCCTGAAAGAACTCACATCTAAAGTGATTGTCTCCACCTTCACCTTGTATTGGTTCAATAATTAAACCTGCTATTTCATCTTTATTATTATCTAAAGCTTCCAATATTTGTTTGATAGCAATTTTTTCAGAATTAATGATATTATCTAAAGATTCGCTATTTAAAGGAAAAGATATTTTTGGATTATGTATTCTTGGCCAATCAAATTGAGGATAATACATTGTTTTTCTAGGATCAGGAGAATCAGTCATGCTCATTGTATAGCCTGTCCTACCGTGAAAACATTCTTTAAAATGAATAATTTTCGAACCTTTTTCACCTTTTCCTGCATTTAAATTTTTTCTAACTTTCCAATCGAAAGCAGTTTTTAGTGCATTTTCCACACCTAATGCTCCACCTTCAACATAAAAAGCGTAAGGCAAATAATCAGGCTGAGCCACTCTCCCCATTGTTGAAACAAAATCAGCCATTTGCGTAGAATAAACATCAGAATTTGTTGGTTTATTAAGCGCAGCAGCAGTGATTCTATCTTTTTGATCTAAAATATAAGGATGATTATATCCTACAGGCATAGATGCGAACATTGAGAAAAGATCAAGGTATTCACGATTATCTCTTCCATCAACAAGCCAAACTCCATGACTTTTATCTAGATCAATAACTTGATCCATCCCATCTGCTAGCATATATTTTTCTATTTGGCTTCTTACATTATTTGATTTATTTGTATTCATAAACTCTCATATTTCTATATTTACAATATTATTCTAAATTAAATTCTATACCTTGAGCTAATGGTAATTCTTTGCTCCAATTTAAAGTATTTGTTTGTCGTCTCATATACTGTTTCCAAGAATCAGAGCCTGACTCTCTACCACCCCCAGTTTCTTTTTCACCCCCAAAAGCTCCACCAATTTCAGCTCCCGATGTTCCAATATTTATATTGGCGATACCACAATCACTTCCTCTTTGCGATAAAAATTCTTCGGCATTTGCAACTTTAGTTGTAAACATTGAAGATGATAAACCTTGAGGAACAGCATTATGCATTTCTATTGCATCACTTAAATTTTTATAAGACATAATATATAAAATTGGTGCAAAAGTTTCATGCTGAACAATATCCCATTCATTTTGAGCTTTCGCAACTGCTGGTGTAACATAATTACCTTTTTGAGATAGCTCTTCACCTCCAAAAAGTATTTCACCGCCTTTATCTTTAACAGCTTTTACAGCTTTAAGGAAATCTGAAACTGCATTCTTGTTAATTAAAGGTCCCATTAAAGTATTCGTATTTAATGGATCACCAATGTTTACTTGTTTATAAGCTTTTAATAAACGATTAATAAAATTATCGTGAATAGACTCATGTATAATAATTCTTCGTGTTGATGTACACCTTTGACCAGCAGTCCCAACAGCTCCAAAAACAACAGCAGGAATGACTAAGTCTAAATTAGCTGACTCATCAATAATAATTGCATTGTTACCACCCAATTCTAATATGGTTTTACCGAAACGCTCAGCAACCTTTGAGCTAACATGCCTACCCATTGCTGTTGAACCCGTAAATGAAACTAAAGGTATGTTCTTGTCTGTTAGCATTCTTTCACCTACAACAGATCCTTTTCCAATTAATGTAGAAAATATTCCTGAATAGCCATTTCGCTCCATTACTTCATTGCATATATTTTGAACTGCAATTGCACAAAGAGGTGCACTAGAAGAAGGTTTCCAGATTGTTGTATCTCCACAAATAGCTGCTATAAATGCATTCCAAGCCCATACTGCAACTGGAAAGTTAAAAGCTGATATAACACCAACAGGACCTATTGGATGCCATTGTTCGTACATTCTATGATCTTGGCGTTCAGAATGCATAGTTTTACCATATAACATTCTAGATTGACCTACAGCAAAATCTGCAATATCAATCATCTCTTGAACTTCACCATCACCTTCTTGTTTAATTTTTCCCATTTCTAAAGATACTAAACTACCTAAAGAGTCTTTTTTCAACCTAAGTGCTTCACCCATCTCTCTAACTAATTGACCTCGTATAGGTGCAGGTACTGTTCTAAAATTTTTAAATGCAGATTTAGAATCTTGAATTATTCTATCATAATCATCTTCATTGGCTTGATAAACAGAAGCAATAAGTTCGCCAGTTGATGGGTTAATTGATTCAACAATATCCCCATTCTTTTCTGCAGACCATTTATTCGCGCCCGAACAGGCGCCATAGTTAAATTTATTAATTCCTAAATCAGATAATATTGAATTCATCTACTTTCCTTAACACAAATATAATTTTAAACAAGTATAGAGAACAAAAGAAGTTACCTTTTTACAACAAGATTCAAAAGTGTTGTACTCTAATATTTATAAAAAAGATACAAATATAAACACTAAAGGACTTGTGAAAATTAAGGAGTCAAATCTATCAAG
>JAAZYT010000176.1 GCA_014239505.1 Fidelibacterota bacterium | reverse complement strand
TAACCAGTCTTGAATCGTCAACCCAGCAATCAGAATACTCATAGCCAAACTTATATTTATTTTTAAGTGTACTTTCTAATACACCAGTGTTTAAATTGACTGAGCTTGTACCTGGGAGTATTTTTCGAAACCCCAAGTGATCATATAAAGCAAGGCCTAATCTCAAAAGCCAAGCAGGCCTCATTCCTTTAGAGTGAGGTAAGATAAACCTCATCGGCCAAATGATATGGGGCGCCATTTTAAGAAGCACTTCACGCTCCTTTAGAGACTCTTGCACCAAGCGGAATTTATAGTGCTCTAGATATCTGAGGCCACCATGAATTAGTTTTGTTGAATTAGATGATGTGCCAGATGCAAAGTCATTCATTTCACATAGACAAACTGAATAACCTCGACCTGCTGCATCTCTTGCGACGCCAAGACCATTAATACCACCGCCAGCTACAAAAACATCATAAATTTTTTCACCTTCTTTGAGCATCTAGTTATCTTTTAATATGAGGTCTGCCAGTTCAACAAAGCCTTCACCTGAGTATTTTGAGGTTATATATTTTGGCGGGCTATCAATTTTATGCATCATATCTACAACATTTGCAACGCCAATCGAATTATTGAAAAAACCAAACATCATAGAATCATTTGGAGAATCTCCAACAAACAAGGTTTTGCTCTGCATTTCTTCATCATTAAGACCAAAGCTTTCTTTTAGAATTTTTAAGCTAGTTGTGAGTTTATTGTGCTCACCAATCCAGCAATTTACATGAATCGAGCTCACTTTTGCTGTAGCGCCATTATTCTCAGCAATATCAACAATTTCATTGATTTTATCAATAGAGAGTTTCGGAACATCCTCAGCAAAATCAATAGCTAAATCTGTAACACGATAATCTTGATCAGATGCTACAGCGGTTCCTGAAACGCTACTGAGAACGGTGTCTTTAATTTGATGAAGAAGTTTAAAGTTAGACTTTCTTTCTAATTCGGTTTGACTGTAGACATTGTGCATTTTTTTATTCATATGGTCATATTGGTAAAAAAAAGCACCGTTTTCTCCAACCACCCCATCGACTGGCCACATCCTTGCTATATGATCACACCAACCAGCACATCTTCCAGTAACAGGGATTACTTTATATCCTGAGAGGGATAATCGCTCCATAGCATTATAGGCATCGCTTTTCAATCTTCCCTCTGTGGTCAATGTGTCATCAATGTCTGTAAGAATGAACTTTATATTGTCAAGTTGAGTCGAAGACATAGTTGATAGATTTTTCATTTATTTACCTGAGAATTAAAATTTAATAATTTGCATTGCAGCAATTATTTAAATGAAAATAATTATTTTCATATGAACATATATATGAATATTTTAGCATAATTGTCATTTAAATATAGAAAAATATTCATTTGATTAAAAAATATTGTTCATTTTTTATCTTTTATGTTAGAATTAGCGTTCAAATGAACAATTTGGAGCTATAGATGGATTTAACTGCTAGACAAGCAGAAATTTCTGACCTACTTCGCCAAGAAGAATTTATTACTGTTGAAAGTCTTGCTGACCGTTTTAGTGT
>JAAZYT010000040.1 GCA_014239505.1 Fidelibacterota bacterium | reverse complement strand
ATTGTAAAATTTTCTATATTTTTGCTTAACCCATTTTAGTGTTTAAAGGTATATTCGGCGTGACAAAACTTTTTAAGGAATACATTATGATTAAGAAAAATCAATTATTACTAGCTTTCATTCCTTTATTATTTCTGGCCTCTTGCGCCACGAAGCCTGAAAGCGATATGGACACACCAGAATATCATTATAAAGCTGGTATGCGCGCAATTGAGAATGAAGATTACCAACAAGCAATTAAATCTTTTCAAAGGTCTGTTGACCTAGACAAAAAATTTGCACTTGGTTATGGTGGGCTTGGTTTAGCTCATGCACACCTTGGCAATAATAGCCAGGCAAAAGATAATGCCTCAAAATGTGCAAGTCGTGGAAGTAAAGATCCTGAGGCCCTCGCGTTAAGTGGACAAGTATGGATTACCATGCGGGATTCTGAAAAAAAGTGGTTCAAACGCGCTGAGGATTATTTAAAAAAAGCTTTAAGACGTGATAAGGAACATGAAGGCTCTCAATACTGGTTGGGAGTTGCTCATCTTTATAACTACCAATTTGATGAAGCAGAAAGTTACTTTCGTAAAGTAGTAAATAAACGCGGTGATTATGCTGGAAAAGCTGACTCTAAATGGAAATTATCACAAAAAATAGTTCGCGCAATGCCCGGAACGCCTATAGGTAAAAAAGTTGCTCTAAAGGAAAAAATTAATCGTGCAGATCTAGCAGTCCTTTTTGCTGAAGAATTGAAAATTGGGGTTTTATTTGATCGCATGCCTGCAGCGCAAAGTTCTGGATTCCAAACACCTGGTCAAGCAGCTCAAGAATCAAGAGTTGTTGTTCCTAATGATTCAAAAGGTCACTGGGCAGAAACTTGGATCAAAGATATGATTCGTTATGGTATAATGAATATAGAGCCCGATGGAAATTTTTACCCTGATGATAATATTAATCGCGCAACATATGCAATGGCTGTTCAAAGACTATTAGTCGTTGCTACGCGTGACGAAAGTTTAGAGACACGTTATTTTGGTGAAGCACAAAGTAGATTTAGTGATGTCCCTAGTAGTCATTTTGCATACAATGCAATGGCATTATGTGCAGAGCGTGGAATTATGCAGGCAGATGTCATTAATGGAAGATTTGAACCAACTGGAAATGTCAATGGTGCAGATGCTTTGTTAATTATCAGAACGCTTCAAACATCGTTACGAATGACATTCTAATTTTTAACTATTATTATACTTTAAAAGGGTCACTGTAGTGACCCTTTTTGTTTTCTACCCGACAAAGATTCATGTAAATTAGCTTTATGTGGAAGCCTAAAATATTAATACTATTTTTTGCCGCACTTTTTTCATTTCAGTGTGTGGAAACATTAATTAGCGTTAGGGTTTTTCCTAGTGGTGAATACTTAATGAGAATTCAAAGCGAAGGTGATAGAAAAGATATCCTCAATGATGATTTTATCCTTCCTAATGGTAAAGGTTGGGAGGCTGAAATTAGTGAGGGAAAAAAGCCTGATAGCGATGAAACTATTTTTATTTTAGAGACACAAGCGCTGCTAAACGGTAAAACTATTTTTCATCCAAAAGAGGAAGGCCCTCACTTTCAACGCCACCCAATCAATGTTAAAAAGAAAGATTATTTTTTCTCTACAACATATGAACTAAATAAAGTATTCAACGGTAGACGTGTTCATCAAAAATATCCCTTGCTAGCACAAGCAATGGATGATGCAAGTACGGATTCAACCTATGGTGAAGTTTTGTCAGAAATCATAATGTACTGTCTTAGTGCTGCAATGGAGAATATTGAAATTGAGGAAATCCTTAAAGAAAGAATATTAAACCATTTTCGGGGGGTCTTTTATAAAGCCATGGAAGAAGGTACTTTGCTTCAAATTTTAGAATCTGCTCAAACAGTAAGTCCTGCAAAGTTTGAATTGCCTGAAAAAATGATTCGTACAAATTTTATTCCCTTTGAATCATTATTGCCTTTGAGTTTTGTTGATAAATGCATTCAGGAAATGAAACCTTATATTAAAGAAGCAAACATTACTTTAGAGCTTCATGATGATACCTTTAAATTCATAGGTCTTCTACCAGGTGTAATCATTAAATCAAATGCAGATTCTATCTTTAATGATACTCTGTGGTGGGCTTTTACTGCCGATAATTTTTTAAACGATGATTATATGATTGAGGCTGCCTCTGTTATCTATCATCCAAAGAGAATTCAATTAACAATAGTAGTAATTTCAGTAATGCTTTTATTGATTTTATCCATTAAATATATAAAAAGGAAATCAGCATGAGGTATTCCATAGTATTTTTATTTTTTATTTCTTCGATCTTAATTGCTAAACCAAAATTTACAGATCAACAGATTGCAGGAATGACTCCTAAGTATTTCAAAAGGAATCATACGGCTCCAAAATTAAAAGGGATAAAAATTTATAAGGAGGGAAATGAAAGAATATACTATATAGAAATAATAGCAGACAGGAATAGGTCTAGCGATGATCTAAGCTTTGCGGTTTCAGCTTTAGCAAATATGGGGCAATACGCAAAAAAACCCTTCAATAAATATGTAGTTGTTATGCATTATAATGTAAGAGGTAAGAGTGTAGATATTTGTGAAGCAAATGCAAGATGTACAGCAGATTATATGATCCGAAAACAAATTACATATGATCAATGGTATAAAAAGTGCTTAACCTTTACATCAACTTGAGATTTCCATTATAAAAAAATTCTTCATCTTCAGTAGTTTATTAGTGCATAGTATTGTCATCTGTCAAATACTTGAGTCTACCAGTAGCATAGGAGACTCAAGTATTTTGACTATTGATAAAAAAACAATAATAAATACCAATAAAAATAGTTTATTTACTTCTAAAGTTCTTCATCATCCGAATAAAGTACTGTTTAACTCTAGAGCTTTTGAGCTTGAAGTATTTACGGATTTTTTACGAAACGAACTTGAGTCTATAAGTTTGTTTTACAAAACAGATGATAAACCACAATTCATTGAAATTCTATTTGATATTCAAGCAAATCGCTATGTTTTCAAATACGACCCAAGAGTAAACCCTGCGAATGAAATTACTTATTTTTTTACAGTTATTCATAAAAATGGGTCGGTATACGCTACTCCTATTGATAAAGAAGGAGAGCTAAAACCTTTCACTCAAAATTTTGTGGATCCTGTAGAATACTACAAACAGCGTGCTGCCTATAAAAATTAGCATGAAAGATATTGCTACTAAAATTAAAGATCTTCGCGACCAAATTGATAATCACAATTACAGATACTATGTGATGGACAACCCAATTATATCTGATAGTGAATATGATCAAATTATGCGTGAACTAGAAGCTCTTGAAAAAAACAATGAAAACCTTATAACTCCAGACTCCCCAACGCAACGAGTTGGTGCTCCACCTTTAAAAGAATTTGGAACCATTACACATCGTGAGCCGATGCTATCATTGGCAAATGCAATGTCTGAAGAAGAAATAATCGCATTCTATATAAGATTAGAAAAAGTATTGAAGACTCAAAAGGATATAGAGTTAATTGGAGAGCCTAAGTTAGATGGTCTTGGCGTTGAGTTAGTCTATGAAAATAATATGTTTGTAAGCGGATCAACGCGTGGGGATGGTATAGTTGGTGAGAATATTACTCAAAACTTAAAAACGATTAAAGCTATTCCCTTAAAATTGCGCACTGACTTAAGAGAAACGCCTTCTTTACTTGAAGTCCGTGGTGAAGTTTTTATTAGTACATCCGATTTTAAAAAATTAAATGATACGCGAATAAAAAATGAACTTCCTGAATTCGCAAACCCAAGAAATGCTGCCGCAGGAAGTCTTCGCCAGCTAGATTCAAATATAACTGCTGAGAGACCTCTATCAATTTACTGCTATGAGGCTGGTGAAGTTTTAGGTGCCTCATTTAACACTCACTTAGATTTTTTATCAGCTTTGAAGGATTGGGGTTTCCCAGTAAACCCAGAGATAAAATTAGTTAAAACACCTAAAAAAATGGTGGAATATCATAAAAACTTGGAGCTTATTAGAAATAAACTGTCTTATGATATTGATGGGACGGTTTTTAAAATAAATAAAATACAACAAAGAAAGACTTTAGGGATAAGGAGT
>JAAZYT010000175.1 GCA_014239505.1 Fidelibacterota bacterium | reverse complement strand
GAAAATGGAAAAATGATTTACTCTAAAATTGAAGCGGCTCTTTTTGATTTAGGTAGATTTAGTGAAGTTGAAAAGTTTTATGAACGAATTGTAGATAAAGACCCTTCAAACTTAAGTGCACTAACAAAACTTGCTAATGTATTAGAAGAAAAAGGTGAGCACAACAGTGCTTTATTATTAGTTGAGGATGCACTATCTAAAAATCAAACTTCTATTCACGCTCATTTAATGAAATTAAAATTATCTCTTCAAGTGTCTAAGCCAAATGAACTATCCAACCATATTGATAAAATAATTCAACTATTAACTTCTAATAATAAAAAATGATTCACGGTTATTTTAACTTAGTTTTTCTTTTTGGATTCATTTCAATTTATCCTCAAAATATTAATTTATATCTTACACTACTTGAAAAAGGCAGTATTCAAGAAGTCAAAGATAATCTTCCAGAATTATTAGATAGATATCCAAATGATGCTGGTGTTTATTACATTCAAGCTCTAGTTAATGAAGATGGTGAATCATCAATAAATCAATTCCAAACAATAACTAAAAATTTCCCAAATTCTCAATATGCAGCAAAATCTGAAATGAAATTGGGAGAATATTTTTTTGCAAGAGGTCTTTATTCACAAGCCAGTAGTCAGTTCAAAAAAATAATTTATAAATATATAGATTTTAAAGATCATCAAAGAGCACTTGATCTTATGGTTAATTCATTTTTAGCTACAGGTGAAGAAGATTCAGTGAGAGTAGCATTAAAAATGATTAAACAACTTTATCCTAGTTTAGAATTTGATAAATATGGAATTGATGGGTTAGATAAAGTTAGTAGAGAGGCAAGACTTGTCCGTCTAGATTCGAAAGAAATAAGTAAAAAAATTAAATCAAGAAAAAATAGTAAACGAAAACCTTTACCTAAAGATTTATTTAAACCCTGGGTTATTCAAGTTGGTGCATTTGGAAAATATGAAAATGCTAATCGGTTAAAAAAACAAATTCAAAGTAATGGATATGGAGCAGAAGTACATGCCGTTAATTCTAATGGTAAACGACTGCATGCAGTAAGAATTGTTAGATATGCATCAAAAAAAGATGCAGAAAAAATAGGGAAGAGCTTAAAAAAGAAATTTGGATTAGATTTCCGGGTGTTAAACAATCCTAAATAAGTAGTTTTATAATAATATGGGAATGATTAGGAGGCTGGTGCCCCTCGCGGTCTTCAACATCGTTGTCTTACTGATAAGGTAGGAGTTGGGTTCGATTCCCAAGCGTTCCCGCAAAATTTAAACAATTAGAGGAAAGATAATGAATAAGAAACAAAAATTAGTAAATAAAAAGCATAGACGAAATAAAGAAAGATTAAAAGAATTAAAAAAAGCATCAATTTCTTTATCTTCAAAAAAGGTTGAAAAATTAGTTTCAAATTCTGCAGTTAAGAAGCCTGCAGTTAAGAAGCCTGCAGTTAAGAAGCCTGCAGTTAAGAAGCCTGCAGTTAAGAAGCCTGCGGCTAAAAAACCTGCGGCTAAAAAACCTGCGGCTAAAAAACCTGCGGCTAAAAAACCTGCGGCTAAAAAACCTGCGGCTAAAAAATAAAATAAACAATTATAATGTTTAATGATAAAACAAGATTGTATTTTAGTTTTGTATTAATTTTCTTATCACTTGGTTTATTTGTTTATGGGTGGATAGAACGTTCAAATGGTAATGATTTTAATCAAATATGGTCTTTATCATTACTAATGTTATTTGGTGCAATGATCCATTTGCAAAAAATAGGATCAAGTAAGAAAAAAAATCTTAGAAATAAACAATAGATTTTTATATGCGTTCAGCTGTTGCTGAATACTTAAACAATTATAATTCTTTTGAGTTATTTGGTCTGTCGCATTTGACAGCAAATTTGGTATTTATTTTTTTACTAATTTTTTTACCTTGGTATTCAAAGTCACGTTTAAATGTTAGTCGACAAAAATACCTAGGTAATATTCTTGGGCTCTTAGTTTTTATAAATTATCCGATTTGGCTTTTACTTGAAATTTTGGGTGGTTCATTTGATGTAAAACTTCATTTGCCATTACATTTATGCAGAGTGGCTAATCTATTATTACCCTTTGTTATGGTAAGACGAAATGAATTTATATTTCAAATTCTTTTCTTTTGGGGACTGTCTGGTATGTTTCAAGCTATTATGACACCTGATATAGTTCAAGATTTTCCTCACTTTCATTATTTTAGATTCTTCATTGCTCATCACTTAATGATTGTTTCATTATTATATGTTATAATGATTTATAAAATGGAACCTACTTTAAAAGGTCTTAAAAATTCATTTATTGGATTAAACTTGTTTTTGCTTATTTCATTTATTGCAAACATCTTACTTGATGCTAACTATTTTTGGATTATGGAAAAGCCCCCAATGAGTTCAATACTTGACTATTTGGGTCCTTGGCCATGGTATATATTATCTGCTGAATTTGTAGCACTTGCCCATTTTAGTTTAGCCTATTTTATTTTTATTTTAATAAAAAAATATCTTACTAAATAAATGTCTAATCTTACTTCTATAAATCCTATAAATAATTCAATAGTTGGTACTTATCCAGAGCATACTAATGAAGAGATAAATAAAATTATATATGAAGTAAATGATTCATTTAATCTATGGAAGAGTTTACAGATAGAACAAAGATGTCAATATTTTAAACAGTTAAGCATTGCACTTAAATCGAGAAAAAATGAATTTGCAAATTTAATGGCACTCGAAATGGGTAAACCAATTTCACAAGGAGAAGCAGAAGTAGAGAAGTCAGCTTGGGTTTGCGATTATTATGCAGATAATGCACCAAAATTTTTATCAAATAAAAAAGTAAAAACTGAGGCATCAGAAAGCTATATATCTTTTCAACCATTAGGTGTAATTTTTGCAGTTATGCCTTGGAATTTTCCTTTTTGGCAAGTTTTTCGTTTTGCTGCACCTGCTATGATTGCTGGAAATGTTGGGGTCTTAAAACATTCTTCAAATGTTCAAGGTTGTGCAGATGCAATTGAAGGTCTATTCCTCGAAGTTGTTTTTCCTAATAATGTATTTCGAAATCTTACTATTAGTTCATCAAAAGTTGAAGAAGTAATTGAAAATTCAATGGTAAAGGCGATCTCATTAACTGGAAGCACGTCAGCTGGAAAAGCTGTTGCTAAGAAAGCTGGATCGGTTTTAAAAAAAACAGTTCTTGAATTAGGTGGAAGTGATCCATATATAGTTCTAAAAGATTCAGATTTAGAAAAGACGACTGAAGCATGTTTAAAAGGTAGACTTTTAAATACTGGTCAAAGTTGTATTGCTGCAAAGCGCTTTATTATTGAAGAATCTATCAAGTCTGATTTTGAAAATATTATTATTGAAAAAATAAAGGATCAGGTAGTAGGTGATCCTTTTGATGAAAGAACAACTATTGGTCCTATGGTTAGTATTGAAGCTCGAGACCAGTTAAAAGCTCAAGTAAAAGTCACTATTGATGCTGGAGCAAATCTATTATATAAGAGTATAACTCCATCAAATAAAAATAACGCCTATCATCCAGTCGTAGTTTTGACTGATGTTTTGCCAGGCATGCCAGCATTTGATGAAGAATTATTTGGTCCAGTTCTTTCAATAATATCTGCAAAAGATAAAGAGCATGCAATTATTTTAGCCAACCAGTCATGTTTTGGTCTAGGTGCTGCTATTTTTACTTCTGATATTGAAGAAGGTAAACGAATAGCAGAGTTTGAATTAGAGGCTGGCGCAGGTTTTGTAAATGATTTTGTGCGCTCTGATCCGCGTTTGCCTTTTGGTGGTGTTAAAGAATCTGGCTATGGGAATGAACTCTCATCATATGGTATATTAGAATTCGTAAATATTAAAACTATTTATATCAGATGAGAATATTCATTTTAATAATTATTTTAGCTACCTCAATCCATTCCCAAATTTTGGAGAAACAAAATAAATTACTTTGGGATGGTACTGATTGGAATAACATATCAATAACTGTGAGTAATAACCCTGAAATGACAAATAAGATCAAGTCTTCTTATTTAAATGGAATTTTAGATGGTCGATTATATTATTATTTAAAAGCGTGGGGCGAAAAACAATCTTTTTCTGATAGTTTGTATGGAGATCGAATAGATTATATGACTCGTCGTGAAATTATTCGTCAATTAAATCGATTTTATGAAGACCCACTAATGAGTTATGTCCCAGTAGTTTCTGCAATGATAATTGTCCATATGCAAACAGAACAAATATCCAAAAAAGTTGTAAATGCATATATAGAGCAAACAAAATATTGGATTAATCAAATTACATTGGATATGCAAAGTCGTGGAATGCATAATATTTTAAAAGAAAAACAAACACGACCAAAATTAAAAAACAGATAAATTTTTATAAGAATGATTGAGCATGAAAAAGATGTAGTTTTTCGTATTCCGAAAATTTCTCGTTTACATTGGGGATTATTTATATCAACAATATTTACCACGCTTCTTGCTGGTGCAATAATGGAAGGTGCTTTAGTATTTAGTAAGCCACTAGATATAATGAAAGGCTTGCCATTCTCAATGACATTGATGTTAATATTAGGTACTCATGAATTTGGTCACTATTATTACGCACAAAAACATAAAGTAGATGCTACTCTCCCATATTTTTTACCTGCTCCTCCATTCCTATTTCTAATTGGTACATTTGGTGCTTTTATTAAAATAAAATCACCGATTTATAAGAAAGATGCTTTGTTGCAGATTGGTGCTGCAGGACCAATCGCAGGATTTATTATTGCAGTACCAGCACTTTTAATTGGATTAAAATTATCTACTATAGTTGAAAAAGTAAATATTGAAAATGCAATTAAATTGGGCGACTCGCTACTTATGAAATTATTGACATGGATATCTTATCCAAATTTATTAGAGTCACAAGATATTATGCTTCATCCAATTGCTTTTGCTGGTTGGATTGGACTTTTGGTCACCATGTTAAATTTATTACCTATTGGCCAACTTGATGGAGGGCATATTGCATATGCTATGTTAGGTAAAAAGCAAAATATTTTTGGAAAACTTGCCTTTATTTCTCTTATTCCACTTAGTTTTATTTCACTTAACTGGCTTTTTTGGGGTTTATTGATTTTTTTACTAATGCGTTCTGCAAAGCATCCTCCAATTCATGATATAAATATTCCATTATCTAAATACAATAAACGTATTGGTTATATTTGTTTCGTTATATTTATTTTGTGTTTTATTCCTGCGCCATTCAAAATTTAATGAAACACTTATTTCTTTTATTAATCTTAGGATCATTATCTGCACAAGTTCGAATTGGTGAAATAAAATCAATAACATCTTCATTAAATGTTAAAGCTGGAGTTTCTGATGGTAATAATTTATTTTTAGCTACAAGTGGTGGATTAGGTAAATATAATATTAAATCAAAAAATTATTTTGTTTTAACAAAAGATGAAGGTTTGGATGAAACGGATATTGACGCAATTCATATTGGACCAAATGGATTAATCTGGCTCGGTGGTAAAAATATTGTTCAAATTTGGGATCCTTATCAAGAAAAAATTGTCAAACAATTTGAGCTAGATATTGAAAAAGTATCTGGTTTTACTAATTATAAAAATATGGTTTACGGATCTGTAAAAAAAAATGAAGTGTGGGGTATTATGGAATTTATTTTTTCAGATAATAAGATTTACTATAGAGATTTTTATAGCCGTGATGATGTAGAGAATATTAATAATATTGTTACGTTTGGTGAAAAAATATTAATTCATACAAATTTTGGTTTAATTGCTGGAAATCCTCATAAAGAGCATCTTATATACTGGACAAATCCTTATCCATTATTAGGAAATGAATTAAATGCTATTAATGTAAATGGTGATAATCTTTCTTTAATTACACCTAATGCGATATATGCCATAAATCTAAATAAAGAACCATTTGCATTAGTAAGAGAAGATAAAAAAATAAAATCCATTCATACAGTCCTAGTTGTTAGTGAAAATAACTTCTTAGCTATTTCAGATTCGATTGCTTTTCAAATCAATAATGATAAGATAAAACCATTATTTTTGAATGATGGATTTAAACTAAAATCAATTATCTTAAATGAATCTAATATATGGTTAGGTACAAATCTCGGATTTGGTTTGATAGAAGGTAGCTCTTTTAAGCATTTTGCTGATAATGAACCAATAGTTAGTTCTCCCTATTTAATAACACATTTAAATAATAAAAAATGGGTAATGACTGGAGAAGAAGGAATATCTTTGAATGGCTGGTTTAATCTTACTAGAATAAATGTTCCAAATAATATATCATCAAATTTAAACTTAGCTAAAAGTACAATTGATTTAGGAGATCATTTTTCTGATTTACTTTCATATAATAACAAACTTTATTTAAGTCTCGTAGACTCTAAATCGGGTGGTATCATTTCCTTAGACTATTCAAACGGATTAACTGTTGAAGAAATATTTCAAACTTCTAAAGAAAACAATAATCAATTATATAACGTAGATATTATTGATATCGATAAAAAAAATAATCTTTGGGCAATTTCTAATAATAATTCTAATCAACCAATTTCTATTTTCAGCGAAAATCAATTTCGACATATTTCTTTAAATGAAACGGATAATCTATTATCAAATAATATTCAAACAATCACAGTAGATAATTTCAATCGTATATGGTTTGGTTCAAGTTCAAACCTTATAATGTATAAGTATACTGGAAACGCTATAGATCCATCAAGTGAATTATGGCATAAAGAATTGATTGATTCAGACTTTTCAAGTCGTAAAGCATTAAATATAAATGTTTCATCAAAAAATAAATTATGGATACTTACAAATATTGGTTTAATCTTTAAAGATTTGCAAGTAGAAGAGAAAAACCCGATTAAAAGTACAGGGCCCTTGGTGGATAATATTTTAAGAGCATATTTTCCTAACGTATCATTTAATTTATCTTCAAAAATTAGATTTGATTCCAGAGGGAATATTTGGGTAACGTCTCAAACAGATGGAATATATGTATTAAAAGAGGATGGTAGTTATTGGCCAGATATTAATGGGATTAATACATCAAATAGTAATCTATTATCAAACTGGGTAGAGGATGTAACATTTAACGATGATGAAGGTTTGGCTTATATTGCAACAAATAAAGGTGTAAGTATTCTTCGAATACCATTTTCAAATGCAAAAAAATCATATAATAATATAGAAATTTTTCCTAGTCCTTATAGGTTACCAAATGAGAAGCCATTAACAATTAATGGACTAATGGATAATAGTGAAGTTAAAATAATGACATTGAATGGTATTGTCATTCGAACCATTTATGAAGATGAAATTAATGAATATCAAGCATTTTGGGATGGTCGAGATAAACAAGGTACTTATGTTGGCTCTGGCGTATACCTCATTGCTTTTTATGATAAAAAAGGAAAATCATCAATCACCAAAATAGCAGTAATTAGACAATGAAAGCGTTAATAAATGCTGGAAAGACAATTCTTGGTATAATTTTAATTATTATTGGATTAATTGGTGGGCTAATACCAATTTTTCAAGGCTGGGTTTTTGGAATACCTGGATTAATGCTTTTAGGGAGTGTCTTTCCACCTGTAAAGCGATGGACAAAAAGAATGATAGTAAAAGCTAAAAAAAAGATTAAACGTTAAATCTTTTTCTCATGTTCTTTATACTCTGGTAGTATTCCAAACTTAGATTCCATCTCATAAGCAATGTTTTTAATCATTTCTTTTCTCTCTAAATGAGGAAGGAAGGCTGCTTTCATAGCAATAATAGTGACTTCTCTAAAATCGTGAAGTTTAAAGCTAAAAAGATCTCTAGCTATACAAAATTCTTTTGTAAGCGTTGTGTCAGACATTAAACGATTATCAGTATTTAGGGTAACTCTAATTCCACGATCATAATAATATCTTAAAGGATGTTCTTTAAGTGATTTAACGGTGTAGGTATGCCAATTAGATGTTAGACAAACTTCCATTGTAATTCGGTGATTATTAATATAATTCATAAGGTCTTCATCTTCTTTAAGTCGAGTTCCATGACCAATCCTATGAGCTCCACAGTAGTGTATTGCCTGATGAATCGATGATGGTCCAAACGCTTCTCCAGCATGAATAGTTGCATTTATATTATGGTTTAAAATCATATAGAATGCTTCTCTATGATCTTTAGCTGGAAAATTTTCTTCAGCACCTGCAAGATCAAAACCAACAACACCGTCATTTTTAAACTTAACGCATAAATCAGCCAATTTTAGTGAGGCTTCAGGTGATATATGGCGGATGCCACAGATAATAATTCCTGATTTAACTCCAAAATCTTCTTGTCCTTTCTTTAACCCGTCTTTTACAGAAGTAATTGCTTCTACCAGCGTCATGCCCTTTGTGGTGTGGAGTATAGGTGAATAGCGAACTTCAATATAACGAACATTTTCTGAAGC
The DNA here is from genome assembly GCA_014239505.1 of Fidelibacterota bacterium. Classification (GTDB taxonomy): domain Bacteria; phylum Fidelibacterota; class Marinisomatia; order Marinisomatales; family TCS55; genus TCS55. The sequence goes on along the minus strand of JAAZYT010000175.1, from coordinate 125 downwards.
AACATCTTCAATAAGTTCATAAGCTATACGTGAAAGTGAATCTGGAGTTTGCATAACACTTAGAGTGATATCAAAGCGAGATATATATTCTTCAAGGGTCACTCTTTGTTGTCCATCGCTTTACG
>JAAZYT010000107.1 GCA_014239505.1 Fidelibacterota bacterium | reverse complement strand
GTTAATAAAAGAAGAGAAAAAAGATTCACCTCTCACTGATATAGATTTGGCAGATAAACTTAAATTAAAAGGTTTTCCAGTCGCAAGACGTACGGTAGCAAAATATAGAGAACAATTACAATTTCCTGTCGCAAGGTTGAGACGGGAATTAAATCATTAAATAAGAAGGTCAAAATGCAATACAAACGAATAATAGTTGGGGACCAAGAAATAAAAGTTCCCTCTTTGTCATTAGGTGCAATTCCCATTGCTGGGATAGCATTATTAATTTGGTTATTATCTGGAGTATATATTGTAGGTCCAGATGAAGTGGGTGTCGTACAAACATTTGGTAAATATTCTAGAGTAGGACAGTCTGGATTAAATTATCACTTTCCATATCCAATTGAAAAAGTTTCAACACCTAAAGTAACAGAAGTAAAGAGAGTTGAAATTGGCTTTAGAACAGTAGGGAAGAATCAGTACCAAACTATAGAGAGAGAAAGTTTGATGCTTACAGGCGACGAAAATATTGTTGATGCTGAGATGATTGTTCAGTATAAAATTAAAGACCCAGTTGCTTACACTTTCAATTTTATTAAGCCAGAGCTTACAGTTAGACAAGCTTCGGAAGCTTCTCTTAGAACTGTTATTGGCCGTCATAATATTGATGAAGCCTTAACCTCTGGAAAGTTCATGATTCAAGAGGAAGCAAAAGAGATAATTCAAACTATTTTAGATAAATATAAGACAGGAATTTTAGTTGTTGCAGTTCAACTTCAGGATGTTGGTCCACCTCAGCAAGTTGTGGCAGCATTTAAGGATGTCGCATCTGCGAAGGAAGATAAAAACCGTATGATTAACCAAGCAGAAGGTTATAGAAATGATGTAATACCTAAAGCTCGAGGTGAAGGGCAAGCTATGATTAGAGAAGCTGAAGGTTATAAGCAAGCTCGAATATCTAGAGCAGAAGGAGACGCATCTAAATTCAATGCTGTATTAAAAGAGTATAGAAAAGCTAAGGGTATCACTGAGACGCGAATGTACTTAGAAACCATCGAATTGATTTTACCAGGTAAAGAAAAGATTATTGTGCCAGATGGTGAAGGTGGAGGCAACTTAATAAATCTATTAAACCTTAGAGCTAAGGGAGATAAGTAATCATGAAAAAAATTATATCTATATTATTAGGAATTTCAATTCTACTTGGGTTTACTTCAGTATTTATTGTCGATGAAACAGAGCAAGTAGTTATTCTTCAACTTGGTAAGCCAGTTAGAAATATTACTATACCAGGTTTAAATATAAAGGCACCTTTTCCTTTTCAGGAGAAAATTATTTTCGATAATCGATTATTGGAATATGATTCACCTCCTGCAGAAGTTCTAAGTCAAGATAAAAAAACACTTATTGTAGATAATTATGTTAGATGGAGAATTATTGATCCCCTTCAATTTTTGAAAACAGTACAAGCTATACCAACCGCACTTAGTCGTATGGATGATATTGTTTATTCTGAGCTTAGACGAGAGCTAGGAACTCATGATATGGTTGAAATTATTACAGATAATAGAGAAAAAATTATGGAGGTCATTACACTAGCAAGTAATATGGCAACAAAAGACTATGGTATTGAAGTACTTGATGTCAGAATACGTCGTGTTGACCTTCCTAATGAGAATGAAGAGTCAATTTATGCTCGTATGGATGCTGAGAGAAAACGACAAGCAAATAAGTTTAGATCTGAGGGAGAAGAAGAAGCTCAAAAGATTAGAGCTTCGACCGAAAAAGATAAAACTATTATCTTAGCAGATGCATATAAAGAATCTGAACGTATTCGAGGCGAAGGCGATGCTAAAGCTGTAGATGTATATGCGAAATCATACTCTGCTGATCCAAAATTCTATGAATTTGTACGTACACTTGATACTTATAAAAAGATAGTTGATGATAATACCACATTAGTTTTACCATCAGATTCACGTCTTTTTAAATTATTATTGGAAAAATAAATGGATTACAAAATTAAGTCGACAACCATTTTAGGTGTTAGAAGAAAAAATCAAATTGCTTTAGGCGGAGATGGTCAAGTGACTTTTGGAGATATGGCTTTTAAACAGAAAGCAGTAAAGGTACGAAAGTTTGAAACTGAAAAAGGTATTATTCTTGGAGGGTTTGCTGGAGCTGCTGCGGATGCTCTAACATTATTTGAAAGATTTGAATCAAAACTCGAAGAATTTGAAGGAGATCTTACTCGAGCTGTTGTAGAACTTGCTAAAGAATGGAGGATAGATAAATACCTTCGAAACTTAGAAGCACTTCTTGCATTAATGGATAAAAAAAATGCTTTTATTGTATCTGGTGATGGAAATGTAATTCAACCTGATGGTCCTATTATATCTATAGGCTCTGGTGGAGGATTTGCTCAAGCTGCGGCAACTGCATATTTAAAAAGTTCAACCTACTCTGCTAAGAAAGTAGTGGAAAAATCGCTTCAAATTGCAGCAGATCTTTGCATTTATACAAATGATTCAATTACAGTTTTGGAATGTAAATGAGCGATTTAACTCCTAAAGAAATTGTTTCTGAATTAGATCGTTATATTGTTGCTCAAGATTCTGCAAAAAGAGCAGTTGCTATAGCTTTACGAAATCGTTGGCGTCGCCAAAAAGTTCAAGGTGAAATGAAAAATGAAATTGTTCCGAATAATATTATCTTAATTGGACCTACAGGAGTAGGTAAAACAGAAATTTCAAGAAGGCTAGCTAAATTAGCAAAGGCACCATTTGTAAAAGTAGAAGCAAGTAAGTTTACAGAAGTAGGATATGTTGGTAGAGACGTAGAGTCAATCATTAGAGATTTAACTGATATTTCCATGTCCATAGTTAAAAAAGAAAAACAATTAGAAGTAAAAGAACTTGCAGAGTCACTCTCTGAAGAAAAAATTCTTGATTCGTTATTTCCCAATAACAGCAACCATAAATTATCTGAAGCTGAAGAATTACGTCATAAAAAGACGAGAGAACGTTTAAGGAAAAAATTGCAAAATGGAGATTTTGAAGATAGAGAAATTGAAATAGATGTAATAGAAGATTCTAACTCTATGATGCAAGTAGTTGGCCCTTTTGGAGCTGATGATATTAGTATGAATATCAAAGAAATGATTTCAAATGTGATGCCAAGTCAGAAAAAACGTCGAAAATTGTCTATCTCAGAAGCTCGAGGAATACTTATTGACATTGAAGCAGAAAATTTAATGGATCAAGATGAATTAATTCGAATAGCAAAGTATAGAGTTGAAAATAATGGGATTGTATTCTTGGATGAGATTGATAAAATTGTTGACCAAGGCAATGCTGGTTCTGGTCCCGACGTAAGTCGAGAAGGTGTTCAACGAGATTTATTACCAATTGTTGAAGGTAGTCGCATCGCTACTAAATATGGCACTATTAAAACTGATCATATTCTTTTTATTTCAGCTGGTGCATTCCATGTCTCTTCACCTTCAGATATGATTCCTGAATTACAAGGTAGATTTCCTATTCGTGTTGAAATGGACAAACTGAATGTTAATGACTTTATAAAAATATTAAAACATCCTGAATCATCATTGATAAAACAATATAAGGCGTTGCTTGGCGCAGAAAATGTTAAGTTAAAATTTGATGCGAATGCAATTCGAAGTATTGCCAAGATTGCAGCAGAAGTAAATACAAAAATGGAAAATATTGGAGCCCGTAGATTACACACTGTTATGACAACTTTATTAGATGATTATATGTTTGAAGAGTCAAGTGGGAGAAAAAAAATGATAACTATAACTAAAAAACTTGTTGAGAACAAACTTAATAACATTGTTTCTGATCAGGATCTAAGTAAGTATATTTTATGAATGAAATATTATGAAACGAGATTTCTTACATATAACAGATTTTGAGACTAATGAAATAAATGAAATTTTAGATTTAGCCATTGAAATCAAAACTAAGTTAAAAAATAAAGAAAATTATAAACCTTTTCAAAATCATTCATTGGCAATGGTTTTTGCAAAACCTTCTGCTCGAACCAGAGTATCGTTTGAAACTGGTTTTTTTCGATTAGGTGGCCATGCTTTATATTTAGGACCTAATGATATTGGTATTGGAAAGAGAGAAGCTGTTAAAGATATTGGTCGAGTATTGAGTGGTTATAATGATATGATTATGGCTCGTTTATTTGAGCACAAACATATGCTTGAACTTGCAAAATACTCTTCAGTTCCAGTAATTAATGGTCTCACTGACTTTAATCATCCATGCCAAATTATGGCTGATATCTTAACTATTTATGAAAAAAGAGGAAATCTAGATAATTTAAAAATTGCTTATGTAGGTGATGGAAATAATATCGTTCATTCTTGGTTAAATTTAGCTACACGATTATCATTTCATTTTACTTGTATTTGCCCTGAAGGATATGAGCCAGATGAAGACCTACTAAATTTAGTAAATAATAGTAAAATTTCAACTGCAGAAATTTCACACGATCCAATAAAAGGTGTTCTTGAAGCAGATGTAATTTATACTGATGTTTGGGCTTCAATGGGACAGAAGGAAGAAGCGAAAGAAAGAGAAGAAATATTTAAAAATTTTCAAGTAAATGCGAATATGATTAACTCTACAGGAAAAGAGACTTTATTTATGCACTGCCTTCCAGCTGAAAGAGGCCGTGAAGTAACTGATAAAGTAATAGAATCTTCAAATTCTATTGTTTTTGATCAGGCAGAAAATAGAATGCACGCTCAGAATGCTATTATGGTAAAAATTTCACAAGGTTTGTAAATTTTTCTATTATTATGACTGACGCAAAATTAATATCTGTAGCAGCACAGGTTCTTAAACTTGAGGGGAAAGAATTACTTGCTGCAGCTGAGCGTATCTCTGAATCTATTGTTGAGGCATCTAAAATAATAAATAATCATTCGGGTAAAGTAGTCTTGTGTGGTATGGGGAAGTCAGGTCTTATTGCCCAAAAGATTGCAGCTACATTATGTAGTATTGGGAACAAGGCAGTTTTTTTGCATGCAGCTGAGGCTGCTCATGGTGATTTAGGTGTATATGCTCCTGGTGATCCTACAATATTAATTTCGAAAAGTGGTGCTACTGAAGAAATGCTTCGCCTAATTCCTATTCTTAGGGAATTCAATTCACCTCTAATAGGAATTTTAGGGAATATGAATTCTCCCTTAGTTAGAAAAGTAGATATTGTTTTAGATGCTTCAGTTACCAAAGAAGCAGATCCTTTGGGTATTGTTCCAACATCTAGTACGACATTAACACTAGCAATTGGAGATGCAATAACGGGTGTATTAATGAGACAACGTGAATTTAATCATGATGATTTTGCTAGATTGCATCCTGCAGGAGATTTAGGCAGAAGATTAAGATTGATGGTTGAAAATATAATGCAGCCAATCAATGAAGTTGCTGTTGTTGAAGAAAATGATAGCTTGAGAAAGATTGTGATAGAAATGACTGAAAAACCTCAAGGAGCCGCGTTAGTTGTAGATAAACAACATCAATTATTAGGAATAATTACTGAAGGTGATTTGCGTCGCAGTTTAGCAGAAGGAAAAGATATTGATAAAATAACTGTAGTTGATTTGATTACATCAAATCCAATTGCAATTAATATTAAATCACCTTTGAAAGATGCTATGATATTAATGGAAGATCGAAAATCTCAAATTTCTGTATTACCAGTTGTTAATGATGATGGAAAAACCTGCGCTGGTCTTCTCAGGCTTCACGATATATATCAAGCCAATCTATTATAAACTATTTATATGCTTCCCATCGAATTTGGTAGGTGCGATATGAAATTTCATCTCCTTCAGATAAAGGAATGACGAGTCGAAATTTACTTGTTGAGCCCGGTTCTAATGCGGTATCAGATTGAATACCTGAAAAATATTTTTGATTTGCTCCTGAAATGAATACTGAATCTTGATGGATAAGTTCAGTAGTTGGCGACCATAGGTTCACAATAACTCTAACAAAATCTGCTCTTTTAGAGCCAATATTTTTGATTAATCCTGTAATTTCTTCTTTATCAGGATAGGCATTAACAAAAGGATCTTTTACCAATTCAACTTTAGCTGATGGAGAAATATCTTCTGTGATTTCTATAATTCTATCACGCTCAATTGATAATTGACCAATTGATGTTTGTACGATAATACCTAGTTCATTTTCATTAATTATCTCACCATTTACAATGGTTCCATTTTGTAATTCAATCCTATGCCGCAACTGAGGAATCTTAATTAAGTTTAACAAATCTTCATCGATAGTTGGCATAGAACCTTTACCTTTTTCATAAATTGATATGACTTTTTTCAAAGAGTCCATTTGTTTTGTTAAAGTATTGATGCTTGATTTTAATTCAAAAAATGGATTTCCAAGCTCTAGCTTTTCAGCTTTTTTATTTATATTTCTTATATCAGGCAAAGGTTCTTTCCCTTTTAAAGAGTCTGCTAATGATTGAACTTCATTATTTTGCACATTTAAAGGTGGATCAGCAAATAGAGAATCCTTTTCTTGGGACATGATTTGACATGTCAGGGCTAAAATTAAGTAATATTTATTCATTAAGAGAAGATGCATCCTGATGTGCTTCAAAAATTCTACGTCTTATTTCTTCTTCATAATTATCATATTGGCCAAGTTTTTTAATCGTTGCTATTACAGCTTGATGCAATTTATACTGTTTATAATCTGATAAAATTGGCATAATTGAGGGTATAACTGATTGATCACTTACATCAGCTAATTTTTCAATTGCTTTTATTCGAATTTTAAGTGGATATTCATTATTCATTGCAACTTCTTTAACTGCACGCCTTATTGCTGGGTCATCAAATTCTCCAAGAGCTTCAAGTAAAGTATTTAGCATGTTATAGTATTCATCTTTTCCAGAACGATATGTATTTAATAAAGCCAGAATAAGATTTTCTTCCTTGACGCCTTTCATCGTGTTTAAGGCAAACTCTCTAACTTCAAAATTTGTTTCAGGATCATTCAGTAATTCAGCAAAAGCATCAGCTACTTGCGTAGGATCTTTTTTACCTAAAATTTCTAGTGCACGATTGCGAATACCAAGATTGACATTAGGATCTCTTGATATTTGAGTTAGAATCGGTACAACTTCATCAGTTCCTAGAGCTCCTAATGTTTCGGTAAGAAGTTTTTCTGTTCGGTTAAAGTTATTTTTGCTTACTTGATAAAGATCTAATAATGCAAGGACTTGATCTTTTGTCCTGACGCGATTAAGGTTTTGAACCAGTGCCATTTGCAACGAATTTGTCTTCTCCTCCACATTATTCATTGCATTAACCATTGCATCAGCTGCTCTTGGGTCATCTTTAAATTCAGCTAGTAGCTCAATAGATGCAATCATAAATGAAATATCTAATGCAGAAGCATCACCTACAATTTCAGAAAGTGCATTAAGAGCAGTAGGGTGTTGGGTTTTAGCAAGTGCTTTTCCTGCTGCCATTCTTACATCAAAAGGTTGATTGGTATCATTATATATTGCAATCATCTCTTCAAGTGCTTGGAGTTTACCTTCATTGAAAGCAACACTTAAATTCTCAATTAGTTCATAAGATATATCTTCATTAGCATTTCTTTTATTTGGTAGAAATTTTTTAATCATTGAACATCCATCAATGAATATCAATGACAAAGAAAGAAAAATTATTAGCCTATATTTTTTCATTATCTTTCCAAAAGTGTAGTTTAAGATCTTCTCCGTCGAATTTTGCATAAGAAAAAAAACTTAACCAATCACCAAGAATTAATAGTTTTCCATTCTCAAGTTTTAGATCAATAGCTTGATGATAATGACCTGAAATAAAATAATCAGAACCCTTACTAAATTGCTTATTTGCATGAATAGTCATTTCATCAGATATTTTTTTGTT
>JAAZYT010000173.1 GCA_014239505.1 Fidelibacterota bacterium | reverse complement strand
GCCTTAAGATTTAAAGGTTGAGCGTTTTGGCTCTTTGCAGATAAAGAATATTGAAAATACTCAAACCAGCTAAATTTTAAGTCTTTAGCTATTCCTAGCTTATCTTGGATTAAAGGAATTACAACAAATCTTTCATTATCATTTTTATATTTATCTTGCCAATATCTTATACTAGAATATTCATTTAAACCTTCATCCATCCAAGTATGATAGCGTTCATTACTACCTATAATACCATAGAACCAATTATGCCCAACCTCATGCATAATCACCATTTCAAGAAGGTGCTTGCTTGGCATTGAAGCTATAACTGTAATATTAGGATACTCCATTCCTCCACCTGCAGATAAGTCTCCATCCACTGCCGTTATATGGTTATATGGATAATCACCATAGTAACTACTGTACCAATATCCCGAGTCATGCAAATATTCAATTGAATTTCTCCAAGTCTCAGCATTCTTTGGCAAATAGAAAGACCATAAAGTAACTTTCCGAGATGAATTAGGAAGAGTTAACTCCCCTTTTTGAACCAGCCATTTCTTATCTGCAAACCATGCGAAGTCATGAACATTATTTTGTCTAAAATGAAGTGTTTTAACTTCAGAAGTTGACAGTTCAGCATTAGAGTTTTTTGAAGATTTTTGAGGAGAAAGATTTTGCTTAACTCCTACACTTATATTTATCGCTTTAGTCTTTGTCTTTTGATTTTTCTTAATCCATTGACTAAGTTCTTTTTTTGGTAAGCGATTCAAAGAGTCTGTTATTGATGTTAAGCCCTCTAGCCATGAATATTCCTTTTCTCCATCTATTATATCTCCTGTAGCCATTACCCTATAATCTTTAGGAAGAGTAATTTTTACATCAAAAGTCCCAAATTCAGAAAAGAATTCACCTTGATTTAAGTAAGGCATTGGATGCCAACCCTTGCGATCATAAACAGCTGGCTTAGGATACCACTGAGTAATCTCATAATGTTTACCTGAATGACCAAGTCTTGAGAAAACTTTAGGTAATTTAACAAAAAAAGGTGTCTCAATTGTGATTGATTCACCCGGGTTAAGTGGTTCAATTAAATTTAACTTCACTACATCAACCCAATCAGGATGATAAGACCATTCCACTTTCTTACCATTAACTGAGAAATCTAGACTATCAATAAACCCACGACTCAATGAATCAGAATTAGCAAACTTAGAATTAGGACCAGCTTGTTTTGCATAAGCTGTAGAATCATTTTTATATGCGTTAGGCCAAATATGAAACCAAAGGAACGAAAGCTCATCAGGTGAATTATTAGTATAAATTATTTTTTCAAAAGCAGATAATGTATGATTATTATCATCAAGTTTTACAGTTATATCATAATCAACTTTTTGTTGAAAATAATCCTGAGAATGAACAAAAGTAATTGATAAAACAAAAAAACAAACAACTAGATATTTCATAATAAACTCAATTAATCGTTAAGTGAATTAAAATAATACTTAATGAGATAAATATTCTAATTCTTTATCTTGGGTTTAATTTGGCTTAATAAAGCTGGTAAGAAAGTAAGATCTCCAATTAATGCAGTAATAATTGTTATCACTGACAACATTCCAAATTCGACCGTAGGGGTGAAAGTAGATAAAGTTAACACTAAAAATCCAGCTGATAGAATAGCCGTTGTAGACATCATTGCTATTCCCGTTCCTAACATTGTTGAATCATTCGCTTCTCTATAATGTCGATTAGATAGTTCCATTCTGTAGCGAATTAAGTAATGAAGTGTATCATCTACGGCTATACCAAAAGCTACTGCAAAAGTCATAGCAGTTGCAGGTCTTAAGGGAATTTGTAAAAAGCCTAAAACTGCAGCCATTACCATCATTGGAATAATATTAGGAAGAATTGATATGAAAGCCATTTTAATTGATCGAAATAAAATAACCATCAAGAATGTTATAATAATTAATGCAACCAAAAAACTCGCTAATAAATTTTTAACTAAATAATTATTTGTTCTTAAAGCAAGAAAAGCAGTGCCAGTTACTTCAGCGGTCATGCCATTTGGAATTACAGTATCTATATATGTATTTATTTCTTTTTCAATTTCAGCACTTCTGCGTGAATCAATATCTTTTATTTGTGCTGCTACCCTAAGTTTTGTTAAATCTGAATTAATTAGTGAATTAAATTCACTATCATACAAAAGCATATACTGAGAAATAACTTCTCTTGATGACGGTAAACTATAAAAAGATTTAGTACCCTCATTCATGGCTTGGTTTATTGCTTTTAAATAATCACTAACAGAAACTACTTTGCCAATCTCTGGTATTTTTGAAATATATGTAGCTAAATCATCTGCAAATGATATAACTGCTATATCTTGAATGTCTTGAAAATTATTATTTTCATCGATTGAAATAATAATTTCTACAGGTAAAACAGATCCCATTTTATTTTCAGCTAATCGCATATCTTCTAAAAGAGCATTACCCGGCCGAAGATCATCTAATAACTTAGAATGTGGATTTATTTGAAGGGCTCCAAATAAGCCAATTATAGTTATCATAATTCCAGTCAAGATTATTATTTTGGGATGATTCCTAACTATTAGTATTAATCTATTAACAACTTTAACCCTATAGCCGCGTGAATATGCATCTAGTTTTGTTTTAGGTGTTTTGCTTAATAGCATCAGTGTTGATGGTATAAATAAAACCGTAATTATAAATGCAAAAAAAACTCCAAGTGCTGTAAAAATACCAAATTCTTTTACTATTTCTATATTCACCATTGATAAAGCACCAAAGCCTATTGCGGTTGTAATACTTGTTAAAAATATAGCTGTTCCAATTTTTTGCAATGTCTGAGTTAAAGCTTCTTTTTTGTTTCCAACTAAATACAAAGTATTATAATATTTTACTAAAAAATGAACTGAGTCACTTATACCAACAACCATTAATAAGGTAGGAATAATATAACTAATTATATTAATGGTTATACCAGATGCAGTCATAAAACCTAGTGTCCATATTATTGTTAATAAAACAACAATTAATGGCAAAACTAATCCTACTAAAGATCTAAATAAAATTGTTAATAAAAAAATTAGCATAATTAGAACTGGAAACAAAAAAGTGATATTATCTGCAATCATATATTGCACATAACGAGTTCTAATTATTGGAAGACCAGTTTGATGCCAAGTCCAATCTGTTCCTAATTGCAATTCATCAATCTGCCTAACAATAGATTCTCGACTATCATGCTCATTATATATATCAGAAACTTCTAAAACAATAGAAGCAATTTTACCATCACCTGAGATTAAATAATTCGTTAATAATTTAGAATTAAGAATACGTTCTTTTGCATTTTCCAATGAGTCGATTGATTGTGGTATGTATTCATAGACTGGAGAAAGTAGATATTCACCTCCATCAGTGAATAAGTCAATATTTGTTAAACTAATAACTTTATTTATGCCTTCTATATTCTCAAAAGCATGAACCATTTTTTTATTTTTTAATAAATTATTATATGAAAATGGGTCATCTGATTCATAGAGTAAAAATATTCTATTATCTACACCATCAAATTCTTCACGAAAATTTAAATATCTACTAATGACTGGATCGTTCTGGCTAAATAATTGCTCAATTGAAAAATCCATTTTAATACTAGGTAGAAAACTACCAAGTATAATGGTTATAGTAATTAATAACGATAAGGTTACTTTAGGATAACCAAGTATTTTATTAATTAATTTATAGGTAAAATTAATTTTTTACTCTTTAATAAGACTATTTACTAGTTAAATCATTAAATAATGACAACTTGGATTTGCTTGATAAAGTTTGAGAATGAAAATAATTTTTATATTGAATTTGCAATTTTATTTCTTCATCATTCTCAAAAAGTGGAATCAATTCTTGATTAATCTTAAAATTTACGTAATGGACGGAACTTATTTTATCTGATTCTTCTCGACCTGCTTCAAACTCAGCATTAATCTTTTGTCCTCTAATTTCAAAAAATAAACTTTCGCCTTCCGTTAAGCCAATAAATTGATTTAAAATAGATTTAATCTTTGATTCCTCTGTTACTTCAATGAATAAAGTTGCGCTAAGAGAATTACTTTTTGGCAAAAGTGAATTATAAACTTCAATTTCTTCTTGAATAGTTTCATCATGCACTAACCGCTCAGCGCGCATAATTTCTTGAATCTGAAATTTCATTGTTCTTCTATTTTCAAATGTAAGAGTAATATTAGGACCAAGAGAAATTCGACGATCTTTTTTATAGGACATCAATTCTTGTCTATACGTATTTCTAACTTTTTCATATTCTAAAATATTCATCAAATCTTTTATTACTAGTTTTTGCATACTATTCCTTTTATTCTTTTAAACCGTAAGCTTTATGAAGTTCAAAAATGGGGTGTATTGGCTTTGTCTCACCTTCACTTGCTTGATTTATTTGATGACTTGCTAATGAACAATCTGAACAAACAGAATTAGCTTCTTTCTGATTCAAATCATTTACACATTTTTCTGCAACTTTTATAGAAACATCAAAGAACTCTTCTTTCATACCCCATCCACCATCCATACCTGAGCATCGATTAATCAAATTAACTTTTGTTTCAGGAACTATTTTTAATAGATCTCTTCCTTTAAATCCCATTTTCTGTGCTTTTAAATGGCAACTTACATGGTAATTAATTGTACCAATATCTTTTTTAAAATCTGTCTTCAATTTTCCTTGTTTATTTAGATAAACAAGGTATTCAGATATATCAAAAGTATTTTCAGATATCTTTTGAATTTTTTCATTTAATCCTAAATAATCTGGATACTCTTTCTTTAAGGTTAGGCTACATGTTGGTGGACCAGTCACTACAATTTTATATCCATCTATCACCCATTTGTATAATTCATTAATATTTGGATCTGCCTGCTTCTTAAATCCATTGAAATCACCAGGGCTTAAATAAGGAGCACCACAACATTGTTGCGGTGGATAAATGTATTCAACTTTATTATGGTTTAATATTTCTATAGACGCTTTACCAAGTTCAACATCATGTACATTTGTAAAACAAGTACTAAAAATAACCACTTTATCAATAGGATCGTCAAGTGAAGATTGATGTGTTTTAATCCACTTTTTAAACGTATTTGGATTAAACTTTGGTAAGATCCTCTTTCTATGAATCCCAATAATCTTTTCAATTAAATAACGAACAATACCTATGCGATTAAAAAAGTTAATTAATGTTCCAAAAATTGGAGCCATCTTACCTACAAAGTCAGTATTAGTTAAAAATTTATCATTGTTTTTAACACCTCTTACTTTTGTGCGGATAGCTTGAGCCCTAGTCATAAGCTTAGGAAAATCAAGTTTGAACTCATGCTCTTTATCTGGGGTATAAGGGCAAATTGGATCACATAATTTACATTGATAGCAAAGATCCACTACTTCCCACTTTTGATTATTTGATAAATCATGAACTTCACCACGAAATTCAACTTCAATACTCGCTTCTACTGCATGCTCACCTTCTGGTAAATCAAGAAAATCGTCTCGGACTACTTCTTTCCCTACTCGACCTTCTAGTTCAGCATTTTCTCTTTTATTATCACCAGCATCATCAATCGCATTAAAAAGACTTGGAAAAGAAGGACATAGATTAAAACATAAACGACAACCTATGCAGATATCATAAATACGATTCATTTCTTGGTCCAAAGATAATTTGTCCCAATACAATGAATTATTTATATCATATGTTGTATTACTGGTATCAGAATGGTTTAACATAATACCCCCCATTTATAAAAAATAAAGTGAATAGCGAATTTAATAATTCGCTATTCACTATTTTGGTTTATAAACTATCTAAAGTTTGTTGAAATTTTCCAGCATGAGATTTTTCAGCTCTTGCTAGAGTCTCAAACCATTCAGCAATTTCATCAAAGCCCTCTTCACGTGCAGTCGCTGCAAAACCTGGATACATTTCAGTATATTCATAGGTTTCTCCAGCAACAGCTGCTTTAAGATTATCTGCTGTTTCGCCAATTGGAAGTCCAGTGCCTGGATCTCCAGCCCCACCTTTTTCTAGAAACTCAATATGACCAAAAGCATGACCAGTTTCACCATCAGCAGTATTTTTGAATACACCTGCTGCTTCAGGTAGTCCTTCAATATCTGCTTGGCGAGCAAAATATAGGTACCTTCGATTTGCTTGAGATTCACCTGCAAAAGCAGCTTTTAGATTCTCATGTGTTTTGCTTCCTTCTAAAGCCATTCTATTCTCCTTTTTTATGCGTGTTTTTTACATGTGCCGATAATAAGCATTTCTACTCTATCTACACTAAATTTAAAATCTTTTTTTATTTTTGGATACATTGCTTTATCCGATATTACAATATCGATAAGATCACCACAATTTTTACATTTTAAATGATTATGTGGATCAGTATTCCAATCATATCTAGCAATATTTCCATCATAAATTGTTTTTACATCTCCAAATTCTTCTAGTTGCTTCAAATTTCTATAAACTGTTCCTAAACTAATGTTAGGTATAGATTTTTTTACTTCTAAATAAACCCAATCTGCGGTTGGGTGAGAATTTGTATTATGAACAATTTCACGAATCTTTTGTCTTTGGTAACTAAATCTCATTCAAAAAATTAACTATAAATAGTAATCATTCCTATTATTGTTTAATTTTGTCTTTCAATTATGAAAAATTTAGTAGATTCATAATAAGAATTTTATAAAACTATTAAAGGAATAAATTAATGTCAGATTTTAAATGCGAACATTGTGGAATGGGTGTTACAGGTTTAACTTGCGCAAATTGCAGCAATGAATTGGTACATGACCATATCACTAAAGATGATGGAACTCAGGTAAGTGTTGCAAAATGTCCTGATGGATGTGGACAGATAAAATCACCTATGTGCTGTGGACATGATATGGCTTGTGAAGTCTAGTAATTATTTAGATTATATAAAAAACCCCCATTTATATTATGTATAAATGGGGGTTTTTTTATTTAGATTATATTTATGTCTTTTAAAAACCTTGAATCTTTGAAGATTTTTTATAAAGTTGAAAAACAATATGCCATCCTAACGCAACTATTATCATTAGCACTAACCAATTTGTAGAACTAGTAATTCCAAAATTACCACCAGCCAAAGCAGTAGTATGTTGATTCATCATTGTCCAAATTAGTGGTACACTCATATATGTATTGTGTTTCGAACGTAATCCAGCTAAAGAAACCAAAGAGCCATCAGGTGCTTCTCCATTTTTTATAGCAGAAATAATCTTTTGTTGTGCTGGCCAGATTCGAAACCAAACATTAAATGCCATATTGGTTCCAAAAAGAGCTCCTAAATGCATATTGAATGATCGATAGCTAAAACCTGCCCAATCTTTCATTAAATAAACAACAACTCCAATTAATGCAAAACTTACAATAGTAACTAAGCGAAGGTTTGATGCAAGGCCACTTTTATAAAGTGCATCATATAAATAAACGCCCAGGAAGGTTACTGCAATCATAATGAATGCTTCTGTTCCCCAACTTGAAGATTCATCAAATGTTAATCCACCATGATAGTAAACAACAAGAAGAAGAATGACGCCAGTTATCCAAGTCCAAGCAGCTCCCCATCTAAACCAGTAAAGTGCTCTTGGCATCAGCTCTGGAACAACTTTTTTCTTTGTGTCTCCATCCATAGTTGCAGCAAAGTGACCATTTATAAAATTGAAAAAGTATAATAATCCAATCCACATTATACCTGCAATTATATGAAGCCATTTAAAAATTGGGTGAATAAGTTCCATCTTTTTCTCCTTAATAAATAAATATTCTGTTTAAAATGAATTTTAAGTTACGGTTAGCAATGTTGTTCAATCAAGTAGTTGGATATGGAAATAAATCTTCAAGAGAAGTTACTTTACCATACTGATCACTATAGACAACATGATTACGATTAAATTTAGTATATGAATCAATACCAGTAGCAGCTGCAAGTGTGTGAAGTCCATTTCTCAAAGTTATTACATAATTCATTACTCTCCATTTTTTCTCATCAATAACTAATGCTTTTTGATGATCAGGATCAGTTGTCGCAACGCCCACTGGGCATGTATTCGTGTGACATTTCATTGCACCTATACAACCAACAGAAATCATCATACCTCTTGCTATATTTACTAAATCAGCACCAGAGGCAAGTGCAAGTGCAATTTTATCTGGACTAAATAATTTTCCACTTGCAAAAATTTTAACCCTTTCACGAACCCCACTTTTTCTTAGGGCATCATCTAAATAAATCAATCCTGACTTAATGGGCAATCCCATGGTATCTGCCATTTCTTGATACGTTGCGCCCGAGCCTCCTTCGCCTCCATCAACTGTGATAAAATCGGGACCGCTACCTGTTTCTGACATATGTTGGCAAAGTTCATCTGCGCTATCAGGACCACCCATGACTACTTTAACTCCTACAGGCTTTCCACCTGCTTCTCTCATTTGATCTATAAAGTCAAATAAAGAATTAATATCATGGAATTGATTATGACGATTTGGAGAATCAACAGTTTTCCATGGCTTTACACCTCTTATTTGAGCAATTTCTTCATTGACTTTACTTCCTTCAACATGTCCACCTCTTATCTTTGCTCCCTGTGCTAATTTAATTTCAAAACAACGTAATTGTGGGTTTGCTGCTTTTTCTTTGAACTTATCCCAACTAAAAGAACCATCCTCATTTCGTACACCAAAAATACCAGAACCTATTTGCATTATTACATCACCACCGCCCACTGTATGATAAGGAGCTAAACCGCCCTCACCAGTATGAACCCAAGAACCTGTTGCCATTCCTAAACCATGACTAATTGAACTAATTGCATTTTCTCCCAGTGCTCCATAACTCATAGCGCTCATGCCCACAGGTCCTTTCACATGCCATGGCTCTCTACATCTAGAGCCAATAATAATTGCATTTTCATCTGGCAAAGTCCATGGAGATACATCAACTCCTTCTAAATGCTCTGTCCTTGAAAATAAACCCTCAGTTCCAACATAACGCTTTGTTGGAATTTTAGGTGAAAGCATAACTTTCATTTCTTCTTTTTGCTTTGGGAACATTGAGTTTCTAAGATAGAAACCAGGTTTATTAAAATCACGTTTTGAACCAAAAGCTATTACTGTTTTTAAGTATTTACCTTGAATAACAATGTTTGAAAAATCTGATCTGCTAAATGGTTTTCCTTCTGAATCAGAATCAAACATGTATTGTCTAAATTCAGGGCCTAGCATTTCAAGTAAATAACGAATACGTCCTAATAACGGAAAGTTTCTCAAAATAGAATGTTGACTTTGTTTTTTATCATAAAAATACCAAATCAAAAAAAGTATCGGCGGGACTGATATCATTAAAAGTATTAGGCTTGTTAATACAAATAAGCCAATATTTTGAAAAAGAGTCATTCTATTCTACTTTCATTTTACAATTAATATAGGACATTGAGAATTTTCAAGAACCTTTAACGGCTTATTTCCTTGAAAAAATGTTTTTAATGGATTCCTATTAGATGAACCCATAACAATAATATGATTATCACCTGCTTCTCTAGAAATTAATTCTGATGGGTTGCCATTTAAGAAAATCTTTTTGTGATTAATATTTGTACGTCTTAAAAATTTTGAAGCCCAATCAGCAGCCTTATTATAATCATCTTTAAATTCGTCTGTTTTACTTACTGTTATAATATCAACTTCAATATCAAGTGCTTGCGCAATTCTAACACCATACTTTACAGCTTTTTTTGTACCAACTGAATTATCTACCGCTAATAACAAGCGATAGTTTTGATTTGGTTTATAATTATTAACTACAAATATAGAACTATTGATATATTGAGTAAGGTCATGTGACATTCGTCGTTTTCCACTTCCACCAATAATTGTAACATCATATCCATGATTTTGAACTTCGTTTTTTAATTCTTCAACTATATCGCCATTTCGTAAAATAAGATTTAAATTTTCAGAAAAAGTTCCTTCAAGAAAAACTTCTGAACGCCCACCCTCAGTTTCTACTAATGTGTTTTTGGGAAAGCCTGCTTCAATAGTATTGGTCTTAATTAATTCTTTTTCTGCTAAGTATTCAAAAGCCCATTCTAAAACATCAACTCCTGGGCGATCTATATCCCAAGAGTCCATTCTCTCTTGAACCATATCCACTTCTTTCATACTAAACTGATTTATTTTTTCACCAACATCAACAATTGTAGTTGATGCATTAAATGCTTTCACAACTTTCATACCAACACTAAGTGTGTCAGCTGAATATTTTTTACTACTTACTGCTATTAATATTTTCATAATAATATAGGCCAGTAAAAGAATGAAACTAAAAAAAGAAGGATAATTGAAATAATAAATAATTTCCAACCTGCTTTGAAATAGTCATTTGAACTAACTAACCCGGTTGAATGTATAATCATACAGGTAGGTGAAGCCACAATTGTTAAATAGGCAAAGGCCGATGCTACTGAAGTCGCAATACCTAATATTATAGGGTTGCCACCCATATCTAAAACTATTGGACCCAGGACAGCAACTGTTGCTGCATTACTTAATAAATTTGTGAGTATAGCGCTAAGGACAACAGAGAAGAACCAACGAACTATTTCTATATCTTTAAAAATATATTGAAGCGAATAGAGTGCATTCTCAGCAACGTAAAGAGCTGCGCCAGTTTCTTTCATTTGGATTCCTAAAGAAATAGCTGATCCAAATAATAAAATAACACCCCAGTTTGTTCTTCTAGCAATATCAGGCCATTCAATTAAACCAAATGTTAAATAAAAAAATACACCTGCAAGTGCAACAATACCCAAACCAATAAAAGGGCTTAAAAAGACCCAACCTAAGAAAACTAAAATGAAAACGAGAATAGCCATTAATTGCTTGCCAGAAAGTTTACCAGATTTTGCAACATTGACTTTTAATTTTCTAATAGCTGTATCAAGACTTTTTTGTTTTGGTGTAAATGTAAGCCATAAAACAGTCACAGCAATTGGAATTTCAATAAGAAGCATTGGATAAGTATATTTCATCCATTCTAAGTAAGATATATCTCCTAAGCCAAATTCAGATAAATAACCAATCATAATCACATTGCGACCACCACCTGAAGGTGTTCCTATTGATCCAAGAGCACAACCATATGCAATAGAAAATAAAAGTAATGTTGAAAGCTTTGTTGCTTTACTTGTGTCCAAACCTGCATTTTTAATTAATGCAAGTACAACTGGTAGCATCATTGCTGCAACAGTGTGTTCCCCAATAAATGATGACATTAATGCTGATACTGTTACAAAGCCAAAAGTAATGTTTATTGTTTTATTCCCAGTAATATTAATTATCGCAAGTGCGAGCCTTTTATCTAAACCTTGATGCACGATTGAGACTGCAAGCATTAATGATCCCATTATAAAGAAAACAGCATCACTCATAAATGAAGCTGCAACTCCATCTGGTGAATCGACTCCTAATGTGACCTCCATTATAAGAATGAGGATTGCAACAGCAGGTAAGGGGATAGATTCAGATACAATTAAGATCAAAGTTGTAACAACAATAATCAATGTCCGATGCCCTTCTGAGGATAATCCTTCAGGAGTAGGTAAGTAAAAAAGTCCTATGCTCAAGAAAAATGTTATAATTAGCCATTTTTTTCGGGAAACCCAAAATAGATAATTTGCGAGTGAGTTATTTGAAAATGCTAACATTGCGTACTAGAATTTAGATGTATTTTAGTTTGGGTGTATGCAATCACTCGGAACTTTCGTACCATCATTTAAAATAGCCCATTTCCAAATAGGAACATTTTTTTTAAGTTTAATAATGAACCAATCCATCGCTTTAATTGCTTCTTTGCGGTGCTTTGATAAAATAATTATATGAATGCTAATTTCACCAGCTTTGACTTTTCCAACTCTATGTCGGCAATAAAGATGATTTATAGTAAATTTTTTACAAACTTTATTAGCTAGAAGCTTTAATTCAGCTTCAGCCATTCCTTCATAATATTCATATTCTAAATATTGTATTGGCTTTCCTTTTTCTGTCCCTCGTACCCGACCATTAAAAACTAATTCTGCTCCATTTTGATTAGCATCATTAGTAATGAGAAATGATTTAATTGGTTTATTTATAATTTCGATAATTACCATTTAACCTCCTTGCACAGGAGGAATAAAAACAACTTCATCACCATTTTGAAGAACAATCTCTTCTTTTTGATATTTTTTATTTATAGCAATTCGAAGAGAAACATTGTTTAACTTTTTTCCAGCCTTTTTTCTAATAATTTTTTCAAGATCAATTGAAGTAGTATTATCATCTAATTGAAAGGTTAATTCATCAGCACCTAAAGCATATTTTACTTGTGAAAAACACTTAACTTTTATATTTATCATAATTCAATAACTTCCGTTTTATGATTCATTCCATCGTACATCAATAGTTTGCCAATTAAGTTATTATTTATACCCACAATTAATTTAATTGCTTCTAATGCTTGGATATTTCCGATAATAGCCGGCAGCATAGATAACACTCCAGCATCTGCACATGAATCTTCACCATTAGTATTTGAATTTGGAAAAAGTTCATTATAACCTGCACTACCATTTACATTTAAAATAGAGACTTGACCTTCAAATCGAAAAAGCGCGCCGTATACTGTTGGAATCTTTAATTTTTTAGAGATTTGGTCAATCCTTTGTCTGCTCTTAATATTATCTGTAGCATCAATTATCACATCTGTATTTAATAATAGTTCTTCTCCATTTTTATCATCAAAAAAAACATCATCAGTTTCAATTGTCACTTCAGGATTTAAAGCTTTTAATTTTGATTTTGCCGCAAGAATTTTTTTCTTGTTTACATCTTGAAAACTATATAATGGTTGTCTGTGAAGATTAGAAATAGACACAAAATCATCATCAATTAATTTTAATTTTCCAATACCTGCCATGACAAGCGACTGTGCAACTGGACACCCAAGCCCTCCCATTCCAATTATTGAAACCTGACAATTTAACAACTTTTTTTGACCTTCAATTCCAATCTCAGGAAGGACAATTTGCCTTGTCCATCGACTTAAGTCTTTATTTTCATTATAATACTCTACCCAAGCTTGAGCGCCTCCTAATAAACTAAATGCATTATTAATATTTTTTTCAATTATCATTCCTTCAGTAACTATCCCAAACTGACAAACTAAAACTTTTTTCCCCGCTACATTTATACTTTCATCATACGAAGATAAAATTGTATCTAAACCTAATAATGGAAAATTCTGTCGTTCTTCATCTGAGCGAACATCAATAATTGTGAAGTCATTTTTTTGTTTATTTAAAACTTCAGGCGTTATAATCATTTTATAGTTTTCCAGGGAAGCATGGTAACATCTATAAAATCACCTGGTTTTAAAAACCCTTTACCTTTATTTGCACTTAAGATACAATTTGCTTCCAATGCTGATGAAAGCATATGAGAACCTATTTTTGTAGAAGCTTTACATCTTAATTCTCCATTCTCTATCCATGATTGTCCAAATAGATATCTTTGTTTCAATTTTTCTAATGGAAAAGGTTCTGACAATATCCCTTTAGTGGACTTATCTTTTATAGACCCCATTAATTGTTTAAGTACAGGCCATACCCATATCATAAACCCAATGTAAGATGAAACAGGGTTACCCGGTAATCCAAAGATCAAACTTTTATTATTAGTACCAAAGAAAAATGGTTTACCCGGTTTTTGAGCAACTTTCCAAAAGTGCTCTTTCACTCCTAAATCTATAAAAACTTCTCTAACGTAATCATAGCGCCCCATAGATACACCACCAGAAGAAATAATCACATCACAAGTTTCAAGCGCATCAAATAAAAATGATTTGAGTGAAGATTTATCATCTTTAATTACATTCCTTACTACAACTTTTGAACCAGCTTTCTTAACTAAATCTGCAAAAAGAAAAAGATTTGAATTATAAATTTCTCCTTCTTTTAAATCTTTCCCTGGTTCAACTAATTCATTCCCCGTTGCAAAAATAGCAACTTTTGGTTTTTTTGAGACTGATAATTGACTATAACCAAAAGAAGCACAAACTCCAATTTCACTAGTAGTTAATGTTGTGCCTTTTTTTATTAGAGTATCACCTTTATTAATCTCTTCACCCATTTTGCGGATATGTTGTCCAACTTGAGCTTCAATCATGATTTGAACATTTTTGCTATTTGAAAAGCCGCTACTGTCTTCAACCATAATTATAGCATCAGCTCCATTAGGTATTTTTGCTCCCGTCATACATTGAATACATTCACCTTTTTTTAATACCAAATCAGATGGTGATCCAGCAGAACTCACATCTATGTTTATTAATGATACGCAATTATTCTTAGTTGCACCAATTGTATCAGATGATCGAACAGCAAATCCATCCATAGCAGAATTATCAAATGAAGGTGAAGAAAGATTAGCTATAGTTTTCTGTGCTAAAATTCTTCCAGACGAATTACTTAAATCAACAGACTCTGGTTTTAATTCAATAATATTATTATTGATAATTGATTTAGCCTCATTAACCGATATCATAATATTTTTTGAGTTAATAAAATGATAGCTATAATTATTATTCCACCCATTACTTTTTGTATTGTCTTAGCATCATATTTTTTTGACCCATAATATGAACCCAAAAAACCTCCAATAGCCACAGAACAAATTAATGGTAAAATAAAATCAAGATCAAAAGTGCCAGATTTAAATCGCGCTATAAAACCTACTAAAGAATTCATAAAAATAAATGTCGCACCAGCAGCAGCAGCTTCTTTTTCTGATCCCAAGCCAAATATAATTATTAAAGGTACAAGATAAATTCCTCCACCAATTCCTATCGCACCAGCACTAAAGCCTAGTATCGAACCTAATAGAATAATGAAAATCCATTTTCTTATTGGAGATAATTGAAATGAAAAAGTAAAAGTATCAAAAAAGTAAATTCTTATAACAACTAAAATTAATGTTACCAACAAAGCAGTCTGGAACATCAATTCATTTAAATTCAATGAACCCGCAATATATGCCATAGGTATAGATGTGATAAGGAATGGTCCAACCAATTTTATTTTGCCATAACCATTACGCCAATAATTGATTGTTCCAAAAAAAGTAACCACAATATTTAACGCTAAAGATGTAGTTGGAATTATCTGATAACTTATACCCATAATTGCCATAATTGCTGTATAAGAAGAGGCCCCTCCTAAGCCTGCTGAAGAGTAAATAAATGCAATTATGAAAAAAAGTATTGGAAGAATATTTTCTATCAATGCTTTTCACCTTTCATCATATGAAATAAATGAAAAATAGTTGGAATTAAAACATTTAATGCATCCTTAGCTGCACTAGGGCTACCAGGAATACAAATTACAATTGTTTTATCAATTAATCCTGCTTTCAACCTTGACAAAATTGAAGTTTTTACTTTTGACCGTCCATATGCATGCAATGCTTGCTCTATTCCAGGTAAATTTGAATTAAAATGCTTTTCTAATGTTTCAATTGTTAAATCTCGTGGGCCTAAACCTGTTCCACCAGTTGAAATGATTAATTCAACTCCTTCGTTACTCCAAAGTTTTATCGTAGATAATAATTCTTTAGATCCATCAGGTAGAATACATTGATGATCGACGTTACAGCCTACCTCTTTAAATCCATCAGCTAAGATTAAGCCCGAAATATCTTTTGCTTCTGATTTGGAAATAGAATCACTAATTGTAATTACACCAATACTAGGACGATAATCTGTTAAATGATCAGTTTTACCTCCAACTTTTTCAATTAACTTGATTTCACCAATTGACATTGATTTGTCTATTGCTTTACACATATCATAAATAGTGAGTGCAGTAATTGAAACTGCAGTTAATGCTTCCATCTCTACACCAGTGGACTCTTTTACTTTAACTTCAGAAGAAATAGTTATAGCCTTTGATTCAATTTTGAATACAATATCAATATTAGAAAGGTTTAATTGATGACACATTGGAATTAAATCTGAGGTTTTTTTTGCAGCTAATATTCCAGCAATTTTTGCTGTAGTTAAAACATTCCCTTTCGGCAAGCTACTTGATTGAATTGCTATAATTGTCTCGGGGAGCATTGTTATTTTTCCTTCAGCTTTTGCAATTCTATTATTTGATGTTTTATTCGTTACATCCACCATTTTAACGTTCCCCTCTTCATCTAAATGTGATAACTCTTCCATTTTAACCTCCAATTTGAGACATTGATTCTCTTTGATTCTCACTACTATTTTGAGCTAGCCAACCATCTTTATATTTATTAACAAATGATTTTAGGATTATTGATCTTACCTCTTCATCCGTACCACCATTTTGAATAATTGTTTTTAAGTTGAATCCGTCTTCGCTATAAAGACAATTTAATAATTTCCCATCAGCTGTAATTCTTATTCTGTTACACTTTCCACATAAACTACGAGTATATGAAGGGATTACTGCGACTTTGCCTTTTGCTCCTTGAATTTGCAAAGCATAATATTCTGTATTAGAGCCATCAATTAATTTTATTTGATTTGATTTTTCTTGAATATCTTTTAAAATATCTTTTGATTTATAAAATTTACCAGTTTTCCAAATTTGATGAGAATCAAAAGGCATCAGTTCAATGAAACGAACAGTAATATCATTTTCTATCGTGAGATTTATAAAATCCATAAGCTCATCGTGATTAAAATCTCGCATAACAACAACATTAATTTTAATTGAAGCAATATTCGATTTTATTGCTAGCTGTATATTATCTAAGACCTCTCTAAGATTGTCCCTTCTTGTAATTTTAATAAATCTATCTGGCCTTAAAGTATCAAGACTAATATTGATTCCTGTTAAACCAGCTAATTCAAAATCTTTTAAATATTTATTTAGAAGAATACCATTAGTAGTCAAGTTAACTGACTCAATACCATTAAGACTTACTGCATATTTAACTAGTTCATTTATATCTTTTCTCAATAAAGGCTCTCCACCAGTAAATCTTATTTTTGAGACACCTAGCTGCGCAGAAATATTAATCAGTTTTTTTATTTCTTGTTTTGAGAGTAATTCATTTTTATTCCTTAGAGGAAGGCCTTCTTCAGGCATACAGTAAATACATCGAAGATTACAATATTCATTTACTGCTAAGCGAAGATAGTTGAAAGAACGATTGTGCTTATCAACAATTTTAGGATAAACAGATTTTTCACTGCTATCCAAGGGTGCATTTATTTTATTTATATTTTCCATTCTCATTCCAAGTCACCTCTTAATAAAAAGAGGATCGGGAGCAAATTCTGATGTTTCCTTCAGAACCGTACCGGCCTAAAACCATATCTATTAAGCTAGATTTAGGTTTTTTGGCTAAGAGATTGTGGAGAATCTATTAAGAATTATCTAAATAAAATTGATTCTTTTGTGGAGTTAGTGGACGTCCCATCCATAAAGGTCTACGCATTCCATTAGGGTGAGTTTCTCTGGACTTAGCCCACTCATTCCATTTTTTAAAATGCTCAAAAGACTTATTTGTGTCAACGTAAATATCACCATATTTCTCACCTTCTAATGGTATAGAAATACTAATTTTTTGAAGCCAGCAATGTGCTCCAGATATTGGGTCTGGATTAGTTGCATGTGTAATATTTTGATGTACACCTCCATCTCGCCACCATATTCTATTAGTATCTGGATCATCTGTTTTCCAAGGTTCAATACCTCTTACAGTTTCCATTTTCCATTTTCCATTACCCAAGTTGCTAATATCTACTGTATTTGTCATAAAACGATTACCCTCATCTTGCTGGCGACGCCACCTACCAATATGATGAGAACAAGCAACAACTCCTGGCTTTATAGCTTCAGTAACCCAAACTTTATCTACAAACCAACCAATTTCAGTTGTGATTTTTAAACAATCACCATTTTTTACGCCTAATCTTTTTGCATCTTTAGTATGAATCCAAATAGGGTTTCTATGAGCAATTTCTGTTAACCATTTAGCATTTGCTGAACGTGAATGAATATGTGTTGGTAATCTAAAATTAGGAAGCAATACACATTCATTTTTTGTTAAATCCATTTCATCTCTATGGACATGGCTTTTTATCCTATATCCCGGTGTTGCATGCTCTGGGTAACCAAAGTCAACTATAGTTTGAGAATAAATTTCTTGACGCCTTGATGGAGTTGGGAATCCTGAATAATTCTTTCCATCAACATGAATTCCTACTATTTTTCCATCTTTTTCAATCTGACCATTTGGCTCGAGTGATTCACTTTCTTCAATTTCTTTTTCATTATTTTTATAGACTGCATCATCAACCAAGAAAGCACCAAATTTTCTCATATATTCTAATGCATTAAGGCCTTCTAATTTTGCAGCCTCAGGTAATCCTTTAGTATGCTCAAAAATATATTGATAATATTCATCTATGTTTATTTTTTCACCTTTTCTGTAAGGACTCATGAAATGCTTTCGAATACCTAGGTCACCATCTTTGTCAATCCGCCACGAAAGCTCAATCCAAAATTCATCTTCTTCCCATACTTCTCCTGGATTTACTTCATGTGTGAATTTAATCTCTTTACCATCTCTTCTTGCTTTTTCTCGAAGAACTGGTTGTCGAAAAGCTATCCAAACACCAGCTTGTGTTTCATATGAGTTTAAATCATGACGTTCTGATGCATGCCCCATTGGTAAAACATAATCAGCAAAGAATGCCGTTTCATTCCAAGTTGGCGTTAAAGCAATATGACAACCAACTTTTTCTTTATCTGACAGCATTTCTATCCAACTAAATCCATCTGGATATGTCCAAACAGGGTTGAAAACACGAGTAAAGTAAACATCTAATGTTCCACGCCCATCTTTAATTAAGTGTGGTAAAATCTGACTCATTTCATAATGAGCCATTGTGTATTCCTTGGGCCAATTCAATTCATTCCAAGCATCAGGACCAGGAGGATTATCAAAAAATTCAGGGTGAAATTTATTCCATGCGCTTGGAGATGTTCCCCCTTTAGTACCAACAGATCCAGTTAGTACATTTAATAAGTGAAGTGTTCTAGAAACCTGCCAACCACCTAAGTTTCCAATGGAAGCACCTCTCCAAACATGGGTTGACAACTTACTACCGGCTTTACCAATCATCTTTGCTACTCTAATTATTTGGTCAGCCTCTATTTGAGCTTCTTTAGCTGCATATTCAGGTGTGTATTCGGACCACTCTTCACTTAATCGCTTAATAAATTGATCAAACTCTAATGGATCATTTGGATGTAATTTTTTTAGATATTCATCCCAGTTAACCCAGTTCTCCATATAATGTCGATCATATAATTCATCATCTAAAATAATTTTTGCCATTGCCATATAAACTGCAGATTCTGATCCTGGATAAGTCGGCATCCATTCATCTGCCATTGAAGCAGTATTGGAAAGACGTGGGTCCATTACAATTAATTTTGCACCTTTCATCATACCTTCCATAATTCTTTGTGCATGTGGATTAAAATAATGTCCTGTTTCTAAATGTGATGAAGCTAATAAAATTACTTCAGCATTTGTATGGTCAGGACTAGGTCTGTCATATTTATGCCATAAAGCATATCCTGTACGTGCACCAGCTGAACAAATATTTGTATGCGAATTATGACCATCGACTCCCCAAGCTTTCAATACACGTTCGGCATAACCTTCGTGTCCAGGTCTTCCTACATGATATACAACACCATCTTTCCTTTTACGAATTGAAGAAGCAATCTTTTCTGAAATTTCATTCATGGCTTGTTCCCATGATATTCTTTCCCATTTTCCTTCACCTCTTTTACCAACTCGCTTTAATGGATAAAGAATTCTTTCAGTATCATTAATTTGGTTAATTGTAGCTGGACCCTTCGCGCAGTTTCTTCCACGACTACCAGGGTGATGTGGATTACCTTCAAACTTTCGTACTTTATTTGAATCTTTATCTACATAGGCTAATAGACCACATGCAGATTCGCAATTAAAACAAGTTGTCGGAACAATTGAATAATGACGTTCTTTCTTCTCGGGCCAAGCAAGGGGATCTAGCTCAGTAAAGTCATCCCATTCACTTGGGTCAGGATATTTATATAGTTCTTTTGGCCCTTCCATTATTTGCTCTTCAGACCAATCAGGTCTATCTGATATTTTAGATATTAGGCCTAAAGACTCGGAAAAAGTTTCAATCCAACTTCTTTTCATTTTAACTCAATGGTATCATTTGTGGTATTCTAATACGAACATATTCTGTTAAATAATTCCCAATCAATGATAAAACTCCAGCAATAATTACTAATTCTCCAATTTGAGTGCTTAGCATTATAATTGGTATAAAACTTCCAAGTGTAATACCTAACCAAAAATATTTTGAATAATATCCTTTAGTCATGAGATGAATAGCTTTCTTTGAATCAGGAGTATTATGAGGAAAAAGTATTTCTTTCATTATAATGATAATATTAATAGTGATTGAGAGGAGTAGGAAATTAGCCATATAGTTTTTGGATAAAGGTGAAATAATCATCAAAACAAAAGAGCCAGAAATAATTGCATGTACAAGCATATGAGTAGCAGAAACCCATTTAGATTGCCACAAATCTCTTGCTCTAGCCTGGGCAAAGAGAAATGCAGTATAAATAGCACCCAATACTGAAAAAATTGAACCTAGCACCCATAACCAATTCCAATTAAACCCATAAATATTATCAATCAATTTTATCGTAACTAGCCCACCAAAAATTGTAATAATATACGCTCCTTTAACTAACCATGATTTCCACTGAGGACGTAGTAAGACATAAAGAAACCGATCAGGTCGGTCCAAATCTTTGACCAATAGAGCTCCAGTAATACCCATAAAAATTAATGTAGTTATGAGGCCATAAAACTCAGAAGAACTGTCTAAAGGTCCTTTTAAAAAATTCCATAAACCCATCATTAAAAAAGTTCCAGTTGCCATAGCTTTTGTCCATACATATCCTGAGACTTCCCATCCCCATAATACACCTTTACTTGGAGAATCATAAACTCTACGTGCGTCTCCTTGATCTATATCTTGCTGAATTTCTTTAGCTACATTATCTATTGCTCTTTGATCAAAAGACTTACCAGTTCTAGCTGAATTCTCCATCGCTAATTGCACTAATAAATTTTCTGTATCAGAATCAGCTAACCTCTTATCTGCATATTTAGCATAATGTCCTACTCCTTGGGATTGTTCGGACCAAACATATGTGTCTTCTTGTGAAGTTGCATTTGGATCAAGCATTTCTTTTGAGCCATTTACATAATATAAATTAGGATCCGTCATCTTTTCTGGCTTACGAGTCATCGTATTTTCATTTGCAACCAATTGTGAAATATGAGTGCTGGGATCATCTAAATCTCCTGAGATGATAGCTTCGACAGGGCATACTGTTACACAGGCTGGCTCATAACCAGAATCAACTTTATGAGCACAGTAGTTACACTTTGCTGCTGTATTGGTATCAGGATCAATATAAAGAGCATCATAAGGACAAGCCTGCATGCAAGACTTACACCCTATGCAACGATCGTTGTCAAAATCTACAATCCCATCAGCTCGATCATAGAGAGCTGTTGTTGGACAAATTTCTACACATGGTGCATCAGCACAATGATTACATCGATGGACTGAAAATTCGCGAGTTGAATTAGGAAACTCACCTTTTTCAATATACTTAACATGTGTACGATTGACACCAATCGAAACATCATGCTCGCTTTTGCAAGCTACAGTACAAGCATGACATCCAATGCACATGCGATTATCTATTACAAATCCATAATTCATATACTTACTTATCTCGTATATTTAGATACCAAATATTAACGAAAAGTTATAATGCAATCGTCTACAAAAATTAATGCAAATGCATATGTTCTTATTGGAGGCTCAAGTAAACGTTTTGGCTCTCCAAAATGGGCAGCAAAACTAAATGGAGTTCGTTTAATTGATCATACATGGAAAATATGCAAAGTTTTTAAAAAACGATATATAATAGGTAAATCAAGGCATAATCAAATTAAATATCCATTTCTTGAGGATGAAATAGTAAAAATTCAATCCCCTCTAAATGGAATATATTCAGCTTTAAGTCACAGCAAAGAAAAATGGAATTTCATAATATCATGCGATCTACCATTAATGTCTTCTGAAATGATTCGTAAAATTTGGGCTAATGGAAATAAGTCAGCTGATGCTATTGTTCCAATCATTAAAGAGCAAAGCAACCCTGTTTGTGCATTTTATAATCAGAAAGCTCATTTAAATATTAAAAAAGAGCTTATAAATAAAAACCTCAAAGTTCTTGATATATTGCAATTAATAAAAACTGACTATGTACCAATAAATGACAATCAAAAAGAATTTGCAAATATGAATACACGTAAAGATTTAAAAGGTATTATAAATAAAAGCTATTGATCTAGTTTATCAATTCTTTTTTGGTGTCTTCCTTCTCCAAATGGTTCCGAAAGCCACATTTCAAGAATGCTATGTATTTCATCTTCAGTCATAAAACGAGCACCTAAAGAAAGTATATTTGCATTATTGTGTTCTCTTGAAAGCTTAACAATTTCACTAGGCCCATTATAAAACACTGCTGCTCTTACACCTTTAACACGATTAGCAGCCATTGCTTCACCTTGACCAGATCCTCCTAATATTATACCACGACTTGAAGGGTCTTTAGCTACTGCATGTGCACAAGGAAAAATAAAATCGGGGTAGTCATCTAAAGCATCATACTCATGAGCTCCATGATCTGTTACATCGTGCCCATTATTAATAAGATAATCTCTTATTGAGTTTTTTAATTCTAACCCAGCATGATCTGTCGCAACATGAATTTTCATAATAACTTATTCAAATGCTCACGAATTTTCGCTTCAACTTTAGTGGCAGTAAATCCAAATTCTTCAGCGAGATCTTTTCCTGGTGCAGATGCACCATAGTGGTCTAATCCAATACTTAGGCCATTTGAACCAATATATTTATCCCAACCCATAGTAATTCCAGCCTCTATTGAAACTTTCATTGCACCTCTTTTAGGAATTAATAAACTTTTATAGTCTTCTGGCTGCTTTTCATAAATTTCCCAACATGGCATACTAACTACTCGTACTTTTTTATCTTGCATTAATTGAGAAACTTCCATTGCTAAACCAACTTCAGAGCCTGTAGCTAATAAAATAAGCTCTGGGTTATCACAGTTGGTAACATCGTATGCACCCTTTGAAACTCCATCAATCGTTTTTTCCATACTTTGATCGAGGACTTTTACTCCTTGACGAGTTAAAAGTAATGCGTTCGGTGAACTTTTTTGTTCAATTGACATTTTAAAACAAGCAGTAGTTTCTTGTGCATCAGCAGGTCTAAAAACATTAAGGTTTGGAATGGCTCTAAGAGCCATAGCATGTTCAATAGGTTGATGAGTTGGCCCATCTTCTCCAACCCAAAAGGAATCATGAGTAAATTCATGAATCACTCGACAGTTTTGAATCGCACCTAACCTTAGAGCAGGGCGCTCATAATCAGCAAAAACAAGAAATGTTCCACCAAAAGGGATTAATCCACCATGCAAAGCAATACCATTCATTGCTGCTGCCATAGGAAATTCTCTAACTCCAAAAGCTAAGTTTCTACCTAAACGATTATCTTTACTAAAATCACCGTAGGTTGATGCAAAATTTCCTGTATAATTTGATGGTTCAAGATCTGCAGATCCTCCAACAAGAGAAGGTAATTGTTTTGCAAATTCATCAAGAGTTGTACCAAAAGCTTTACGGGTAGCTATTGATGCACCCCTTTCAAATACTGGTAAGTCAATATTATCTAATTCTTCTTTAACCGTATTATTCCAAAGTAGTTTGAAATTTTTATCTTTACATGATTCACTTACAGATTCATTCCAATCAATCACTTTTTCTTTTAAACTATTAAATCTGTTTTGAAAATGAGAAATAACTTCATTTGGCAAATAAAATGGTTCCGAAGGTAATCCCAGTTTTTCTTTTGTCTTAGCAATCTCATCTAGAGGTAAAGGAGCTCCATGTGTTTCATAATCACCTTCCATTGTTGCAGAGCCCATAGCCATAATAGTCTTTCCTATTATAAGACTAGGTCTGTCAACAACCTGGGCCTTTTCTAAAGCTTCACGAATTTCTTCATGATTATGTCCATCAATTTCTTGAACATGCCAACCAAATCCTTCAAATACTTGAGCATAGTTTGTTGAATCAGACCTATCAACTTTTCCAGATATCTGTGCATTGTTTGAATCGTAAAACACAATTAATTTGGATAAACCCCAGTGACCCGCCATAGATGCTGCACCTAAAACTACAGGTTCCTGAAAATCGCCATCTCCTGCCACAACATAAGTAAAATGATCAATTAGTTCACTGACACTTGCTCTTAGCATTGATTCTGCTGTGGCCATCCCAACTGCCATACCAAATCCTTGACCTAATGGGCCTGTCGTTGCTTCTACACCAGGTATTTCTACTTCAGGATGACCTGGTGTACGACTGTTAAGTTGTCTAAATTTTTGAAGATCATCAATGTTTAGCCAACCCAATTGAGTTAAAATCGCATAAATTAAAGCTGATTCATGACCCGCCGACAAAACGAATCTATCTCTATTAAACCATTCAGGATCACTTGGATCAAAATTTAAATATTCAGTGAAAAGTATTTGAGAAAAATCTGCAGAAGACATTGGTCCACCGCTATGGCCAGAGTTTGCTTTTCGCACCATATCTATAATCAATCCTTTGGTTACTGATAAGGCAAACTGGTTTTGCTCTTCATTTGTCCATTCAGAAAACGTATCAATATCTAGATAGGATCGCATTTATTTTTAATTTGATAAATTATAAAAATCTTTAATTGTTTGCACTGGATCACTTGTTCCAAAAACAGCAGATCCGGCTACTAAAACATCAGCACCTGCATCAATCACTTCTTTAGCATTATGTAATTTTATTCCTCCATCAACTTCAATTAGAACTTGATCTTGAAGGCATAATTCAGTTAATCTTTTTTTTATTTTTACAACGCGCTCTGTTGAACTTTTGATATATCCTTGGCCACCAAATCCAGGTTCTACACTCATAACTAGAATAAGATCTAATTGATCATAATAAGGCTCGATTGATGAAAGTTCAGTTGATGGTTTAATAGATAAACCTACTTGAGTTCCTGTAGCTTTAATTAGATCAATAACAGATTGGATGTCATTAGTTGCTTCGACATGAAAGGTTATCATATCTGCTCCTGCTTTTGCAAAAGGTTCAACAAGGTTTTCCGGGTCGATTACCATCATATGAACATCAAAAAATTTGTTTGTTTTTGATCTTAAAGATTTAACGACAGGTGGACCTATTGTTAAGTTTGGAACAAACTGATTATCCATCACATCAATATGAATCCAATGTGCTCCACCAGACTCACATTGAGTTAGTGCAGATTTGAGATCTGCAAAGTCAGCGGATAAGATTGATGGGGCTAGCTTGAATTCCGAAGTCATAATTATAATGAAAACTTAGTATTAGACTAAAATGAATCCAACATAGAATCTCATTCATCTGGATAAATAAATGATATGACCTGATTAATTTCATTACTAAGACTTTTTCCAACAGGGCAAGTTAAAGCAGTACGCTCAAGAATATTTTTATTTTTATCGCTATAGTTTTTAGGAAAAATAACTTTGACTTCTATTCTAGAAATTTGCCGTGGATTAGCTTGCATTACTTTTAAAATTTCAGCTTTAGTTCCTAATAAATCAATATCGTTTTTACGGGCTTTTATTCCCATTACAGAGATCATACAACTAGCTAAAGAAGTTGCAACTAAATCTGTTGGAGCAAATGCTTCGCCTCTTCCTTCATTATCTTTTGGAGCATCAGTAAAAATCTTATCACCTGATTCAATATGCGTTAATTTTGTTCTAAGTTCGCCTAGGTATTCTACTGTTGATGTCTTATTCATTTCACAAACCTTATTTTTTATTCTATTAATATACTTACTATTTTTTTATTATAAATTTGTAAACAAAATAATAAAGAATAAACTAAATACACTAGGAGTGTAATAATGAATAAAGACAATAAAGATCAGAATAAAGAGAACAAAGATCGCTTTTATTATAATAAAGAATTCCTTGGAAGCCCCGATGGTCGTTCGGTTAGATTATTATCAGAGTACTATGGACCTTTTCAAAGATTTAAACGCAACAATATTCAAGACACAGTTGTTTTTTTTGGATCTGCAAGATTAAAATCAAAAGAAGATGCTACAGCTGCTCTTAATAATGCCCCAAAAAATATTTCAAAGAAAAAGAAAAAAATATTAGAAACAGACTTAGATATGAGTTTTTATTATGAATCAGCTCGTGAGCTATCTTATAAAATGACTAAATGGAGCAAAAAACTCAAATATAAGAAAAAAAGATTTATTGTTACTTCAGGTGGTGGTCCAGGAATAATGGAAGCGGCAAATCGTGGCGCAACAGAAGCAAAAGGTCTAGCGGTAGGATTATCTATTTCACTTCCATTTGAGCAATCTGGGAATGAATGGATTTCTGATGATCTTGAAATAAATTTTCATTACTTTTTTATGAGAAAGTTTTGGTTTCTTTACTTAGCCAAAGCTATGGTTGTATGGCCAGGAGGTGTTGGAACATTAGATGAGGTAATGGAAGCTTTAACTCTTATTCAAACAAAAAAATTGCGTAAAAAGATACCTATTGTTCTTTTTGATAGTCACTTTTGGAATAAAGTTGTCAATTGGGACTTTCTAGTTGAAAAAGGCGTAATATCAAAATCTGATCTTGATTTATTTCATATTAGTGATTCAGTTGATGATGCCTATAAATATTTAACCAAAAAAATAAGAGCCACTCATTTAAGTGGACCAAATTTTTAAGGAGATTTATGAAATACAAAACAATCCTATTTATAGTTTTAGTTTCTTTTCTTACTGGACAAGTTGAGCCAGCTAAAGAACTACATAGAAACCCCCCTCGAGTATGGGCATTAACTAATGCAATTATCCATTCTTCTCCAACTATAACAATAAATGATGGAACAGTTATTATTCGTAATGGAATGATTACTAATGTCGGTTCAAAAATAAAAATTCCAAATCAAGCTACAATCTTAGATATGAATGGTAAACATATATATGCGGGTTTTATTGAAAGCTGGCTAGATGTACAAACTGCTACAATAGATACCTCACTACAGGCTTATTGGAATTCAAATATGCGCGCATATTTAAATGCAACTGATATATTTCAGCCAAAAGATAAAATGATGAAAAATCTGAGAGCGCTTGGCTTTACTACAGCTCACATCGTTCCTAAAGGTGGAATATTTCAAGGTGCTTCAGGGTTAGTACAACTTGGAGATAAACCAAAAGTTCTTTCAAATAACGTAGCACAGGTAATTGAATATGTTTCAGGTGGATGGCAAGGGAAAGAATATCCATCTTCCTTATTAGGTACTATATCATTTATTAGACAAGGATTCATTGATGCAAGTTGGTATGAGAAGAGTCTTGAAATATTAGAAAAATATCCTGATGGCAATGAACCTATTCAAATGGATCGTTCTTTATCATCCTTAGCTTTAGCAAAAAAGAATAAGCAACCTTTCATTTTTCGAACAAATAATGAATTATATATTGATCGTTCAAATAATATTTCTGAAGAATTTGATATAAACTTATGGATTAAAGGTAATGGATATGAATATAGACGGATTGATGAAATGCCAGCCTCATTCATGATTGTTCCAGTAAATTTTCCTGGAAAACCTGAAGTAGCTGATCCATATAATTCACTGCAATACTCAATAGAACAACTAAAACATTGGGATATGGCTCCCGACAATGCAAAAAAACTTGCTAAAGCAGGATTTGAATTTTCATTAACAAGCGATGGTTTAAAAAATAGACAAGATTTTAAAAACAATCTTTCCCGAACTATTGATCGTGGATTGGATGAATCAAAAGCTTTAGCTGCATTAACAACAATCCCTGCAAAAAAGTTTGGACAAGCCAAAAGATTAGGACAAGTAGAAACTGGATTTATTGCAAATCTTGTTATTGTTGATGGTAATTATTTTGAAAGTAAATCAAAAATTAATGCTGTTTGGATAGATGGAGAAAAATTTGAAGTCTCACCAGATCCAATAATTAATGCTCAAGGTAAATGGATACTAATAGAAGGAAATAATTCTTGGGAATTGACTATTTCATCAAATGGCGGTTCCCTTAAAACTGATAGTAAATCAATAAAATTAGCAAATTATAATTTAGATCAAGATCGAATTAGATTTTCAATTGAGACTGATACTTTAATACAATCTGGTGTAACACGATTTCAAGGTATTATAAAAAATAAAAGTGTATCTGGTCGTGTAACTTATGCCGATGGAACAAACGGATTATGGTCAGCCAAGTTTGATTCAATCATTAAAGAAAAAGTTAAAAAACTAAAGAAAGATAAGGCCAGTGACCTTTCCTTAGTTTTTCCTGAAGGAGCCTATGGTTTAGATAGTCCAGTTCCAAGCCCAAATACTATTTTAGTAAACGATGCTACTATTTGGACATCTGGACCAAATGGAATATTAAAAGAATGGGATATACTATTTCAGAATGGTAAAGTTAAAAAAATTGCAAAAAATATTTCATTACCACGTGGAAAAGCTCTAATCATTGAAGGGAAAGGAAAGCATATAACACCAGGTTTGATTGATGCCCATAGTCATATGGCTGGTGAATCAATTAATGAAGGGTTTCAAAATGTTAGTGCTGAGGTCCGAATGAGAGATGTCATCGACCCTAATGACGTTGCTCTTTATAGAGCTCTTGCAGGAGGATTAACTACAATTAATTTACTTCATGGATCAGCAAATCCAATTGGAGGACAAAATGTAATTATGAAACTCCGATGGGGTAACTTTTCAGATAAACTTATTTTTAATAAAGCTCCTCAAGGAATTAAATTTGCTTTAGGTGAGAACGTAAAGCGCAAACGTTCTTATGGTCGATACCCTGAAACTCGAATGGGTGTCGAACAAGTAATTCGAGATGCTTTTACGGCTGCTCGTGATTACAAAAAAAGCTGGGAGACGTATAATAAAGATGTAAAACTACAAAGATCATCTCTTCCTCCTAGACGCGATCTTGAACTTGATGCTTTAGTTGAAATTATGGAAGGCACTCGCCTTGTTCATTCTCATTCTTACCGTCAAGATGAAATTCTCATGCTTACTCGAATTGCTGAAGACTTTGGATTTACTATTGCTACTTTTCAACATGTCCTTGAAGGATATAAAGTTGCTGAACGATTAGCTGAACATGGTGCTGGTGCATCAACCTTTTCTGATTGGTGGGCCTATAAATATGAAGTAGTTGATGCTATTGGTTATAATGGTACTCTTATGGCTAATGCTGGAGTTAATGTTTCATTTAATTCTGATAGTGATGAATTAGCAAGACGTATGAATCTAGAAGCTGCTAAAGCTGTAAAATATGGAGGATTAGAAGAATCTGAGGCCTTAAAGTTTGTCACCATTAATCCAGCCAAACAATTAAAAATAGATAAATATGTTGGTTCTTTAGAAGAAGGTAAAGATGCTGACTTTGTTATTTGGTCAGGTCATCCATTATCTTCATACTCTATATGTGAACAAACGTGGCTTGACGGTAAACAATACTTCTCTCTTGAACAAGATAAGTTCTTAAGGGGAAGGGATTCAAAAATAAGAAATGATCTGATTCAAAAGATATTATTATCACCTGATCTTGGAGGAAAAAAGATGAAAGCGAATGGAAGAAGCGGTAATCGTTTTGAATCATGCGATGCTTTTGATTCTTATACTTATGAAGGAGAAGAAAAATGAAAAATTTATTATTAGGACTTTTCTTTTCATCATTCATTTTTGCAAATGAACAGATTCCTGCCCCCACGCAAAAACAACCTATTTTATTAAAAAATGGTTTGATTCACACTGTTTCTAATGGAATCATTAAAGGTGCTATTTTATTTGAGAATGGAAAAATAATGCGAATAGCAGAAAATATTTCACCATCAATAGATACTAAAGTTATTGATTTGAAGGGTAAGCATGTCTATCCAGGTTTAATTGCAGCTGTATCTGGAATTGGACTTGTTGAAATTAATGCAGTTCCAGTAACCAATGATCATTCTGAAAGAGGTGATTTCAATCCTAACGTTCGAGCAAATGTTGCTTATAATCCTGATTCAAAAATAATTCCAACAACAAGATCAAATGGTGTCCTTGTTGCAAATGTAATTCCAGGATCTGGTTTGGTTTCAGGTCAATCTTCAATTATGATGATGGATGGATGGACATGGGAGGATGCTACTCTCATTCACCCAAGTGGACTTCATATAAATTGGCCTAATATGGGAATAAGAACTAATGGTCGCTTTCAAATGTCATCTAAACGTCAAATTGAAAGAAGAAAAACAGCTTTATATAGTTTAGATAAAATGATAGAAGAAGGTCGCGCATATTCTAAACTCAGACAAACCAAGACTCGAAAGGCAGAAGAATATCATAATGAAGATTTACGTTTTGAAAGTCTTATGGAATACGTGAATGGTAAACTCCCAATCTACATTCATGCAAATGAAGTGAGGCAAATTGAAGCTGCTGTCTCGTGGTCAAAACGATATAACTTAAAAATAATTATTGTAGGTGGCAGAGATGCATGGAGGACAACCACATTACTTAAA
This sequence comes from Fidelibacterota bacterium, assembly GCA_014239505.1. Classification (GTDB taxonomy): domain Bacteria; phylum Fidelibacterota; class Marinisomatia; order Marinisomatales; family TCS55; genus TCS55. The sequence goes on along the minus strand of JAAZYT010000173.1, from coordinate 16,614 downwards.
ACTAATAATATCCCAGTTATTTACGAAAATGTTACATCACTGCCATCTCGTCGATTTGAAGATTATGATCAAGCGTACAAATCTCCAGCCTTACTTTATGAAGCTGGAGTTCAGTTCTGCATTGCATCATCTGGATCTGCTGGAGGTGCTTATAGCGTAAGAAATTTACCAAATCATGCAGCAATGGCAGCTGCCTATGGCCTTCCAAAAGAAATTGCATTAAGGTCAGTTACTCTTTCTGCTGCAGAAATTATAGGAATTGATAAACAAGTAGGATCGCTTGATCCAGGTAAAGATGCAACCCTTTTTATTTCAAATGGTGATCCGTTAGATATTAGAACAAATATACTACAAGCTTATATACAAGGTAGAAAAGTTGATATGAATGATAAACATAAAATACTTTATCACAAATATCAGGAAAAATATCGCCAGTTGGGTATTTTAAAAGAATAAAATATTATTGAAATAGATTATAAAAAAATAGGGCTAATTAATTAGCCCTATTTTTTTATAATAATTTGGTGCGGAAACTAACCTGATTTGAAGAAAGAGGTTAATGAGGAGGTTACAAATCTGATTTCAAATGCTCCCGCACCTAAAATAAACTTACTATTAATTATTTGAGACTACAAGAGCATCAAATATATATGAGTAATTAATTTGATGCTAATTCAGCAAATCTAAACATGACAACCCCTGAACTATACTCATCAAAATGAATTTTAAATACTTTATGAGAGATGGTATCATAAATGATATAGTTGCTGTCTGAAACGTTTATTTTATGCACTTGCGTATCATACGTTAAGACTTCATGCTCTCCCATATATCCAAGCTTTCCATTTGAAGGAGCAAATAAGCTTGTCTCTGGGATTTCACTAATATCTTCAAAGCTTAAAGATTTATCTACATTTAACATCACTGTATTAGCAAGTGAGAAACTTGGCATATAATTACCACCGCCAGCATCCAAGTTTTGATATGATAAATGCCAATTAGTACTATTTTTTTCTGCATCTGCAAAATTAAAATAGTACGGACCATCATTAACATTATCCGTAGTTATTTCAATGATATTTACTGATTTTTGAGCTTCATCTTCTTTATTATCTTCACAAGCAATAAATGGTAGCATCATTAACATTGATACTCCAATTAGTAGTTTTTTCATTGTTTGTTCCCCTTTTTTATTTTACTTGAAATTTCAATATAGGCTGATCTCCCTACAAACGGACCAAAACGATTATTTGTGTAATTATTCACATTGTTAACGCCAATACTTAAATTAAAATAATCACTAATTTTGATTGTACTTTTTAGCCTAATCAAACTGTAAGCAGCTAGTTTTTTTTCTGCAAAAACAAATAATCCTTTTATTGGGTCATATTCTTGAGGTCTATAAGAGCCTACCCACTTTGTATTAATAGAAAAATTAACAGGTTTTTTTGGGTGTTTATAATTGGTAGAGCCAGTTAATGATAAAGGTATTGTATTAGGGATAGTTTTATTTTGACCATCAACATTATTTACCCAGTTAATTCCCCACCTACTATCTAGCTGATCTGAGATTCTTAATTGGCACATTAATTCTAATCCTGAGAAAGTTGCTTTATCAATATTTTGATAACTTAATAAGCCAGGTTTAATAGCAAAATCTTCTATCAAATTTTCAAATTTTGTTTGATAGAACATTAAACTCATTTGATATTTTGAAGTGTTTACATATTCAATGCCAATATTAATTCCTTCTGATTTTTCAGGTTCAAGATCAGGGTTTCCTTGAACTAAATAATTGAATTGAACATGATTCCAATCTATGAACCTTTCCATAAATGATGGAGCTCGAAATCCTTGCCCCCAAGAAGTTCTAAATTTCCAGTTTTCTTTAAATCTATACATAAATCCTACTCTTGGACTTAAGACTGAACTATACTCACTATAATTGTCAATACGTAAACCAATAATTGCACTTATTTGATTTAAAAAAACCTTATCATATTGCGCAAATAAACTCTGATTCTTTAACTTTTGTTTTCCAGAAAGAATACGGTCACTCTTGTAAGTAGCATTATATGTCTCAAAACCAGCAGTAATTTCATTTGAACCAAAACTTTTATTTACTAATAATTCATATTCTGAATAATCTTCATTTGTGGTATCATCTTTTTCTACATCCCCCCATGGTCTTATCTGTACATAATTACGAGAGTAAGTATTTGAATTCATAGATTGTTTAATATTCCAATTAGATTTAGTAATAATATTATGTGATAAAGAAAAATTGTTCCTTAATATTTTTGTGTTTGTATTCATCAATTTTGATTTACCAGTTTCATCTTGATTATACATTTGAATATTTAAATCAAATTTCTGATTCTTATTAAATTCCCAATCAATACCACCTCCTAGAATTTGTTTATCTACTTTGTCAATTTCTATTAATTGAATTGATTTATCATTTTTCATCTGATTTAAATTAGCATTGAACTTTATTTTTACTTTATTAAGCGGTTTATATCCATTGATACTTAAATTTTGAGAGCCATTTTTTATTCCAGTATTTTGAAATTTATTTTGTGTATTATTATATTGGCCAGATACATCAATATATTCTATGCTATCTGTATCCTTAGTAATTATATTAACTACTCCAGCCATAGCTTCACTTCCATATAACGAGGAATTTGGACCTTTAACAATCTCTACCTTTTTTACTCTGTTAATTAAAATTTGATCAAGAGCAACTCTATTGTTAAAGCGACCCGTAATAGGTTGTCCATCCATTAAAATAAGTATATATCTTGAATCCATTCCAAGAATGTTCAAAACAGAACCTCCTTCAACAGAGGTTTGCAAACTAACTCCTGCTCTTTGAGATAATAGATCTGCAATATTTTGCGCACCCGAATTATTAATATCATCTTGTGAAATAACCTCAGTTGCTATAGGTACATTATCATGTAATTTTTGTGTTCGCGTTCCAGTAACAACTAATTCACTCATTTTGATAAACTCTCTTTTCAAAATGAATTTGATTTCATCTATATTTTTTTTATCAAAAAATTTTGTTTGTGCTTTAAATCCAATATGTGATACAGTTAATTCTACTGGAAAAGTAAATTCACCTGAAAAAATAAACTTCCCATCTAAATCTGTAGATGTACCATCAGTCTTATTAATAATAATATTAGCTTGATATAGTCCACGACCAGTGTTTGCATCAATAACCAAACCTGAGATTTTATTTTTATTTACATCCTGCGTTGCATGAAGAAAAGAAAATAAAATTAGAATTATATATGAAATATTATAGAAAATTAGTTCCCCCGCTCGAAATTAAAATCTATGTAGTACCGTAGTTTCCAATAAATGTTGTTATAAACTCTTCCATCGTTTGTCTAGACATAGGTTTTTTTTCATTACCTAGAAAAAATAAGCCATGAAATAATCCACCAATTGCCCGCATCAAAATATCAGAACGCATTTGAGGAAATTGATTTTTAGCCATACCATCTTCAAGCAAACCCTGAAAAACACCATACATTTTTCTTTGGAAACCTTTCCAATCATGAGCATCTTCATTTAATGAATTTGGCATTTTTTGAGGAACAGTAAATAAAAATTCAAAAAGAGATTGGTTATTTCTTACTAGACTACCAATAATATTAAGAGCATCTATAAATGTATCTTTTGGTTTGTCTCTATCATGAATAACCGGTTCAATGGATTCCCATATCATCTTCCATCCACGATTTAATATTTCAATGAAGATTTCTTCTTTAGAACTAAAATAATAATATAAAGTAGCTTTACCAAAATCTGCCTCTTTTGCAATTTCATCCATAGTAGCTTTTTCAATACCATTATTTTTAAAAACACTGAGAGCTGCTTTTATAATTTGTTCTTTACGAAATTCGCGTTCTTTTGTTTGTCTATCAGATATCATTTCAACTTAGCGTTTTATGTTTCGAATATTAAGTCGAAAATTAAACTACATGTTTATATATGAGCAAATAAAATTATTTTTATTTAAAAGTTTAGCCTTATACCTGCAGAAAAAGTTTTAGGCATTGTTGGCCTTAAGCCTGCAGGTCTTCTAGATACAATAGCTTTTGAATTTGTTAAATTCTTAATAGAAAAAAACAAATTTGATTGAGACGTTAAATTATATTCACCAGATATATCAATTTGAGTAAGCTTTTGAGTAGCAGATTTATCATCAATAGCACCACTACCAGCTTTAGTCCTCATTTGACTTACATTATTTAATTTCATATAAAAACGCGTATCTCTAGCTATAATTCCAATCTCAGCAAACATTTGATATTTTGGCAAATAAGGTAATTCATCACCCTTATTTACAGATCCCCATGCTTCAAAACTACTTTCAAATGTTGAAAGAAATTCTGTAGAGGTGTAAGTATAATTAAATTCAATTGGAACCAAAAGATTCCCTCTTTTAAAAATTCTATTGATAGCAAACTCTAATCCATTTATGTTTACTTTTCCAGCATTAAACTGGTCATAAGACCCTTCTCCAGCAAATTGTGTATCATCACCAAGAAGATTTGAATAACTATTATTAAATAATACTGTTTTAACTTTATTCAATCCATCTTTTATAACAAAACCAGTCTCTACATTAATACTTTCTTCAGGTTTGATATCTTGTGAATCATCTTTCCCTGGACCTGGAGGCGAATAGCCCTTATGTATTCCTGCTAAAATCTCAACGTTTGAATTCAATTGGTAAATAAACCCAGCTCCAGGGACTAGAATATTAATATTCTTTGTTTTTTGTGTTGGGTCTAAAGTTCTTTCAGGATCATTCCAACTTAAATTTTGTAAAGATATGTCACCTTTCCAATCATTCCTCGTAAGTTCAATCGATTCGTATCTTATACCAGCAGTAATTATAAATTTATTAAATGAAAATTGATCCTCAATAAAGAATGCAGATGAGGTTGCCTTATCTAAACGATTATTTTTCGATCCAACACCCCATATTCCATTTGTAGTTAGCTTAAGAATGCTATTCTGCATGCCATATTTATCTACTTTTTGAAATCGATCCATTTGATCTTCATGTATTCTCAATCCAATCATTAAATTATGACTAGAAATATTTGGTTTAAGATTAGATACAATCTGAATTCCCTGAGAATAATACTTCCTATTGTTTGCTTTAATTTGATAAGCGTCATTTTCAGTTTCTTTAGACGATAGATATGAATAATTTTTATGAGAATTACCCACTGATAACAGAGAGCCAATTGAAGTTCCATTTACCTTTGATAGCTTATACCAATTTCGCTTAAAATCATTTCTATAAATAACTAATGCCACGTTTGAATTTTTATTAAACTGAATTGAATTAGTTAAAGAAAACTGCGTGTGGTCTGCCTTCATTTGATCATTTTGAGATGATGAATATCTCCTATATGGATTTATTGAATAATCCTGTTCTGTTAATCCTAAATACGTTTCATCACTTAATTCATTAGTTGAACTAAATTTTAATTCAATTGCGTTTGGAAAGAGATTCAATAGGTTTGACTTATATCTTAGTTTTCCCATAAAATCAGTTTTAGTGTAACCTGTCTTATTATTTGAAAAATCTAATTGCTTAAAACCATCATTTTCATCGTGAAGTATTTCAAATAAGTAACCAAATGAACCAATAGACTTTCCGATATTTGCTTTAATTGTATAAGCATTATTTGTTCCACCTAACAAGTTTAAATTTGATTTATAATTTGAGGGTATTGGTGTTGAAACATAATTTATAGCACCACCAGTTGAGTGAGGTCCATACTTAATTTGAGAGGATCCCTTCCTTGCCTCTAGTGAATGCATTCTACCAGCTGTTGGCGAATAATAAGCAGCAGGTGAAGCATATGGAGCAGGTGAAATTGGAATTCCATCTTCCATAATATTTATTTTAGAACTTCTTTCAACACCTGTACCTCTCATTCCAATATTAGGACGCAGTCCAAAACCATCTTCCTCTTGAACATAAACACCAGGGATTCTTGCTAAAATTCTATTTACATCTGTATCATTATATCTCTTTAAATCTGAAAAGCTTACTAAATCTATTGAACCCGGAGGTCTAAGAAAATCATTATCTAATCTAGTGATATTCTTAATTACCATTATAGGGTCTAGTTCGATAACTTCTGATTGCAATTCAAAAACAAGAGTGTTTTTTAAATCTTTTCTAGATAGTTTTTTTTTGACTTTTGAAAAACCAACTGCGGATGCTTCAATAAATACTTCAGAAAATTCTTGAGGTAATTGAATTTGAAAATAACCATAACTATCAGTTGAAGAACCTACTTCTTGATTTAATACTATAACATTTACATCAGATAATGGTTCTTGACTAGCGCTATTAATTACATAGCCCATTATGACTTCACTAGCACTTAATATTGATACTGAAAGAAAAATTGTAATTAATATTAAATTTTTTTTCATTTTTTAATTTCCCCTGCTTATATTGCAATTGAGACTTATTCTCATTATTAATATTACTATTGATATTATACATTAGTCAATAATTAATCTATATTTTTTTTCCACATAACTGTTAACACACTAATTGTTAACAACCATGAAGCAAGTTCTATTAGGCTTGGATCTCCATTGTATCCAAATAATCCTTTAAATAGACTACCGATATGACCTTTATCATGAAATAATGGATAAGACCCATCAAGTAACTTTGCTGGGTTGATATCCCATATTCTTCCATAGTTTGGGATTAATCCAGCTGATTCTAATTCATGCACACCATAAGCAAGCATACCAGCTGCTACGAAAATGAGTATAACAGAACTAACATTGAAAAAAGTTTTTAAAGGCACTTTTTTACCTTGAACAAATATTAATATACCAATCCCTACACCAATAACTGCACCTAATAATGAAAGCGAAATTGATAAACTACCTTCCTTCATCATTACTCCATAAAGAAAAAGTATTGTTTCAATACCTTCTCTAAATACTGAAATAAAAGCTAAGGCAAATATTCCATAATTAACTTTAGAACTTGCTAAAGCATGATCTGCTTTATTCTTTAAGTCTTCAGCAATATTTTTATTTTTTGCCATCCAAACAATCATAGTGCCTAGAATGATTGCAGCAATTATCATTACAAAGCCTTCAAATAATTTTTCTGCTTGACCTTGAAAACCGCCAGCTAATTTCTGAAATAAAAAAGAACCAATGACACTAGCAACTAAAGCAACAATTACGCCCTGCCAAAGTGATTTTATAGAATCCATTTGATTAGTCTGATTAAGGTACGTATATAAGATGCCCACTATTAATGAGGCTTCTAAAACTTCTCTAAACACAATTATTAATTCAGCCATTATTAACCTTTATAATATTTTTATACTTACACGTTTCCTTATAAAGCCTCTGGGAATAGAGGTTTGCCATAGAGGCACCAGAGGCTTCAAAAGGTATTACACGCTTTGAATAGATATTGAGACTAATTCTCATTAACAATATTAAATAAAATATTTCTATAACACAAATAATAATTAATAATTATTTGCTTAATTTTCAACATATATGTAAAATAGACCGACCAGTCGGTTTATAAATGAATCAAGAGAAACAAGATAAGAGAAAAGATCAAATACTGCATGCGGCTTTAAGCGTACTCATAGATAAAGGATATGAGCATTCTCGTATGGATGATATTGTGAAAGAATCACAATTAAGTAAAGGAGCACTCTACTGGTATTATAAATCGAAAAAAGAAATATATTTAGATTTAGTAAACTTTTGGGTCACTAAATATAGTTTTACAATTAATCATTTAGCTGAAACAAATAAACCAGCCCCTCATCAATTAAAATCTCTTTTTAATTATTTTATTGATCAATATGAATCTGATCCTGATCCATTTAAAGCATTAACTGAGTTTTGGTCTATTGCTCAACAGGATGCTGATTTTAAGAAAAAATTACAAAAAGTATATTCACACTTTCTTGAAGTTCTTGAAAAAATAATTTCCAAAGGTGTTAAAGATGGTGATTTTAAAAAAGTACATTTAAGAATTACTGCAATGTCAATAATGTTAAACATAGAATCCATTAATTGGTTTACTCTTTTCGAGCCACATGGTGTTAAAGCAAGAGATTATATTGAAACAATTACAGAATTTATTCTTGCAGGTTTATTGATAAAAAAATAAGAAGGCATATAATGAATAAAATAAAAAAAATATCAAATTCAGGAGGTCAATTTTTGCTAGAGCCAATCTCATTGGCAAAAGTTTATTCCAGGGAAGACTTTACTGAAGAACATACCGATATTTATAATATGGTAATGGAATTTGATAGCGATAAAATACTTGTGCAAAAAGAGGATATAGAAAAGTATAATCCGGTTTTAGTTAAATCTCTCATTAAAGAAATGGGCGAACTAGGACTTTTGGGGATTGATATTCCAGAAACATATGGTGGAATTAATCTAGATAAAATTACTACAATAATTGTAGCTGAGTCTTTAGTTCAATGTCCATCGTTTGCCGTTACATGGGCTGTCCAAACAGGGATTGGCTCCCTTCCCATTGTTTGGTTTGGGACTGAAGAGCAGAAACAAAAATATCTTCCAAAAATAGTTACGGGTGAAATATTGTGTGCATATGGATTAACAGAACCATCTGCTGGTTCTGATGCAACTAATGGAAAAACAACCGCGGTTCTTTCAAAAGATGGAGAACATTATATATTAAATGGAGAAAAAATATTTATAACTAATGGAAACTGGGCTGATGTCTATACTGTTTTTGCACAAATAGATGGCGACAAATTCAGCGCATTTGTTATTGATAGAGACACTGAAGGGTTTTCTATTGGTCAAGAAGAAAAAAAACTCGGAATGAAGGGATCTTCTACCACTCCTCTTATTTTTGAAAACGCTAAAGTTCCCGTTAATAATCTGCTCTTTAAAATCGGCGAAGGAGCTAATATTGCATTTAATTGTTTGAATATTGGTCGATTGAAACTTGGTGCCTCTAGTTTAGGTGGCGCAAAAATGGTTATCAATGGAGTAACACCTTATGCTAAAGAAAGACGTGCATTTGGACAACCAATTTCAAAACTAGATGCAATTACAAAAAAAATTGCAGATATGACCATTCGTACTTTTGTAACAGATAGTATGCTTTATCGAACAGTGGGACTTATTCAATCTGAGATTAATCAATTGGATATAAATGATGATAATTATTATATCCAAATGGGTGAAGCTATGGAAAAGTATGCGATTGAAACCTCGATGGCAAAAGTATATGGAAGTGATACTAGTCATGATGTTATTGATCAAGGTCTACAGATTCTTGGTGGCTATGGCTTTTTAGAAGAGTATCCACTTGCAGGAGCATACCGAGATGACCGAATAAATCAAATATGGGAAGGCACTAATGAAGTTAATCGTCAAATCATCGCAGGATTTATTATGAAAAAAGCTCTCATGGAAGAATTGCCTTTTCGAGAAGCTATACGTGAAATTGATAATTTTATGTCTAATGGAGAATTAGACCTTGATAATGAAAAATTATCCAAAGAATGCCAAACTATAGAAATGGCAAAACGGTTTGTGCTTTTCATTTTCAATGAAGCTTTATGTAAATATGGTCAAGATTTAAAGCATGAACAACAACTAACCGAAATATTTGCAGATAATTTTATGGATATTTACTCAGCAGAGAGCACCGTAGTCAGAGCTCAAAAGATTATGGTTAGTAACTCGCCAGAGCCAACTGTAGTGGATATTGCTAAAGTCTTCACAGCTGAAATGACCAATCGATTTATTAATCAACTTCATACGGCCATAAACGCTATTTTTGATGGAGAACCTTCGGCTCTAATAAATCAAAAAGTTAATGAGTTTGAATCTCGGATGAGATTATCAACCAATGTTATTGGATTGAAAAGAAATATTGCCAACCATGTTTATGAAAAAAACAAATACCCTTATTAGGAGATAATGATGGAAAACAAAGCTGTAATTATTGATGCTACGAGATCACCAATAGGAATAAAAAATGGAGAAATGGTCGGGATTCGTCCTGACGATTTAGCCGCTCAAGTGGTCAAAGGTCTTATGGAGCGAAATAACAAAGTAACCTCAGACCAAGTTGAAGATTTAGTTATGGGTTGCGCATTTCCTGAAGGTCCTCAAGGAATGCTCATCGGACGTTCTGTTGTTGCCCTTGCAGGTTTACCTCAAACAGTTCCAGCGAAAGTAGTAAATCGCTTTTGTGGATCAGCGATGGATGCATTACATCAAGTGAGTACCGCAATTGAAAGTGGTGATATTGAAGTAGGCATTGCTGCTGGTATCGAGGATATGTTCTCTATTCCACCTGGAGGCTTTGCGCCTGACTTTCATCCTGAGCTTGCTGAACAAGAATATTATATAGGTATGGGAGAAACAGCTGAAAACTTAGCAAATGATGGAAATATTTCAAGAGAAGCTCAAGAGGATTTTGCAATGAATTCTCATAAAAAAGCCTTAGCGGCTTGGGAAGCCGGTAATTTCGATAATGAAGTAATACCAATTGATATGTATGGTGAAGTTACAGTTTCTAAAGATGAAGGCCCTCGTGAACCCGATGAAGAAAAAATCAAAAGTTTAAATCCTGCTTTTGTTGAAGGCGGTTCCGTGACTGCTGCAACAAGTAGCCCTTTTTCATTAGGCGCCGCTGCTTTACTGATAACGTCTGAATCTTTTGCCAAAGAAAATGGACTTACCATTCGAGCAGAAATTGTTTCTCGAGCTGTTGCAGGTGTGGACTGGACACGCATGGGTATGGGACCACTCCCTGCTACTGAAAAAGCATTAAAAAAAGCTGACCTTACTATGGATGATATTGATATCATTGAACTAAATGAGGCTTTTGCTGCGCAATCTCTTTATGTAATCAATGAAGGGGGTTGGGATTCTAGTAAAATAAATCTTAATGGTGGTGCAATTGCACTCGGCCACCCTCTTGGATGCTCTGGTGCTCGAATCATTGGCACACTGATTAATGTAATGGAACAAAATGAAAAACACCTTGGACTGGCAACCATGTGTATCGGAACTGGTCAGGGTATTTCCACGATCATTAAAAGATAAGACATATTGAGTAGACTAAATAATACTAGAACTAAAGCATAAGCGTTTGCCATGAATTATTTTATGACCCAATTTAATAAACTAGAATTTTGAGGATATTATGAGTAATAATTTTGAAAAAATAGCTGTCCTTGGTGCCGGTGTTATGGGTGCTCAAATTGCTGGACATTTTGCTAATGCGGGAATAACTGCTCTGCTTTTTGATATAAATCAAGAACTAGCACAAAAAGGAGTTGATGGCCTTACCAAGCAAAAACCTGCTCCTTTATATAAACCAAAAAATGCTGAATTAGTATCAGCATGCAATTATGATGATCATGTTGAAAAACTAAAGGATGTTGATCTAGTTATTGAAGCAGTGGCAGAGCGCTTAGATATAAAACATGCGGTGTACAATAATATTGTTCCTCATTTGAAAGAATCCGTTATACTTACTTCTAATACCTCTGGTATTCCATTGGAAGACCTCACTAAAGTTCTATCTGACAACCTTAAAAAACGATTTATGATTACTCACTTTTTTAATCCACCTCGTTATATGCACCTATTAGAATTGGTAAAAGGTCCTAATACAGATAATAGTGTCTATGATGAAATTGCTAGATTAGGTGAAGATGTACTTGGTAAAGGAATCGTCCATGCTAAAGATACACCTAACTTCATTGGCAATAGAATTGGCGTCTATGGTATGGCTGTAACTATGAATACTGCAATTGAGCATGGATTAACCGTTGAAGAGGTAGACAAACTTACTGGAACAGTTGTTGGACGCCCAAAAAGCGCCACATTTAGAACAGCTGATGTTGTTGGGTTAGATACTATGATTAATGTATCCAATACTTCTTATAATAACCTTGATGATGATGAAGAAAGAGATCAATTTAAAATTCCTGATTTTCTGCAAAAACTTGTAGACGATGGGAATCTTGGTGCTAAGACAAAAGCTGGTTTTTACAAAAAGACAGATGATGGAATTCTTTCTCTTGATTTAAAAACAGGAGAATACGGACCACAAAAAAAAGTGCGTTTTGATGGATTCCGTTTGGCTAAAGATAGGCAATCACCAGGTGAAAAAATTAAAGCGATGGCTTATAGCGATGATAAAGGTGGAAAATTTTTCTGGGAAGTCCTTTCTAAATCTTTAATCTATTCAGCCAATCGAATTCCTGAAATTAGTGATGACATTATCAATATTGATAATGCGATGAAATGGGGATTTGGGTGGGACATGGGCCCTTTTGAAGTTTGGGATGCAATAGGTGTTTCTGAATCTGTCTTAAAAATGGAAGCAGATGAGAAAAAGGTTCCTAAATGGGTAAAAGAGATGCTGGCTTCAGGTCATTCTAATTTTTATCAAATGAAAGATGGGCAATTGAATTATTTTGATATTAAATCATCATCTATGAAGATACAAAAACGAAATGAAAAAGCAATCAATCTCAATATTCATAAAACGGGTGGAAACGTAATTAAAAAAGATTGGAGTGCGAGCCTTATTGACTTAGGTGATGGGGTGTTAAACGTTCAATTCCATTCCGTTTTGCAACCCACATTAAATCCAATTGATGGTTCACTCGCCCAAACGATAAGTGATGGTGTTGATCTTCTTGATGCTGGAAAATATAAAGCCATGGTTGTTGGCCATCAGGGACCTAATTTTTGTGCTGGTGCGAATCTAGCAAGCATGATTCAAGTCTGTGAAGCAAGTGAATATGACAAACTAGAAAAAGCAGTTAAACAAATACAAGATCTAACACAACGGATTCGATTTTCAAAAGCACCCATTATAGCAGCTCCTCATCATCTCGCTTTAGGTGGAGGGTTTGAATTAATAGGTCCAGCAGCACATCGCGTAGCTGCGGGAGAACTCTATGTCGGACTCGTTGAAGTTGGAGTAGGTTTGATTCCAGGAGCTGGTGGAAACTTACGTATGATTCTAAATTTAATGGAAAATAGTGGTAGCGGTAGAATGAATTCTTTTCAAGTAGCACAAAAAGCTTTCGAAACTATTGGGTTTGCCAAAGTTGCTACTAGTGGCGAAGAAGCTAAATTTTTAGGCTATCTTTTAAAAACAGATACAATTATATTAAACAATGATCATCGTATTTGGATGGCAAAGCAAAAAGCCCTAGAATTAATCAATAATGGATATGAACCACCAACATACCGTGATGATTTAAAGTTGCCTGGGTCAGGTGGACGCACAGCAATGGCCATGGCAATAAAAGGATTTAAAGCCCAAGGTAAATTATCAGCACATGATGAATTTATTGCAAAAAAATTAGCATTTGTTCTTACTGGTGGTGATAAAGCTGGACTTACTAAATCAGTGGATGAGCAATATGTACTGGATATCGAAAGAGAAGCATTTGTTTCATTAGCAGGTGAAAGATTATCTCAAGATCGAATTAAATTTATGCTAAAAAAAGGTAAGCCTTTGCGTAACTAAAACAGTTTTATTGTAAATAATTTAATAACTAATTTTATTTACTGTTATTGAGCTAATTATTTATTTAAGGAATAGAATTGAATAAAATTCTAAGTAGTTCTAGACTTTTAAATACTTTAAAAGTAGTAGCAATACTATCTATTTTATATATGTTCCTTGTCAGCATAGGAATGATAGGGTTAGGCTTTAAAGGACTAGGCCGAGGTTTTGCTGAACAACTTTTATCAAGTTCTGCTGCACCCTTAATTGGTTTATTTATTGGTATTTTAGCAACCAGTCTAATTCAGAGTTCATCCACCACTACTTCACTAGTTGTAGGAATGGTAGCTGCTGGGACCTTTGGTAATGATCCTATTTTAGCAGTAACTGCTGCAATACCATACATAATGGGTGCCAATATTGGTACAAGCGTCACAAATACTATTGTTGCACTTGGGCATATAGTTAATAAAAACGAATTTAAACGCGCTTTTTCAGCATCTATTGTTCATGATTTTTTTAATGTTTTATCCGTTATCATACTATTTCCGCTACAACTTTATTTTGGAATAATTAGTAAAACGGCTAATTGGATGGCAAGCTTATTTATGGGTGCTGGAACATTCACATTTAAAAGTCCAATAAAAATGATTACCAAACCCACGGTTACTGCAATTAAAGATATCTTCAAAATGCAAGATGTAGTTAATTATAACTGGCTATTAATAATAGTAGCCTTAATACTATTATTTATTTCACTAAAATACCTTACTGTATTGATTCGCAGTCTAGTAATGGAAAAGTTAGAAGCATTCTTTGATACACATATTTTTAAAACCTGGATACGGGCAATGTTTTTTGGTGTCTTCATAACAATTCTTGTGCAAAGTAGTTCTATAACAACTTCGCTTGTTATTCCATTAGCTGGAGCTGGAATTTTACAATTACGACAAATATTTCCTTATACACTCGGTGCTAACATTGGAACAACTATTACTGCCCTACTAGCAAGTTTAGTTTCAGGTACGCATGCACCATTAGCTGTAGCATTTGGCCATTTAGCTTTTAATGTTTTTGGTATTTCTTTAATCTGGCCAATAGAAAAAATTAGAAATATACCAATTCAATTAGCAGAATGGTTTGCTGAACTAGCAATTGTAAACCGTATCATTCCTATTGTTTATATACTTGTTGTTTTCTTCTTAATCCCCTTATCACTAATTTTCATCGTGAGGTAATATTATGACTATAATTAAAGATGTTGTCAATTTATGGAAAGCTGAAGATCTTCTTTCCCAAGCATGGAACCGTTCCTATGAAATGATGGAACTTTCACGAGAAATTTTTAGTCAAGCAATTAAATATCTCCGTAATGGCGAAAATATTGAGACACTCAAAGCACTTAAAAAACGTGATCGTGAGATAAATGCTTTTCAACAAGAAGTTCGAAGAAAAGTTTTAACTCATTATTCAGTTGAACAAAAAACATCCGATATGGCAAATGGTTTAATACTAATAAATATGGTAGTTGATATTGAACGAATTGGAGATTATTCCAAAAATATTCTTGATTTAGCAATTAACTACTCAGATAAAATAATATCAGAAGAAATTAGCGAAGATCTCGCCTTAATCGAGAATGAAGTCAAACTACGTTTTGATAAAACATTGGAAGCTATTCATACTCAAGATTCGGACCTGGCAAATTCTCTAATGAAAGGGTACAAAGAAAATATGGCCCAAAAATCAGATGAAATTGTAAATGCTATTATTAGTGGAAAATTAGAATTTGGTTCAATCTCAAAATCTGCTTCAATTTCTCTTTATGCTCGTTACTTAAAAAGAATTGGCGCTCATTTAAAAAATATAACTACAACAATAGTAAATCCATTCGATTCAATTGGATATAAAAAATAGTAATTTATTAGAGGGGGAATTATCAATAATTACATTTATAGTTTAATTATTCTAATAACATTTATATCTGATACATTTTCTCAAGAAATTTCTGGAAAAATTTTCTATGATTATTCTCATCCTAATAACAATAATTCAATTTCTAGCTTTGGGTTAAAACGAGCTTATTTAACTGTAACAAATAAATTATCAGATAATATTACCTACAAATTTCAAGCTGATGTTGATTATAAATCATCACCTCAAAATTTATATATTAAAAATGCTAAAGTTGATTGGCTAACTAATTATGGAAAATTTGTAATTGGTATGCAGGGAATGCATATTCTTAAAGTACAAGAAAATAATTGGGGAAAAAGATATATAGAAAAAGCAACTTTAGATCAGTTCAAATTTTCAAGTTCTGCTGGTACAGGTCTTGGTTATTACAAATCAATAAATAAACTAGGCATTAGTGCAATGGTGACTAATGGAACTGGTTATAAAAAAGCAGAAGATGATGATCATAAGAAAATCTCTTTTCTTACTGTTTATGGAGAGCAAAAATTAAATAAAAAAGATGGTCTGAATATTGGTGGTATTTATTCTACTGAAAATTATGATTTTGATTCATTAACTGTAAAAAATAATTCTATTATTGGTATATTTGCTGGATATGCCATTAATGCGTTTCGTACTGGGATAGAGTGGAATCAGAGAAATGATAATGGAAAAGATATTACTGAAAAGATCAAATCATTATATGCTAATTATCAATCTAAATCAAATTTAGCAATCTTTTTTAAATATGATATTGTTTCTTTAAATACCAAAGAAACTGATGAAAATAAAATATATTTAATTACTGGAATTGAATATAATCCTGGAAAAGGATTAAGTATCGCACCAAATTATCGTAAATCGGATAATGAAACCCAATTTGTAGTAAATTTTGAATTCAATTTTTAGACAGAAAGAAAAATTATTTTCGTTTTAAATAGCTTTCTGTAAATACATTATCTTTAAGTCCTTGATCATAGATAACTTTAATTATTTCTAATTCTGTTCTGTGCCCATTTTTTAAATTTTTCATCACCAATTTTGTCTGTGTCCAATATTCACCATTTTTTACATGTTCAGGG
>JAAZYT010000076.1 GCA_014239505.1 Fidelibacterota bacterium | reverse complement strand
ATATGGTCATTATTTGATTTATCTTTTCCTCTAACTAATGAGAAATCTGTGGTCACATCAATTACTTTTCCTCTATAGCCCATTTGAAATTCTCCACCGCTTATTTCCGTTTTAATTCCACGCATTTGATATTTATATAGCCAACCACTTGACCCGCTTCCCCATTCAATCCAATCTGCTCCAGGGACAAATCCGTCACCCATTTTCATATATTGATGAAAGTTTGGGCTTTGATTAAAAAAACCATTCAGTAAGAAAAAGAATTGGTCTTTTTGATATTGAATTGAGTTCTCAATTCCAACTGTCTCTTCAAGGTCAAGAGTAGGGTTGCCAATCTCATAACTGTAACTACCAAGATGTGGCCCATCTGAAAACAGATCTTCAATTCCAGGTGTTCTTCCTGTTCTCATAATGGTTGTTGAAATTTGCCAATAATCCCAAGACTTAATAAGTGCAGCAGATAAGGAGAGAAAACCAAAATTTTTCTTTTCTACAGATTTTTCATCAATATTTGAAAATTTTGCACCTTTATTTTGAGGATCTATAATTGAATATTCACCTCTAAAAGAAACTTGCCCTGTAAGACCAAATATATCTTTTTCTCTAAAGCCAAATAATGAGAAGTTTGACTCGGATGTATTTGGCGTCCAATAGAAGCCGCCAGCAGTAAACATTCGGTATTGTATTGCGGCACCAATTTCCCTTTTTAATCCAGTCATCTTAGACTGTAAGAGCAATATGTCTTGACCTAATTTGACCGATGGTTGCTTTTGATTTGACTCAAATTCAGAATGAGCATAATGAATAAACTTTTGATCTAAGTCAAAGGTTTCAAAACCTTTAAAATCAATATCTTGATGATAGTTTAACTTTTGAGTGGTTTTATTCATTTCCATATCTACGCCACTAATGTGTCCTTCAGGACTTCCTGGTATTCCATAATCCATTTCAACATGTTCAATTGAAATGGTTCCTCTTTTTCCATCATGAAATCGTGTTAATCCAAAAAATCCTTCAGTGGTATTCATGGAGGTGTTTTTTAGTTGTCCTAATGGGGTCATTTGATTCCCAGTTTTTCTATTTTGTAAAGAAAAACGAAAATTGTTTTTATTAATCGGAGTAACTAAAGAAAAATTATTAAACAAACCTTTGTTGCCAGAATCGTAACCGGATGTTATATAAGTATGAAGATGATCAAATTCAATTTCTGGGATAGAATTTTTTTCAACGTCAATAACTCCACTAATGGCATTTGATCCAAAAAGTAGAGCCCGTGGCCCTCTAATTATCTCAATTTCTTCTACTCCTCCTAGGTCCATACTTAGAGCATGATCTACAGAAGTTTGAGACAAATCGCCAACTTCAAATCCATTCTCAGTGATCAAAAAACGGTCACCCGAATATCCTCTTAAAATCGGACGAGTTGTTCCTTGCCCCATAGACTGAATTGCTACACCCATCTCATTTTGAAGGGTTTGCGCAATGGAACCTTTCATATTTTCTTGAATCTTTTTCCCAGACATAGAAAAACTAGAAAGTGAAGAAGTAGGATCCAAGTCACTATGAACTTCTACTTTTATTTCTTCAAAATGTAAAACTTCAGGATCTATTAAAATCCTACCAAGATCCACAAGGTCTTTATTTATTACTATAGCTAAAGTTGTATCACGAAAACCTAGAATTGAAATTTCTAATTCTATCTTTCCATTCGGAAGATTGATTATTGAAAATTGACCATCCAGATTTGTTGCTGAACCAAGTTTTAGTTTTTTTACATATACATTAACATCTTCTAAAGGTTCAGAATTATTTGAGGAAAGGACTCTCCCTTTTAACTCTGCATTTTGTGCATGCATTGGAAAAATACATGCACAAAATATTACAGTTAATACAAGCTTATTGTACGGTGATAGGCACATTGTTTGTTGACGTATAGTCTGCATGTTCATCATGCATTAACTCAAGCTTAAAGCTTGTTGAACCAGTGCTGACACCTGTGATTTCCAATGCCATTCCATGTTCTTCATCACCACCATCATCATGATGTTCTTCAAATTCAACTGTAGCAACGCTAGCATTGAATCCAGAAACTCTTAATTCTGCTTCTTCCTCTTCTTCACCTTCATGTTCTTCATGCTCGAGCTCTTTTCCATCATCATCAAGAAAATGTACAGAAAGTTCTAAAGTTTCTCCAGCAGTTAATGTTATAGCTCCTGTTTTAGCTCCTTTAAATTCTCTGTATACTTCTGTTCCACTGCTATTTTCTAAAATGAAACCCTCTGCATCAGTGTGTTCTTCCTCATGTGCATGGTCATCATCTTCACAACTAACAATGAAAAGTGCTAAAAATATTCCTAAAACAGAAACTAAAGAGCGTGAGCTCTTTTCAAAATCAATAGTCATAATTGACTCCCCTAAATTTATTTGTTAAAAAATTGACTTTATTTTTATAGCTGTCAAAAAGCTATCTAATATCTTTATGATATATTTGTGGGGGGAGCCCTAGAGAGGAAAAGACCAAATAAATTTTCAGAATTGATTATACAAATGGAATCAATAATTAAGTTTTTATTATCAGGTATAAATGATTCTTTTGTTAACGCACTAATAGTTTTACGAACTTTATTAGTACAGATATCACAATCATCATGTACAGAAGAATGTTCGTTATGATCGCAATCAACAGCACAAAGACTATAATTGCCTGCTTCAGTGAAATTTGCAGATTCAATTATGTGAAAATTTGAGCTTATAAATACAAAAGCTAGAAGAATTGATAATGTTTTGTTCCCAAAGTTCATATTACAAAATAATAAATATACTCATTAAAGTAAAAACGGTTTTATTTTATTTATCATGAAATAATTAACTAAAGATTGGAACTTAAAATAGTACTAATAATTTGTTCTTTAGATTCTAATAGAATTTCTACGCTAGAGACTGCTTTGTAATAGTATATATCAGATTTATCTTCAACTATAAAGGCGATTAGTCCAGCATCTTCAAATGCTTTTGTTTGACCCATTCCACCATTAAAATAACCAGAATTTTGGATAAAAATAAAATTCTTGCCATTTTGTTCTATCTCTTTCTGTTGCAGAGGAAATAATGGGTTTTCAGTTCCACTGAATTGACCAATCCATCGAGAAATATTTTGTTCTGTAGATCCACCAATATTTTTAAAAACAATCAGATTAAATTCACCTTTTGAATTTGTGATTTTATACTCTTTATCTCTCATTGAAGAGGTAGGTTTAATAGAATTCCAATTTGAAGGAATACTTGACACAGCTTTTGACTGATTATTTATAGAGGGAGTTTCTTTAATTGATTTGAGATCAGAAGGTTGATCATAATCAATTAATAATATTAAAATAATTCCACTAAAAAATGCTAAGATGTATGAGATTGATTTAAATTTTTTCACCATATAATGTAACGCTCAAAACGTTCAAATAATAGCTTTTAATATTTAAGATAAATATTTAAATTAATTAAGATATTTAATTAATTAAAAAAATAAAATACTAAATAACCATAAATTCAGATTATGAAGTACGTCACTTTTATATTTATTTTTATTTGTTTTGCAAAATCTCAATCAGATCTTGATATACAAAACATTGAACAAATGCCATTACATACAAAAATACTTTGGGGCGAAAATGGGTTTTTTAGGCAGCTTAATTTTGGACCAAAAACAAGAAAAGATGAACTGAAGCTACGTGTAAAAATGCTTCAAAATCATCAAAAGCTAGCACTCCTTAGTTTAGGAATGTTGGCTTACCAGTCCTCATTAGGTTATAAAATGTACGAAGGTGATTATTCAAAACTCTCAAGTCATAGAAAATTCAGTACAATAACATGGAGCTTTTATATGACATCAGCTTCTTTAAGTTATTTTGCTCCTCCAGCACAAAAATACGAAAAAAGAGTGAGCTCAATGAAAGTACATCGTTGGTTATCTTACATTCATTTTGCTGGAATGATGGCAATTCCTTTTCTGGGTAAAAATATTTCAAATTCAAATGATTATGATAAAGCTCTAAGATTACATAAAAATGTTGCAACTATTACAGTAACAAGTATGAGTCTTTCTGCATTACTAACTATACTACCCTATTGATGAATCGATTATTATTAATACTACTAATATCAGTTAGTTTTGCGCAAAAAATTGATATTAGTTCATCAGAAATAAAATATTATGGAAATCATTTTCTTCATAGTTGGATAGGTATTTCAAGCGAAGTAAAAAGTACTGTTATTTATGATGGTTTAAAAAAGAATGGAAGTGTTTCAATAAAGGTTCCTCTAAGCTCTTTTGATAGTAAAGTCTCAAGTAGAGATTCAAACATGCTGTTTTATACTGACGCAATTGACTATCCAAATGTGAAGTTTAAATCAACAGAAATATCAATGATCAATGATTCTGTTAGAATCGTTGGGAATTTATCTTTTCATGGTATAACCAAAAGTGTATCAACTAAAGCAAGTATAAACACTTCAAATGGATTTAAAGTTCAAGGAAGTTTTATAATTAAACTATCTGACTATAATGTACCTAGACCAACTTTTATGTTTATAAAGATAGATGATCAAATTCGAATAGAATATACTTTTCAAACCAATTAAGATTCGACTGATATGAGCCTTGCTACAATAAATAAAGGATAAAGTTTGCATATATCTAATAATAGTTTTGAAGAGCTTGATCTTCGATTTAGATCTAATTTAATTAATTCAATAGTAGGTATAAAGCAAGCGTCCCTTGTTGGAACAATTAATTCAAATAATTTAACTAATCTTGCAATATTTAGTTCAGTAGTTCACTTAGGTAGTAATCCAGCATTAATTGGTCTTTTTACTCGTCCTATTACAACGCCTCCAAAACAAACTTTAAATAATATTATTTCTGAAGGCAGTTTTACTATTAACCATGTTAACAAAAATATTATTTCACGTTCACATTGTACCGCTTTCAAATTTTCAGCTAATGAATCAGAATTTGCTGAGTGTGGCTTAACCGAAAAATTCATTGAAAATTTTAGAGCTCCTTTTGTTAAAGAATCTCAAGCCTCTATTGGATTGAATTATATTAGACATTTTGATATCAAAGAAAACGGTGTAATAATGATTATAGGGAGCTTGTCTCATTTAATAGTAAATGACGATCATGTTCAAAAAAATGGTGAAGTAGATATGATGTTACTAGATTCTATCGGTGTTGCTGGTAACAATACCTACTATGAATTTCTCAAACATAAATCTTTAAACTATATAGCTTCTAATCAACGTGTTTTACTAAATAAAATTGTTAAAGAAGAAAAATCTAAGTCGGATTCGTAATATTTTTATTATTTAACTATATTTTTTAACCATAAAAATTGTATTTTCGCGACTAATTTTTAATTTATTTTTAGTAAATAACATAATAAAGAAAGAAAAATAATGTCAAAAACAAACTCACTTTACGATCAAATTCATTCTCATTACGCAACATTTGAAGAAGAACATGCAAAAAATGCTAGCGGCAATAAAGCTGCAGGTAGCCGTGCACGTAAAGCTCTTGGTGAAATCAAAAAGCTAGTTACAGCTTATCGTAAAGCATCTGTTGCTGGTGAATAATTAACTTTTTAAGTTAAAATTAATTAAAAAAGCCTCCATTTCGGGGGCTTTTTTGTTTGTAAGAAAAACATCCGTTTTTGTGGATTATTTATTATATTCGCAACGTATACTTTGATTAATTCTGTTTTATTTGTAATAATTTCTGAATTATAACTCATTATCTCACAATTAGCCAAAGTTGTTTAATTAACTAAGTTCAGGTGTTAGTCACCTGTGAAGGATGAATGAATGAATATATATGTAGGGAATATCTCTTGGCAGTTAACAGAAGAAGACCTAAGTGCTGCTTTCGCAGAATACGGTACAGTTGATAGTGCTAAAATTATCACTGATCGTGAAACAGGTCGTTCTAAAGGATTTGGCTTTGTTGAAATGTCAGATCAAGGTGCAGCTGAAAAAGCCATTGAAGGATTAAATGGTAAAGAGTTGGATGGACGTGCTATGAAAGTAAACGAATCCAAACCTCGAGAAGATAGGCCAAGACGCCCT
>JAAZYT010000131.1 GCA_014239505.1 Fidelibacterota bacterium | reverse complement strand
ATCGCATTTAGTAAATTGATTGAACCTAAGATATTATTTTGTGAATATTTAATGGGGTCAAGCATGGATTCCCCTGCAGCCTTGAATGCTGCTAAATGAATTACTGCTTCTACTTTTTCTAGTCCCAATTCAAGATCAGAATTATTTAATGTTGATCCATTAATAAATTTTGCCCTCTTATCTACTGCACCCTTATTACCCGAGGATAGGTCATCTAAAACAACAACTTCATAACCCTTATCACAAAGTTCCAAAACAACGTGCGAACCTATATAGCCAGCTCCTCCAGTAACTAAAACTCTCAATTTACTTTTTCCTTTTTAAGGATTCGCCGTTCAATTACTTCACCTTTGCTATTAAACTGCGATATTACAATTTCTGATTTTCTTGGATATTCATAAGTGATAGCATTTTTTATGATTTGATTTTGGTTAAAATAGGTAATTCGACTAGGCTTTTTATTTTTATTGAAACGAACTGAATGGCTACCTACTAATGTAGAGTCTGAGCGGAAGTAACTAGATTCAAGAACGTTTTTACTATGTTTAAATTTATAAAAGTAATAAAGATTTTCAAATTCATCTAATACATGAACAGATTCAGTTATACCAGCAACATTGAATTTGTATCGGGCAATCCATCCAGTTTTAATTGAACTTAGGTCTGGAGCAAACAACTCTTTATTTAATTCAGACAAATTTCTTTTAGAGTAGAATTTAATATCATACTGAGAAGATTTACCTTTTTCATCCCAGTGCATAATAAAAGTCCATAAAATTTTACCCTTTTTATTAATGTAATCTACATTATTAACTAAACCTTTTTCATCAAGGGTCGCTATATAATGCTGGTTACCATTAGCTTCTTTTTTTGTTATTCCATTGAGCAGCTCTTGAGTCTTTGGATTCCATTTTTGATAATAAAGTTTAAGTTTATCAGAAGACTTAACCCTTTTTCTTTTACCTTTATCCCAGTTGGCGGGAACAAACTCAACATATTTTAATTCACCTGATGGATAGTAGACAGCTCTAAAGTGAGCAGTATTCTTTTTTATTTTATCTTTTGGCTTACCCTTAAGAACGTTTGCACGCATTAAATCTGTTGAAAAAACTTTAACAATTGAGTCTGCTTGAGAAAATAATTTACTAGACAAAAAGACTAATACAAAAATAGAACTCTTCATTTACATAAGTCCCCATGATAGAAGTCCTAAAGAAATAAAAACCATTGTCAAACCAATCAAGCGACTACTAGAAAGTTTATTCTCATATGACAGAGCTTCAGCTTCAATTGATCTATAGCTTAATACAACGCGAACAGTTTTCCCTTCTTCAACTAAAATATCTTGTCGAGCAAGATGAATCATATCTCGCATTTTCTTATTTTGAGATATTGATTGCGTATTTAATAGCATATTAGGAGGGAAGTAGCTTACTTGGTGCCACCCAGGAGCTACTTGAATAGGATCTTTAATCGGAGAAGCGCCAACTTGCATACCATTTAAAAAAATAGGTATGCCATCTGTATCACAAAAAATCTGCAATGCTGTTATTGGAGTTGGTTTTTTGTTCCAATCAATTTCTTGGGAAAAAGAAAAAGAAAATAATAATATAATTAAAATTTTAGGCATGGAGTTTTTTTTGGATTTCAATAATTTTTTTCATTAGCTCCGTAGTATCTTGATCTTTTGCTTCCATTTCTCGAATTTTTATTCGTAGTTGTTCGACCTCTTTTTTTATAGATTCTTTTGCTAGCGTATTTATGCAATCTTCAGCCATTTGCATATTAGAACTAGTTTTATCTTCATCCATAAGTGTTTTTGAAATGAGTTCACGTTCTTCAGGTGAGCTAAAAGAAGAAATAATTTCTACAGGATTGACATCCTCTGTTTTAAGTAAAATTTCTACTAATTTATTTGATTTAGGATTTTTAATTTGATCAATACTCAAATTTTCTTTTATAAATGAGCGTGCTTTTTCATCATTACTAAGTAATACCTTAATTATCCCTAACTCAGCTTTATCATTAATATCTCTATAAGTATTATCTTTGGGTTTCTGTTTTTCGT
>JAAZYT010000104.1 GCA_014239505.1 Fidelibacterota bacterium | reverse complement strand
TATAGTTACAAATGCTTCAATAGTCATGAATATTCAGAAGTTAGTTAAAAATTTATTAAAGTGACTAAAAAAGGTATTGCAGGACATATACCATTTGATTAATGTCTCCTCCTTGTTATTTATAAACAATAACAAGGAACTAGTATTAAGTATGATTAATAAAATATCAACCAATCAATCTAATGATATAAAAGCTCTTGAGCTTGACGCCACTATTGGTATTGAATCCATGCGAATTAATTCGCTAATTATTGATCTGCTTATTCTAGTGATTATTGGACTCGCCGTCCAAGTCGCCTGACCGAATATTAAATAAAACGG
The DNA here is from genome assembly GCA_014239505.1 of Fidelibacterota bacterium. Taxonomy (GTDB): domain Bacteria; phylum Fidelibacterota; class Marinisomatia; order Marinisomatales; family TCS55; genus TCS55. Next base: position 17,338 of record JAAZYT010000104.1, on the reverse strand, counting down.
TAGGTGAAGAAGACGGCGAAATTTTAAATTTTCTCCAATCAATACTTCCTACCATATTAAATAATATTCTTTTTGATTACGCTTGGCGCTAGTTCATGAAATTTTTTGAAATAAACGGAAAATATTATGCGCTCAGATACTATAAAAAAAGGATTTGAACATGCACCTCATAGGAGTTTACTTCGAGCAACGGGTGTTATAGAGTCGGAATCTGATTTTGAAAAACCATTTATAGGTGTAGCTAATTCATATATTGATTTGATCCCTGGTCATGCTCACCTGCAGGAATTTGGCAAAGTTGCAAAGGATGCAATTAGAGAGGCTGGGGGAGTGCCTTTTGAATTCAATACTATTGGAGTAGATGACGGAATTGCTATGGGACATATAGGAATGCGCTATTCACTAGCAAGCCGCGAACTTATAGCTGATAGTGTAGAAACAGTGGCAGAAGCTCATCGACTTGATGGTTTAATGTGTATAACGAATTGTGATAAAATTGTTCCTGGGATGCTAATGGCAGCAGTCCGCTTAAATATCCCAACTATATTTGTTTCTGGTGGGCCTATGAAAGCAGGTATTGTTAATGGTCAAAAAGTTGATCTTGTTTCTGTATTTGAAGGAGTGGGGAAAGTTAAAGCGGGTCTTATTTCAGAATCATCTCTTACTGAATTAGAAAAAGAAGGTTGTCCAACTTGTGGATCCTGTTCAGGAATGTTTACTGCTAATTCAATGAATTGCTTAATGGAGGCCCTTGGGATTGCATTACCTGGAAATGGATCTATTTTAGCCGTTGATGAGGGAAGATTAAAGTTAGTTACTAAAGCTGGTAAACGTATTGTTGATTTAATTGAAAAAAATATTAAACCCAGAGATCTAGTAACAAATACTTCACTTCGCAATGCTTTTGCTTTAGATATGGCAATGGGTGGTAGTACAAATACTATTTTACACACATTGGCTATTGCCATTGAAGCTGGTCTAGATTTTGATTTAAAAGAATTAAATGAAATTGCTAAAAAGACTCCTTATATATGTAAGGTAAGTCCTGCAACTAAAGATGTTCACATGGAAGACGTAGATAGAGCTGGAGGAATTTCAGCTATTTTATCAGAATTATCTAAAAAAGAGGATACCCTTACTTTGGATTGCCCAACTGTCACTGGAAAATCTTTAGGTGAAAATATTTTTAATTCTACTATTAAAGATAAAAATATAATTCGAACTGTTACAGATCCTTACTCTAAAGAGGGAGGCTTGGCTATTTTATTTGGGAATATAGCTCCAGATGGTTCTGTCGTTAAAACAGCTGCCGTGAATGAAAAAATGTTAATTCATTCAGGTCCAGCACGAATTTTCGAGTCTCAAGAAGAAGCGCTCTCAGGTATTCTAGGAAAACAGGTGAAACCAGGAGATGTAGTTGTCATTCGTTATGAAGGTCCAAAGGGTGGACCTGGCATGCCAGAGATGTTATCTCCAACAAGTGCTATTATGGGAATGGGCTTGGGTGATAAAGTTGCATTAATAACAGATGGCCGCTTTTCTGGAGGAACTCGTGGAGCTTGCATTGGACATATTTCACCAGAAGCTGCTGTGTATGGTCCAATAGCTATTTTAAATGAAGGTGATATTATTAATATTAATATTCCAGAAAAAACTATCGATGTTGATTTATCAAAGAAAGAAATTAAATCACGACTAGATGCTCTTCCTGAATTTGAGCCTAAAATTAAAAGTGGCTATTTAGGTCGCTATGCAAGGATGGTTACTTCGGCTAATACTGGTGCAGTATTAAAATAGGATATAAAAAAATAAAATGAATAAAAAACAATTAACTGGTGCAGAAATTATTTGGGATTGTGTTGCTAAAGAAGATGTTAGTGTAGTCTTTGGCTATCCTGGAGGAGCTATTTTACCTGCTTATGATGCATTAGAAAAATACCGCGATAAAATTCATCATGTCCTTGTAAGGCACGAACAGGGTGCAACACATATGGCAGACGGTTTTGCTCGTGCCAGTGGTAAAGTGGGGGTTGCAATGGCAACATCTGGCCCTGGAGCAACTAATATGATTACAGGCCTTGCTACTGCCATGATGGATTCTATTCCAATTGTTTGTATAACTGGTCAAGTTCCTTCATCTGTTATTGGTACCGATGCTTTTCAAGAAATTGATATAACAGGTGCTACTTTACCAGTAACAAAGCACAATTATCTTGTAATGGATATCAATGAATTAGCATCAACAATTAAAGAAGCTTTTCATGTTGCAAGAAGTGGTCGCCCAGGTCCTGTTTTAATTGATATTCCGAAAGATATTCAAAATGAATCTATTGACTATAGCTATCCTGAAGATTTGGTTGAATTACCTGGAGAAGTTAAATCTCAAGGTGCGAATGAAGAACAAGTTAAAATTTTTGCTGAAATGCTTAAAGCTTCAAAGCGACCATTTATCTTAGCTGGACATGGTGTAATTATGTCAGAAGCAACATCAAACCTTATGAAGATGTCTGAAAAAGCACAAATTCCAATTGGGACTACTTTATTAGGCATTGGCGGAGTTCCAAAAAGTAATCCATTGGTTGTTGGTTGGATGGGAATGCATGGAGATTCTTGGGTTAATCAGGCGATCCAAAAAGCAGATCTTCTAATTGCTTGTGGAATGCGTTTTGATGATAGAGTCACTGGAAACTTAAAAACGTATTCACCAAACTCTAAAAAAATTCATATTGAGATTGACCCCTCAGAGATTAATAAAAATGTTAGGGTGGACCTTCCAATCCTTGGCGATTTAAATGAAGTTTTATATCAAGTGTTACCTCACTTAGACAACGAAGATCATAGTACATGGTTTGATCAAATTAATGAATGGAAGAGGGAATCAACAAGTAGAGATATAATTCATCAAAATACGGATACCTTAATGGGAGCGCATGTCCTTCGTAAAATATGGGAGGGGACAAAAGGAGATGCACTTATAGTGACTGATGTAGGACAGCATCAAATGCTTGAAGCACAATACTATGAACATAATGATCCAAGGACGCTCCTTACTTCTGGTGGACTTGGAACTATGGGTTTTAGCCTTCCTGCTGGTATTGGTGCAAGTTTCCATGAAAAAGAAAGAGAAGTCTGGATTATTGTTGGAGATGGAAGTTTCCAAATGACGATGACAGAATTAGGAACGGCTGTCCAAGAAAATAGAAATATTAATATTGCGATAATTAATAATGGCTATCTTGGATTGGTTAGACAATGGCAAGAGATGTTTTATGATGCTAGATATTCTGAAACGCCAATTATTAGTCCAGACTATATAAAGTTGGCTGATGCTTATGGAATTAAAGCTTTTAGAGTTAAAAAATTAAATGATGTTCTCCCTACTATGCGGAAAGTTCAAGAACAAAAAGGTCCTTCTTTAATTGAGTTTGTCGTGGAGAAACAAGATATGGTATATCCAATGGTTCCTACAGGTGCAGACTTGCATGAAATGATTGAAAGGCCAGCAAGCACTAATAATCTAAAAAAAACCATAAGGGAAGAGGAGTCTTTAGTATGAAGCAAACTCTAATAACTTTAGTAGAAGATAAGCCTGGAGTTTTAAATCGTATTGCTAGTTTATTTCGCCGAAGAAACTTTAATATAGTAAGTGTTGTCTCTGGAAGTAGTGAAACACCTGGAATTGCACGCCTAACAATTGTAGTTGATGAAGTTGACCGAAGTAAAAGAGGAACGATTTATTATAATTTATTAAACCTCGTAAATGTTATTGCAGTAAAAGATGTATCTGAACTCCCTTGTATTACACGTCAATTTATTTTGGTAAAAATTGAAGCTAATACTGAAAAATTTAATGAAATTGAATATATAGTAAATAATTATGGTGCGAAAGTTGTTGAAAATAGTTCGGAGTCAATTATAGTAGAAGCAGCTGATGAAAAAGAAATTCTTGATCAATTAGTTGCATCTTTAGAACCATATAATATTACTGAAATTATGCGCACTGGTAAAATGTCGATGCGTAAAGGAATGACTCATAATGTATCATCAGACAATACTAAATCTAAACTAGAAAAATGGCAACCCGAAAAAATAAACGTGTACCATAATTAAGGAATAATAAATTATGAAAGAGATCAATATTAATGGACATCAGGAAACTATTGTAGAGCGCTCTGATTATCCTGTAGAAAAATGTAGAGAGATTCTGGATAAAGATATTACTGCTATACTTGGATATGGACCGCAAGGTAGAGGACAGGGTCTCAATATGAGAGATCAAGGTTTTAATGTTATTCTAGGTTTACGACGCGGTAAAAGCTGGGATAATGCAATTAAAGATGGTTGGGTTGAAGATGAAAACTTATTTGAATTAGAAGATGCTGTAAAAAGAGGTTCAATCATTCAGTTCTTAGTTTCTGATGCTGCTCAAATTCAAATTTGGCCAATGGTGAAACAAAATTTAAATGATGGTGATGCTATTTATTTTTCACATGGGTTCGGAATAGTTTTTTATGAAGATACTCAAATTATTCCTCCTGAAAATGTGGATGTGATTCTTGTGGCACCAAAAGGAAGTGGTTTAACTGTAAGAAACCATTTTCTTGATGGAAGAGGAATAAATGCCTCTTATGCTATTCACCAAGATTATACAGGAGAAGCAAAAGACCGATGCATAGCAACGGCATTTGCATTTGGTTCAGGGCATTTATTTGAGACTACCTTTGAAAAAGAAGTTCATTCTGATTTAACTGGCGAACGATGTGTACTAATGGGCTTACTGCAAGGTGCTTTTTTAGCTCAATATGAAGTTCTTAGAGAGCATGGTCATTCACCATCAGAGGCATATAATGAGACAATTGAAGAAGCTCTTCAAAGTTTATATCCCTTAATAGCTGAAAAAGGAATGGATTGGATGTATGCAAATTGTTCAACAACAGCTCAAAGAGGAGCTTTAGACTGGGCACCAAAATTTAAAGATATACTTAAACCTGTAATTGAAGATTGTTACCAAAGTGTTCTTAGTGGTGATGAAGCAAGAATTGCAATAGAAACAAACTCAAAAGAAGATTATCGTGAACAATTAGAAAAAGAATTAGCAGAAATTAATAATCAGGAAATGTGGCAGGCCGGCAAACAATTAAGACCACTTAGACCTGAGAATATTTAATTAGGTCATAAATAAATGAAATCATACGATATAACAGTTTTACCTGGCGATGGAATTGGTCCTGAGGTTATGGATGTAGCTCTTAGTGTTCTAGATTTAGTTGGACACAAATTCAATATAAAATTTAATTGTAAAGAAGAATTATTTGGTGGGTGCTCTATTGATAAGTATGGCATTCCATTAACAGAAGAAACAATTAATAATTGTAAAAATGCGGATTCAATTCTATTAGGTGCCGTTGGAGGACCTAAATGGGAAGAGCAACCACATAATAAGAAACCAGAGCAAGGACTTTTAAAATTAAGAAAGTCATTAGGTCTTTATGCTAATCTTCGTCCAGCAAAAATCTATAGCCCTCTTCTAAATGCTTCTTCATTAAAGCCTGATGTCATTCGTAAAGCAGATGTGATGGTTGTAAGGGAATTAACGAGTGGAATTTATTTTGGTGAGCCTAGAGGGATAGATAAGAATAAAGGATGGAATACCCTTAGTTATACACGTGAAGAGGTAGAACAAATTTCTCACACTGCATTCAAATTAGCACGCAAACGAAATAATCGAGTTACATCAGTCCATAAATCTAATGTTCTTGAAAGTTCACAATTCTGGAAAGATGTTGTTGAGAGTATCCACAAGGAATACTCCGATGTTTATCTAAATGAAATGTATGTAGATAATGCTGCTATGCAGCTAGTAAAAGACCCTAAACAGTTTGATGTAATTTTAACACAAAATCTTTTTGGAGATATACTAAGTGATATTACTGCTATGATTACTGGAAGTTTAGGAATGTTGCCTTCTGCAAGTCTTGGATCTAAACACTCACTCTATGAACCAGTTCATGGCTCAGCTCCTGAGATTGCAGGTAATAATAAATCAAACCCTCTAGCGATGGTAGCATCTGTAGCTATGATGCTTGAATATTCATTTAATTTACCTCAAGCATCAGCAATGATTTATGCGGCTATAAATGAAGTGCTAGAGTTGGGTTATCGTACTTTAGATATTAGCACAAAAGATACAAATCTTGTAAGCACTTCAGTTATGCAAAATCTAATATTAGAAAAATGTGCAGATAAATCAGATACAATAATTGAAATGGTAAGGATGTCGTATGAAGGATAAAATTGTAGTTTTTGATACTACTTTACGTGATGGTGAACAAGCTCCTGGATGCTCTCTAAACCTAATAGAAAAAATAGAAATTGCTAAACAGTTAAACAAACTAAATGTTGATGTAATTGAAGCAGGATATCCTGTATCATCTAAAGTACAGTTTGATGCAGTTCAACGGATTGCTGATGCGGTTGATACTGTTGTAGCAGGCCTCGCTAGAACTGTTGAAAAAGATGTGAAAGCTGCGTATGATGCTTTAAAGCATTCTAAAGCTTTTAGAATCCATACTTTTGCTGGAACATCAGATATACATATGATGGGAAAATTTGGCAATGATCGTTATGGCAAAACACTTAAAGAAAAGCGTAAACATATTTTAAAAATATCCTGTGAAGCTGTTCAATTAGCTAAGACATTTACAGATGATGTTGAATTTTCACCTGAAGATGCAGGGAGAACAGATATTGGTTATTTATCGGAAGTAGTTGAAGCCGTAATTGAAGCTGGTGCAAAAACAGTTAATATACCAGATACAACAGGTTACACAATGCCACTAGAGTTTGGTAATAAGATTGCTGAATTAAATAGTAGAGTAAAAAACATTAATCAAGCTATAATAAGTGTTCACTGTCATAATGACTTGGGATTGGCTGTGGCTAATTCACTATCGGCAATCTCAAATGGTGCTCGTCAAGTAGAGTGCACAATTAATGGTATTGGTGAAAGAGCAGGTAATGCCTCCTTGGAAGAAATTGTAATGGCAATCTCTGTTAGAGAAGATTTATGGGATGTAGAAACGAAAATTAATACCTCAGAGATTTTTAATGCGAGCAAAATGGTATCATCATTTACTGGTATGGTTGTTCAACCTAATAAAGCTATTGTTGGTGAGAATGCATTTGCTCATGAATCAGGGATTCATCAAGATGGAATGTTAAAAGATAATAAGACATATGAAATAATGGACCCTGAACAAGTAGGTGTCAATGAATCTAAAATTATATTGGGTCGACATTCAGGAAGGCACGGACTTATTTCTCGATTAAAAGCTATTGGTTTTGATCCTTCTGAAGAAGAGTTAGATAAAGTATATAATGAGTTTTTAAAATTAGCAGATAAGAAAAAAGAAGTTTTTGATGATGATTTAAGACTTTTAATGGGGCAAGAGGTAACTCAAAAAGATTATGCCCACAAGTTAGATTATTTACATGTAAATATAGGTACTACGACAATTCCAACAGCAACGGTAAGAATAAAATCTGATCAAAAATTAGTTGAAGAGTCAGCGACAGGTGATGGACCTGTAGATGCATGCTTTAATGCAATAGATAGAGCTTTAAACTCTAAATTTCACATTGAATCATATCAAGTTAGATCTGTGACTGTTGGGCGCTCAGCGCAGGGTGAAGCGCATCTTCGTTTAAAAAATGGTGATAAAACATTTTCTGGAAGAGGTGTCTCAACTGATATTGTAGAAGCAAGCGCAAAAGCTTATCTTCAAGCAATTAACGAGTATAGTGTAGAACAAGAAATAAATGAACTTTTAGAAGCAGTTACTACACCTTAAATAATGGGTAAAACACTTTACGATAAATTGTGGAATGCTCATTTAGTTGATCAAGATAAAAATGGTAATGCGTTGCTTTATATTGATAGACAGTTAATTCATGAAGTTACATCGCCACAAGCTTTTGAAGGGTTAAAGATTGCAAATCGTAAACCGTGGAGAGCATCAGCAAACTTAGCTGTGGCAGATCATAATATTCCAACAGTGAATAGAAATAAAGGAATACCAGATCCAATCTCTGCTCTGCAAATAAATACATTGATCATGAATTGTAAAGATTTTAATGTGCCTTATATACCCATAGATGATGTTCGTCAAGGTATTGTGCATGTAGTTGGACCAGAACAAGGAGCAACCCTTCCAGGTATGACAATAGTATGTGGAGATTCTCATACAGCAACCCATGGAGCCTTAGGATCTCTAGCTTTTGGAATTGGAACTTCTGAAGTTGAGCATGTATTAGCTACCCAGTGTCTAATACAGAAAAAATCAAAAAATATGCTAGTTTTAGTTAATGGAAAATTACAAAAAGGTGTTACAGCAAAAGATTTAGTGCTTCAAATTATTAAAAAAATTGGAACAGCGGGTGGCACAGGTTATACAATTGAGTTTGCAGGAGATACAATTAAAGATTTATCAATTGAAGCGCGAATGACAGTATGTAATATGGCAATTGAAGCTGGTGCAAGAGCAGGTATTATAGCGCCAGATAATAAAACAATTAAATATTTAGAAAATCGTCCTTTTGCACCTAAAGGTAAAAATTTGAAAAGAGCTATAAAATATTGGAAAACATTATATTCAGATTCAGATGCAGAATTCCAAAATATTATTCAATTAGATGCAAATAGTGTTATTCCTCAAATTACCTGGGGTACTTCCCCTGAAATGAGTTTAAATGTTGGTGAAAAAATTCCAATAAATAAAAGTAATGGCTCTAATAATGCGTTAAAATATATGGGTCTTTCAGGTGGTGACTCATTGGCAGATTATAAATTAGATAAAATTTTTATTGGTTCCTGTACAAATTCTCGAATTGAAGACCTTAGATCTGCAGCAACAATTATTAAAGGAAAGAAAGTTGCAGAAAATATTAAGCTTGCAATGGTAGTACCTGGATCAGGAGAGGTAAAAAGGCAAGCAGAGGTTGAAGGGCTTCACAAAATTTTTATCAATGCTGGTTTTGAATGGAGAGATCCTGGTTGCTCTATGTGTCTTGCAATGAATGCAGATAAATTAGAACCTGGAGAACGTTGCGCTTCAACTTCAAATCGCAATTTTGAAGGTAGACAAGGTCATGGCGGAAGAACGCATTTGGTAAGTCCAATCATGGCAGCAGCGGCAGCCGTAAAAGGGCATTTTATTGATGTACGTGAAATTATGGATCAAGTATAAATGAAAAAATTTCAAAATTTTAAAGGAATCGTTGTTCCTCTAGATCGCTCTAATGTTGATACAGATGCAATTATCCCAAAGCAATTTTTAAAATCAGTAAAAAGAACAGGTTTTGGTCCTAATCTTTTTGATGAATGGCGATATTTAGATAAAGGAGAACCTGGTATTTCTATTAAAGAGAGACCTTTGAACAATAATTTTGTATTAAATCAAGAACGTTATCAAGGAGCATCAATTTTACTTACTAAAAAAAACTTTGGATGTGGTTCTAGTAGAGAGCATGCGCCTTGGGCCATTTTAGATTATGGAATTAAAAGTATAATTGCATCTAGTTTTGCTGACATATTCTATAACAATTGTTTTAAAAATGGAATTCTACCAATTGTTTTAGAGCAACGAGAAATTGAAAATCTTTTTGAAAAAGTAAAGAAAAATGATGGCTTCAATATTCACATTGATTTAGTAAGACAATCCATAAAATTATCATCTGGTTATTTAATCTCATTTGAAGTAGATAAATATAAAAAATCTTGTTTAATTAATGGTCTGGATGAAATTTCTCAGACTCTAGAAAAAAAAGATAAAATTTTCTCTTTTGAAAAGAAATATAAAAATGTAAATCCATGGCTATTTGAAGAAATACAAATATAATAAATAATCAAATATTTGATTTAAGGTTAATAGATATAAGTCGTTATTAAAACACCAGTTTATTTACTGGTGTTTTTTGTTTGTAGATTTAAATATGAAAAACTGGTTTAAAAGTAATTCAGAGCCTTTAAAGCTTAAACTTATTGGATGGATGGGAGCTACTTTAGTTATTTTTGGTTATTATCTTAATGCTAATGAGTTTTTATCTTCTTGGATTGTTTGGTTGCTAGGAAATGCCTTAGTTGGAATTTATTCAATTTATAAAAAAGCCTATTCAACAGCACTTATGTCATTTATTTTAATGGGGATGAATATTTATGGCTATTTACGCTGGATTTCATGAAAAATATAGTCTCTAATAAAGATTTTCCATCATCTAAGAATTTCACCTACTTGAATACTGCTAATGTTGGTCTTATGCTAAATAAGGCAGAGAAAGAAATTAATGATTGGGTAAAAGACCTCGCAACAAATGGTAGCAATAATTTTAACGAAATAGCCGAGGAGGATGTTTTTAGTAGTTTACATAACTCTGCAGCAAAATTACTAAATGCTTCTCCATCTGATATTGCTGCTGGATCAAGTGCAACAGAATTACTCAGCTCGTTAGCTTGGGCCATAATGCCATCAAAAGATCAGAATATTGTAAGTACAAATATAGTTTTTCCAAGCACTGTCTATCCATGGATGCGAGTTGCTAGTTCTACTGAATCTGAAATTAGATTGGTTAAAGAAAAAAACAACTTTATTAGTAGCCAAGATATTATTGACCTAATTGATAATAATACATCGGTCGTATGTATTTCACATGTTGAATACAGTAATGGACAAGTCTTTGATTTAGGTTTGCTATCTAAGGCAGCACATAAACATAATGCGTTATTAATTGTAGATGCTACTCAATCAGCAGGAGCTATTCCTATTGATGTTAAGCAAACACCTATTGATGCAATAGTTTGTGGAGCTTATAAGTGGCTTTGTGGTCCTTTTGGAGCTGCCTTTATGTATGTTACTCCAGAGCTTTCAGAAAAATTAGAACCAGGATTAGTAGGATTTAGAAGTCATAAAAAAATGTGGGAATTAGATGCCTCTAGAATTGTATATCCGGATTCAGCCAAAAAATTTGAGTTTAGTACAATGGCATTTGGATGCGCTTTAGGCCTTTCTAAATCAATAAATTTTCTTAATAAAGTAGGTGTTAATAATATTTTTAAATATAATAGAGAGTTAGCAGATATATTAATCGATAAACTTCGTTCTCAATCTGCATGTATAACCTCACCTTTGGATAATAGTCGCTCATCGATTATAACTGCTTATTATAAAGATAAAGATTCAAATAAGATTATTGAACATCTCAAAAATAGAAACGTTTATGTTTCAAAAAGAGGTAAAGCCATTAGGTTCTCACCTCATTTATATAATACTATTGACGATATAGATAATGCAGTTGAACAAATTGATAGTATTATCACAAAGATTTAATATTTTAATTAACTAATAGCATCATAATCCTTTGCCCAGCAACTTGGAATGAGTAAATTTAATGTAGCAAATTATTTGCAGGATACAACTAAATGAACAACCCTTTTCTAACAAAAATTTTTTACTTTAATGCCGCTCATCAATATGGTCATGATGATTGGTCTGATGATAAAAATTGGAATGTTTTTGGTCCAGACTCAAAAGTTCATGGGCACAATTATACACTTGAGGTAATGGTAACAGGTGAAGTTAATAATGATACAGGATTTATAGTTGACCTAGGTCATTTAAAAGAAGTAGTCAAAAACAATGTTATCAACATTTTAGATCACACTCAATTTGAAAAAGAAGTAGAATGGTTTAATGATAAACAACCAAGCTCAGAAAATTTGGTTCAGTTCATTTGGTCACAAATAGAACCCTATTTGAAGGATGTAACACTTTATCGGATTAGGCTACGTGAAACTCCAACCATTTTCACAGATTACTACGGTTAAAAATTGAACTTTAAAGAAAAACTTTTTCTATTTCTAAGCGGTATTTTTTTAACATCAATGATTATGGGTAATATAATTGGTGTAACTAAATTTGTTGAAATTTTTGGATTGACAATTCCAATCGGAACATTGGCTTTTCCAGTTACATTTTTAGCCACAGATTTAATCTGTGAGTTATATGGTGAAAAAAGAGCTCAAAACCTAGTTATTGTAGGATTTTTTATGAATTTTTTCATGCTAGCTGTTATGTCACTAGGTAATTATTTAGATGATGCTGGAATTTCAGGTGGCACAATTATTTATGATGAAGTTTATGGATTTATGAGAGCTGGTGTCATTGCTTCCGTTATAGCTTATGCTGTTGCCCAAACTGTTGATGTTAAAATGTTTCATTTTTGGAAAAGAGTCACAAATGGTAAGCATCTATGGTTACGGAACAATCTCTCTACTACGTTTAGTCAGCTAGTTGATACGATTGCAATTCTTTCTATTAACTATATGGTTGGAAATTTTGAAGGTGAAATAAATTCTTTAGAAGCTTTATTTAGCTTGATTTTATCGATGTATACTTTCAAATTTTTCTCAGCCTTATTTGATACACCATTATTTTATCTTGGCGTTCGTTTATTGAAAGATAAAGTTAATCCAGATCCAGAATAATTTTTTACATGAACTAATATAAATTTAATAAATATATGAAAGATTATACATGAGTGAAAAGATCGAAAAACTAGCAGATTTAACAAAATCACTAATTAAAACTATTGGAGAAGATCCAAATCGCGAAGGCTTAGTAAAAACTCCTCAAAGAGTCGCAAAAGCATGGACGCATTTTTCTCAAGGTTATAACTCAAAATTAGAAAGCGTTATAAATGGTGCAATATTTAATGAAGATTGTACAGATATGGTTGTAGTTAGAGATATTGAATTCTTTTCTATGTGTGAGCATCATATGATCCCATTTTTTGGACGCGCTCACGTTGGATACTTGCCAAATGGAAAAGTAATAGGTTTATCAAAAATTCCAAGAATTGTAGATATGTATTCAAGGCGACTACAGGTTCAAGAAAGATTAACGCATGAAGTTGCTAGTACCCTAAATGAAGTCTTAGATCCGGTTGGAGTTGCAGTTGTGATGGAAGGGAGACATCTTTGCATGCAAATGCGTGGTGTCGCAAAACAAAATAGTTTTGCTTCAACTTCATCTATGCTTGGTCAATTTAGAAAATCTTCAGAAACAAGAGCTGAATTTTTAAGTATTATTCGAAAATAAATAATAAATGAAAAAGTATGATATAGTAGTTTTAGGTGGCGGGCCTGGAGGATATGTAGCAGCTATTCGTGCAGCACAATTAGGGAAAAAAACTGCCATAATTGAGAATGATAAATTAGGTGGTATTTGTCTTAATTGGGGTTGTATTCCAACCAAAGCTTTATTAAAAAATGCAGAGGTGCTTCATTATGTAAAAAACAGTAAGCAATTTGGTATCAATATTCCAACTTTTAGTGTCAACTTTAATGAGACTATTAAGCGTAGTCGAGATGTATCTCAACGCCTTTCAAAAGGGGTCGAGTTTTTAATGAAAAAAAATAATATTGATCATATCCAAGGTTGGGGATCTTTTAAATCTCCAAATGAGCTTGAAGTTCTCAAAGGTAAAAAGAAAGATCTAATAGAAGCCGATAAAATTGTTATTGCCACAGGAGCAAGGCCAAGAATATTAGAAAACATGAAGCCCGATGGTAAGCAAATAATTACCTCAAAAGATGCAATGGTATTGAAAAAAGTACCAAAAAAAATTATTATAATTGGTGCAGGTGCTATTGGTGCTGAATTTGCATATTTTTTTAATGAATTTGGTACGGAAGTACATCTTATTGAAATGCAGAATAATATTTTACCAGTTGAAGATGAGGAGATTTCAAAAGAGGTTGAAAAAAGCTTTATTAAGGCTGGGATTAAGATTTATAAAAATGCGTTCGTAACTAAAATTGAAAAATTAAAAACAAAATTAAAAGTTCATACAGAAATATCTGGTAAAAGCAAAATAATGAATACAGATATTGTTCTTAATGCTGTGGGAGTTATTGGAAATATTGAAAATATCGGTCTAGAAAAACTAGGAATAAAAACATCTAAGGGCTCTATTGAGATAAATGAATTCAATCAAACATCAATTGAAAATATTTATGCTATAGGTGATGTTACTGGTCCACCATGGTTAGCGCATGTCGCTTCAGCTCAAGGCAATATTGCAGTAGAGCATGCTTTTAATTATAGTACTAATCCATTAGATTATTCAAATATCCCTGGATGTACATATTGTCAACCGCAAGTAGCTTCAATTGGAATAACAGAATTTGAGGCAAAAGAGCTAGGGCATGAAATAAAGATTGGGCGTTTTGATTTTAAGGCTAGTGGTAAAGCTTTAGCCACAGGTGATACAACAGGGTTTGTTAAAATAATTTTTGATGCTAAATATGGCGAATTGCTAGGTTGTCATATTGTGGGAAATAACGCAACAGAGTTAATTGCAGAATTGTCAGTAGCCAAAGCACTGGAAACTACTTGGGAAGAGATAGCGATGACTGTCCATGCACATCCAACTTTATCTGAGGCAATAATGGAAGCTGCTCTTGACGCCTTTGGACGTAACGTTCATAAGTAAAATGAGTGCTACTATTCATATTGAAGATTTAGGGATGAAGGATTATCAAGCAACTTGGAATTTGCAAAAAGATTATCATAAAAAAGTTTTACTGGGTGATAAACCAGACACTTTATTTTTTGTTGAGCATGAACCAGTTTATACGCTTGGAAAAAATGCCGACAATAATCATTTACTTCAGTCTGCAAAAAAAAATATTAAAGTATTCAATATTGAAAGAGGAGGAGATATTACGTTCCATGGCCCAGGACAAATAGTAGGTTACCCAATTATTGATTTAAAACGATATAATAAAAGTGTTAGTTGGTATATGCGTTCATTAGAAAAAGTATTAATTGATACGCTATCAACTTTTAATATAGTTGGTAAAATTAAAGAAGGGTTAACTGGCGTATGGGTGGGAGATGAAAAGATTGGCGCACAAGGTGTGCGAATTTCTCGATGGGTAACTATGCATGGATTTGCACTCAACGTTAATACAGATTTAACTTATTTTGACGGAATTATTCCTTGTGGAATTTTCGAGTATGGAGTCACTTCCATGGAGAAAATTTTAGGCGAAAAACAAAATATATCTTTGATTAAAAATCGTATAACTCAGTCATTCAATTATAGATTTAAAGTAAAATAAAAGGCTTCAATTAAATAATGCCAAAATTACACGGATTTAATAAAAAAGAGTTGCTGGATGTTTATCGAAAAATGATAATAGCTAGGCGTCTTGATGAAAAAATGATGACGCTTATAAAGCAAGGAAAGTCTTTTTTTCACATTGCTTGCTCAGGCCATGAAGCAGCACAATTAGCAGCTGCAACAAATTTGAAGCCAAGCAAAGATTGGTTTTATCCATATTATCGTGATGCTGCATTTACTATAGGCTTGGGTGTAACAAGCAAAGATCATCTTTTAAATTTTTTAGCGAGAAAAGATGACAAAGCTTCTGGTGGACGACAGTTACCTCAGCATTTTGGTGATAAAGATTTGAGAATAGTAAGTCAGTCAAGTTCAACTGGGACACAATTCTTAAATGCTGTTGGTTCAGCTTTAACTCGCAAGTGGGAAGGTCAAAAAGAAGTTGTTTATGTTTCATCAGGCGAAGGGACTACTAGTCAGGGTGAATTTCATGAAGCCTTGAATTGGGCAAGCCGTGAAAAATTACCGGTAATTTTTCATATTGAGGATAACGAATATGCTATTAGTGTACATAAATCTGAACAAACATCTGGTGCTTCAGTTTATTCAATGGTGTCAGGTTATCAAAACTTAGCTCGTTTTAATATTGATGGTACTGACTTCTTTGAAGCGAACTTAGCTTTTGAAAAAGCAGTTGAAAGAGCACGTAAAGGTAAAGGTCCTGCAGTCATTGTTTCGAATGTTGTGCGACTTTTACCTCATTCATCTTCTGATGACCAACGTAAATACAGAACAGTGGAAGAGTTAGATGAAGATAAAAAAAGAGATCCAATTATTAGATTTGAAGAATCTTGTTTGAAATTAAAAGGGTTTCAAACTAAAGAGTTTGATAAAATTAAAAGTGAAATTCATAAACTTATTGATGAAGAATCTAAATGGGCTGAAGAGCAAGCTCATCCCCCAACCTCATCTGCTTTAGACTATAATTATTCTCAAAGTTTAGAACTTAAAGAAACTTCTTTTAATGAAATAAGTGATAAAATTGTTTTAGTTGACGCGATTAATCATGCTCTTTCTGAAGAAATGGAAAACAATGATAAAATGATTATTTTTGGTGAAGATGTTGCTGATCCAAAAGGTGGTGTTTTTACTGCAACAAAAGGACTTAGTACTAAGTTTGGAAAGGAAAGAGTCTTTAATTCACCATTGGCAGAAGCATCAATTATTGGTACAGCCATAGGTATGGCTTGTACTAATTGGAAACCTGTAGTTGAGATTCAATTTGCAGATTATATTTGGCCAGCATTCATGCAAATAAGAAATGAATTAGCTACAATGCGTTATCGTTCAAATAATATGTGGAACTGCCCCGTTGTAATTCGTGTTCCTGTTGGTGGATACATCCATGGAGGTTTATGCCATAGTCAATCTATTGATGGCTATTTTATGCATCTACCTGGGATAAGGATTGCCTACCCTTCAAATGCTGCTGATGCAAAAGGGTTACTTAAAGCAGCTTGCAGAATGGATGATCCTGTAATATTTATGGAGCATAAAGGTATTTATAGGCAAGGGTTTGCTTCTACGCCAGAACCTGATGAAAACTATATTTTACCTTTTGGTAAAGCAAAAATTATTCAAGAAGGTGAAGCTTTAACAATAATTACGTGGGGAGCTATGGTCCAAAAATCAATTGAAGCAGTAAAAAAAGAAAATATTAGATCGGGTATTGTTGAGATTATTGACTTAAGAACATTGAATCCTTTGGATGAAGAAACAATTGGAAAATCGGTCAAAAAAACAGGTAAAGTCCTTGTTGTCCATGAAGATAACTTAACTAATGGTCCTGGTGCGGAGATATCCGCTATAATTGCGGATAAATATTTTGAAGATTTAGATGGCCCTGTAAAGAGAGTAGCTTCAGCTGATAGTCATATCCCTTTTAACTGGTTTTTAGAAGATGAAGTATTACTTCAAACAAAAAATATACAATCTGTTTTAAAAGAATTGATGGAGTATTAATGATTATAGATATTGTCATGCCTAAGATGGGAGAATCCATTACAGAAGGCACTATTTTGGAATGGCGAAAAAAAGTAGGTGAACCTATCGCCTTGGATGAAATATTACTTGAAATTGGTACGGATAAAGTTGATTC
>JAAZYT010000169.1 GCA_014239505.1 Fidelibacterota bacterium | reverse complement strand
GAAAATTGGAATTAATAGTGAATCCATTGTTGCTGCAATAGCTTTTCTTGAATCTTGTTTTAATCTTAACTCTTTAAAGAACTTAGAAACTACATGAACACCATCAGAATTGGCTATAGTTAATAGAATAATGGGCATCGATGTATTTGCTAGGGTAAACAAAAATCGATCAGAGCCTGTTAAATGATATATCCAGCCCATAAACCCTATCATTGCTACTAATGATAGTCCAATCACCATAATAACCATAATAACACCAGAAATACTTCTAAGATTCATTAGTAGAATAGTAACCATTATTAGCATACCAATCCTTGCTAGACCAATAACATCATCTCTTATCATTGCTGGCATAGTTCCTGTTACATATGCTTGTCCACCATAATGGACTTCGTAATTACTTAATATTGGTTTTGCAATTGCCGTAACCGAGTCTCTAAACGTGTTTAATGAACCACTTTCATATGGTTGAATGATTGCCATTAAATATTCATTATCTTCACTGACAACACGTTTTTTTAAAGTTGGATTCTTATTTAGATATTTCTCTATATTATTTACTTCTTTTTGAGTTAGGTCTCTATAAGGTTGCAAATCATCAATCTCCATAAAACCATCTATATTATCCATTCGAGTCGATGATGAAATTGATGTTAATTCTTCAACCTGGTCAGTATTTTCTATCGCTTCAGTTAAATCCCATAAAGTCGCCATTGTTTCTGGATTAAATACTGATTCTCCTTTTTTCCCAAATGCAACCAGGATGACTTCTGTGCTGCCAAATTCATCTTGAATGGAATCCCATGATACTCTCGAATTCAGATTTTTTGGTAATAATTTTATCATATCATCATCAATAAGAAAAAATTGAGCACCAGAACCAATAATTAATGTTAATAAAATAGAAAAAATAATAGTTCTTTTTGAATAATCAAGACTTTGTCTTATAAACCAACTACGTAAGGGATGGCCTGAATACTTTTTGATAATTTTATCCATCTTTATTATAATGCTTTCTTATGTTTGTGAAAATAAAAAGCATAAATTTGATAATAGAAAATGAAAAGTTTATTTAAATCTCCCATTGTTATTTTAGTAAATGGCTTGTTTCCAACAAGTCCAGCCCCACTTGAAATTTTAGAAAATGCTGGAACAGTTATTTGCACTGATGGTGCAATTAATAAATTGGAAAAGTTAGATTTAATTCCACACATTATTATTGGCGATTTAGATTCCAAAGATATACACATAGAATTTAAAGGACTAATCGTACGGGATACAAACCAATACAATACTGACCTTGAAAAAGCTTTAGGATGGGCTGTAATAAATAATGTGAAGAGATTAACTATTCTTGGAGCAACAGGATTACGTGAAGATATGACTTTGGCTAATCATTATATACTATTTGATTACTATGATAAAATAGAAATAAAAATGATTACAGATTATCATACTATTTCTTGTCATAAAGGAAAACAGTCATTTCATTCAAGTCCAGGAAAAAATATTTCACTTTTTGTTAAAGATTATGACACTACTGTTTCAACCACTAATCTAAAATATTCATTGAATAAATCATTATTAGATCCTTCATCAAGAGCAATTTCAAATGAATCTTTAACTGATAATTTTGAAGT
>JAAZYT010000180.1 GCA_014239505.1 Fidelibacterota bacterium | reverse complement strand
CTATGGATGGATCTTGACCGAGTAGGTATTTATGGCGGTTCTGGCGGTGGCTTTGCATCTACAGGTGGAATTCTACGTTACCCTGATTTCTATAAAGTGGCCGTCTCAGGTTCTGGCAACCATGACAATGCTACCTATGAAGACGACTGGGGTGAAAAATGGCAAGGAATGCTCATCAAAAATGAGGATGGCACCTCGACCTATGATAATCAGGCTAATCATCTCTTAGCAAAGAATTTAAAAGGCAAGTTACTACTGGGCCACGGTTCACTTGATGGAAACGTACCTGTCAATAATACCCTATTAATGGCAAAAGCCTTGATTGATGCGAACAAAGATTTTGATATGCTTATTTTCCCTAATAAGGGTCATGGACTTGGGCAATATTGGATGAGACGAAGGTGGGACTATTTTGTACGTCATTTAATCGGAGTAGAACCACCAAAAGAATTTAAATTAAAATGAAACGCTTCTACCCTTTTTAAAATGTTACCCAATTATTACCCAAAATAATTGTCATAGTATGTCAAAACAAGTCTTTATATATACAACCAAAAAACCCTCCAACTAAGGAGGGTTTCTCGTCGACAAGTAGGGTTCCACTATCGCTGTGCCCGAGGCCGGACTCGAACCGGCACGGCTTATTCAGCCAACGGATTTTAAGTCCGTCATGTCTACCAATTCCATCACCCGGGCAATATTTTAAGAGGCGTCGGCCGGATTCGAACCGGCGAATGGCGGTTTTGCAAACCGATCCCTTAGACCACTTGGGTACGACGCCATTTAATTAAATTTATTTTTTAATAAACAGGGTCGGAAATTAGGGTCATTTTTCAATAAATCAATCAAGCAAATCTAAATAATAATTCTCTTACTGCCTCCATTTTGACATTCAATTCATTTATAGCTTGAGTTTGTAGCCAAATTTGTATGGAAAGTGATAAAAATCCAACGATCATTAATCCGTAGAGAACTTTTATATGTTTTTGCAAAGAAGTACTCCTTTCAATCAATTATTTTATAGAGTTAATTTTAATTATGGAAATAAAAAATTTAAACATGTATCAACGCCTTAGTGATTTCAATATCCCTACAATTGTTTTAGATGAGATATTCTCAAATGATGACGATCTTAAAACTTTAGAAAAATCTTGGAAAGATTTAATCAAAGATGGATTAAATAATGATGAAGTTGCTGAATCAATTGGCAAGGTAATATTAGATGAATTAGGTGAAGAGTTCATTCAATCAATATCTGATTCTAAAGAAAAATAATGATAACGAATATTGGAAGGCTTTTTCTTTCTGATAGGTTTTTTATATTTAATTTTAGAGAAAGATTTAATATCGTTTGTAATTTTAGTCATTTTATTTTTTAATACTTTTTTAGCTCCGTATTCATCTAATAGTATATACTCATTACAGCTTTGATAAGCCTTATTTAATAGTGCTGATTTGGGTTCATCCATGTAAAGAATTGGGTTAGACTCCATTCTTAGTTTCATTCTGAGCGCAATTTTATAATTTTCAATAGATTTATCATTAGATTGACAAAAGACTACACTCATCAAAAATAGTATTATAAGGCTATATTTATTAATTAGATGTTTATTCATCTTAGTTCAAAGTTAAATAAGTAATGAATAATATAATACAATATGCAAATGACGAAGATTTACCAGTAAAAGTCTTTGCTTTTTCTGAGTCAGATGCGAGTTGACTATCATTCACTTCTTTTCTTACTGATTTAACAAAAATTTTATTTTCACATTTTCTTAAATCTAAATGATATTGAATTTTTTCAGAAAAGTTTAACGAACGAAAACCTGATTCTCTAGCTTGTTTTATAATCAAACTATTACAAAAATCTTTTTTCTCTTTGTCAATTTGGCTTTGCGCAGTTGACAAAATTAAAAAGGTTAATATGGTAGAAGTTTTTACCATCCAAAAACAAAATGTAATTTAAAAACCGGCATTTTTTTAATGTTCATAGTAGGGCCATCAACTTTATCACCATCTAATTTCCATTTATTTTCTGAGTAAGAATTTTGCATAAAACCAGCTTTTCCATCAACAGCAAGCCATGGATAGATATAATATCTAAACCCTATCATACTTGTTAATCCCAACCATCTTTTAGTCATTTCTCCTTCAGTCAAAAGTTTAACACTTGAGTTCCCAAACTTATTTAAAATTGAATCCCAATCTGAAGAAGCCCCTTTAGAAGACAACTTGATTATGCCTTTATTATACATTGGTGCTAACATAAAGTTGAGCTCCATCTTCTTTCTTGGATAGTAAAATGTTTCAAATGTTATCATACGATATGAAATTGTTCGAAAATAATCAGAATCACCTATTTTACCAGAATGATAAGAGTTAGATCTAGAATAACCAATTCTTGCATTAGGGTAAAACTGGTATTTAACACCCCAATCAATTAATATATTTTTTCCAAAAGCACTAAGAGATGGGATAACAGAATTTGAATCAGGATCTAAATATCCAAGAGAAGGTTTATAAAATCCACTTCCTAAGTGAAAAGAAAGTTTAGGTTGCGCACTTATTACTGTTAATCCAAAGATTAAAGTTATTAATAGCTTATTTATGTTTTGAAACAATACAATCATTTACAAAAATTACAATATAATTAATCCATTGTCATACATACATACTGATTGAAAATTATTTAAATTAATTAATGAAAGTTATACGATTTATCCTAATAATTGGATTTGTTTTTCAATCAATTCATGCACAAGCTCCGAAACAATACAATGTTAAAGGAACAGCTTATTATAAGTCAAATATTTTGATTGAAGAAGCTGAAGTAATTTTAATGGATACTACTGAAAAAGTAATTTCACGTACAAAAACTTCAAAAAAGCTCCTAAAAAAATTTGGTGGAGGAAAATTTACTTTTTCAAATATTAAACCTGGTCATTATAAAATTCGCATTATAACAGAAGAAGAAGTGAACATCAATCATCGTTTTGAAGTAAAAAACAAATCAATTAATGTCGGAAGATTATATCCTTTTAAAGAATTTCCAAAATATGTCCAAACTGACTATCCATCAATGAATTTATTTAAAATGCGACGTTTTAGTACCGAACCTACTCCAGGTGACTCAATAAATATAAGACATATAATAGTTGATCTTAATGGTATTGCAAAGACAGTTGTTGTTGACTCTGTGGTTGACGATTCAACTTATTATACAGATGCAAATAATTTAAATACAAATATGATTCAAAAAGATAGTACTTATTTTATTTACAATGATTATGGAGTATTTATTTTTAAATCTCGATCTTTTAAAGATCGAATAAATGAACTTCAACAACGTGACGGTTTTATAATCTTTCAAAATAATGACACCCTTTATTTTGATAATATTTTTTTTGAAAATGAAATGGATAATCCTCAAGTAGCTACATTTCATTTATCTGATAGTACTATTAATACAAAGTATCACTCTATTTTTGATATATATAAAGTTAGAACAGGACCTTCTTATGTTAGCACTTCAGTTAGAAAAGGGTTTTGGAATGGTATTTACACAATAGGTGGAATTGTTACATTACAAGCACTTGTAACAAAATCATTCAAGCCATACTTATCATTGGCCCCTGATTTTACCCCTCCTATTGAAAGTAACTATGGAACAGTCGTAACAATTATTCCACTATTTACTTTAGGTAGAATAACATATGATTGGTATAAAGATAAACGTTCAAATTATTTTATGCCAACACATGAAAATGATCCATACCTAAAAAATATGTTTGTTTTTTCTTTTTCTGAATGGGTATGGAAAAAATCCCAGCCTGTTATAAAACCAATAATTAATAGTCGTTTAGTAAAATGGTGGAGCAATAGAAAATTAAGAAAAGTACAGAAAGAAGCAGCTAAACGGAAATCCGCTTCCGACTAAGAGCAGGAACTCCAAATAATCGAGTAATTTTATCTGCTAATTTCCAAGATATTTGCCCTAACGCTAATAAAGGTCTAATAGGACCTGCGTTAACTATAATCTCACATGAACCCTTCTTTAAAGCTTTTATAACCGCATTGGCAACTTTTTGCGGACTTGAGGTACCTAAAATTTTAGGAGCGTCGACATTTCCATCAAAAAACATCCCTGCCTCTGATATAAAACCAGGGCAAATAACTGAAATATCTATTGGAGAATTTTTATATTCTTGACGTAAGGCATCTGACCACATTAATAAGCCAGCTTTAGATGCAGAGTATACTGAATTATATGCCACACCTTTCTTTCCAGCTAAGGAGGAAATATTTATTATATGTCCTGATTTTTGATTAATCATTTTTGGTAAAATACACCGAGTAAGCTCTAATGGAGCTCTTAAGTTTGTAGAAATTATATTCGAGATGGCATCTTTACTAAGATGGTCAAAATGCTGATAATTTTCTATACCTGCGTTATTAATTAATAAATCTATTGGCCCAAAATCATCCCAAATGTTTTTAATAAGATTTTCTAGTTTATTTATTTTAGTTAAATCAATGGAAACAATATTGCACTTCTGTCCGGAAAGTTGAATCTCAGATTTTGTTTTTTCAAGACCTTCAATATCACGCGCCATAGCAACAATCTTTACACCCTTTTCTGCGAGAGTTTTTGCAATATAAGGTCCTAATCCTCTTGAAGCACCAGTAACTATGGCCGTTTTGCCGGCTAAATTCAATCTATAGTGATCCCGACAGGTTTTGTATTGCAGTAAGTAACTTTACAGGATCATTTGAATGAGGTGCATTCGTTGGATCAAGTATGTCCATTTCTGATGCTGCATTAGTATACTCACCTATATAATAATGCGCTTGAACCTTACTCATCCTTACATGTTTATAATTAACAGAAACCTTGTGGGTAAACTGATAGTTTGGATATTCAGTTAATACACTGTTTGCAGCACTAATGATAAAAGTTGGAGAAGTTCTTTCTAGTGCTAAAACACCACTAATTGCTACTCCTGCTAAAACATCAAAATAACTATTCATTGGTAAAAAGTTGTTATTAGCACAGCTTAAAAAATTATTGTAAGAAGCCAAAGCATAATCATTAGTACCACGTTCAAATAATAAAGACCAACCCAGACCATGCATAGCTTTATCATAGATTGTATCATAGATGCTACTTACTCTTGCTTGATTCATAGCCTTAATAAATGATTTCATACTTTCACTATAATTATTATCTTCAAATTCATCCCAACCTTTGGTAATATCAGAAAGAATTTCAGAAGAAATGTCCATTATGCCCGACAGTGTAATTGAGGCGGGGCTTGTAATAATCGAACTATTATGAACTACCTTTAAAGATTTTGAAGAAGAACTTATAGTTGGTGTATAACGTACTGTAATTGTCTCAGATTGTCCTGCAGGAATAGTCAAAGATGTAACCTCACCTAATATAGTAAAATCGCTAGAAGGAATAGAAAGTACCAACTCAAGATCAAAACCTGATGATACCTCATTTATAAAATTCACTTCTAAGTCTTTTGAATCTCCAGGCTGAACTAGACCAAACTCTAACTTTGTTTTATCAAAAGAAAATGAAACTGGCCCAACACCTACTCCCCTTACATACATTTCAAAGAAATCATCGTTGTCATTAGAGACTGTTAACCTTCCATTGTATTCTTGAGCTTCACTAGGTCTAAATGTTACATAAATTTCTTTAGATTCATTTTTCTGAAGTGTTAAAACACCACTGAAATCCATTTTAAAAGCTGGGGAATCCATTAATTTAATTTCCCCAACAAAAGCTTCAGTGGAATTTTCAGTATTTTTTATTTGAATTCTTTGAGATATACTTTGATTGATTTCAATTTTTCCAAATTTATACTCATCTGGTGGATCAAAAATAATTTCAAAGCTCGGCCCTTTTTTATCTTCACATGAAATAAAAAATATAGAGAGACTAATTAAAGAAAAAATATAATTACGCAACTTCATCGTGAAATAATCATCTTTTTAGTTTGTGAGAAATCACCAGAGTTTAGTTGATAAAAATACAGACCACTACCAACTGGATTGCCAAAACTATCTTCACCATTCCAAAGAATATTAAATCTACCTGCTGGTTGAGCAGTATTTACTAGCGTTACAAGTTCCCTTCCAAGTATATCATAAATAATTAGAGAAACATGGCCTGATTGAGGCAAATCATAACCAATACGAGTTTCTGGATTAAATGGATTTGGATAATTTTGAGCTAAAGCAAAGTCTGTTGGTATAGATAAATCTTCCGTTACGGATAATGGCATTCCACTTCCACGAGCAATTAAAGTATAATGACCAAGATGAGTACCAACACCAATAATAGATAAACCATCTTCAGATAAAAAAGAAGGTAATTCACGCCAAAGTTCACCATCCCAATAGCCAATAGATACTTTATTTATATCTACATTATTCAACCTAAAAGCTATTTTTGCTCCATTTGCTAATTTTTTACCAACGGGTCCAATCGTATAAATAGGGCCAAAATCAAAGTCTTTAGCTAATTGCATTTCATCAGATTTCTGACCAAAAGCACCCATTCCTGCTATTAAATAAAGATTTTTATCTAAACTATTTTCAGGAATGGTTACTCTATAAACACCATCCCTTGAAGTAATTTCACCACCTTTACTTGAA
Source organism: Fidelibacterota bacterium (assembly GCA_014239505.1). Taxonomy (GTDB): domain Bacteria; phylum Fidelibacterota; class Marinisomatia; order Marinisomatales; family TCS55; genus TCS55. The sequence continues at coordinate 941 of JAAZYT010000180.1, read as the reverse complement.
AGTGTGTAATTAACATTATAATTAAATGTAGTATCAAAAATAGTTGAACTGTATAAATAGCTTCCAGAAACATTAATATCTAGAGGACCAGAGGCATTTAATCTATAATTAGAGACTAAAATAGAATCGTTATTTGCTAAGGCAGAGTTTGATACAACTTGTCCATTTCCAGCATTATTAATAATCACTGTTGTATTCTCTGAATCAACAATAGAATTACCAATAATATAAATCTTTAATTCATCTGTAAAAATACTATGTTGCATAAAACCAGCATGAAGTTTTGGCGCTGTTGAATTTTTTAGAAGCCATGTAGTTCTAAACATAAAGTTCCAACCATCCAAAGATGAGCCACCAACGCTAAAATTAGCCATGCTTGAAATTTTTCCATTTCCACTATAATTATATGCATAGGTGTGATTTTCACCTGAGTTATTCATACCAAAGTAAGTACCTATTGTATCATCATCAACAATACCAACTACTATTTCACCTAAATTAGTTAGGTCATCTTTAAAGGTAGTAAGGTCAACATTGATATCACCTATTCCACTTACTCCACTCTCTTTACCATCAAAAAGTATTGGAGGAATTATATCAACTACTCCACCATTATCATCCGTTTTTTTCCATATGTGAATATTAAAATCTTTATCAGCAGTTTGAGGAACGGTAGAACCACCAAAATCTTGAGCAAACCCTAAGTTAGCACCAAAACCGATTAATTGATTCTCTCCCACTATTGGATCAAAATCAACAGCCCAGCCTTCCCCTTCACTGTTATTTCCAGACCCAAGATAACCAAAAGATCCACCGCTATATTCAAAAACGTCCACCTCTCCATCGTCATATGTTATTAGTTTTGTTGCTATCCATCCACCTGTATTTTTCCCTGTTGAAACATATTGGTAGTTTACATCATTAGTAAAATACTTATCATT
>JAAZYT010000099.1 GCA_014239505.1 Fidelibacterota bacterium | reverse complement strand
TTAACTAAAGATCAATCTCTTGAATGTAATCAATTAAATTCTGATGAGCATGAAACGAAACCACCTGCTCGATTTACTGAAGCATCCTTAGTAAAAGAATTGGAAGCTCAAGGAATAGGTCGCCCTTCAACTTTTGCTAATATTATTGATACTATTGTGTACAGAACATATGTTGTTAGAGAGAGAGGAAAGCTAACACCAACATTTCTTGGAATAACAGTAACGCAACTATTAGAAAACCATTTCACATCATTAGTAGATAGCCAGTTTACTGCTAAAATGGAAGATGAGTTAGATGCAATCTCGCGAGGTGAAGTAGAAGCCCTTCCCTTTATGAAAGAATTTTACTTTGGTTCTGATGAAGTAAAAGGACTTGTAGGCATGTTGGATGATGAAGTTGATATTGGAAAAGCTTGTTCGGTCCAATTAGACTATGATGGAGAGCCTATTGAAATACGTGTAGGACAATACGGTCCTTTCGTTCGACAAGGAGAAGTAAGGAAATCTGTCCCCAAAGATATTTTTCTTGGTGATCTTAATGTTGATAAAGCACTGGAAATTTTAAATCAAGAGATCAATGAAGATCGTGAACTTGGAGTTGATCCAGATAGCAATGAAATAGTTTTACTTAAAAGTGGTCCCTATGGCCCTTATGTACAACTTGGAGAGTCAAATAAACGTAAAGGTCTTCCAAAAGGAACACCTCCAAATGACGTTGATCTTGAAATGGGATTAAAACTATTATCACTTCCTCGCACATTAGGAAAACACCCTGAGACAAATGAAGATGTAAAAGCAGACTATGGAAGATTTGGTCCTTATGTTACGGCTGGAAAAGGAAAAAATGGAACAATCCCACCAAATATGTCACCAATAACAATTAATCTAGAAGAAGCAATTGAATTAATAAAAAATCGTAATAGTGGACCACAAGAACTACGCAATCTTGGAAGTCATACTAAAACTGGTGAATCTTTAATTATTAAATCAGGTAGATATGGTCTATATATTACTGACGGAAAATTTAATGCCTCTCTACCAAGTGAATCTGATCCTGAAAAAATCACACTTGAAGAAGCTGTTGATCTGATTGATAAAAAAAGAGCGGCTCCACCAAGAAAAAAACGTCGTAAAACAAAAAAGAAAAAGAAATGAATCGAACTATATCTCTTTTAATATTTTTCAGTTTTATTTTTGCACAAGAAAAAAATGAACTGATAATGGATATTGAACAAAGCCTAATGGCTACTTGCTGTTGGAGTGGTACTGTATATGATCATGGGAATAAGGAGATGGAAATCGAAATTGCTGGAATGGTTCAAAATGGAAAAACTAAAATAGAAATACTAAATTATTTTACTGAAAAATTTGGTGAACGAGTCCTTTCTTCACCTGTTGCGGAAGGTTTTAATTTTTTTGCTTGGCTTGCTCCAATCTTTATTTCCATCTTATGTTTTATTACAATTGTATTTTATATAAGATCTCCTAGAGGAAAGATTAATACTATAACATATAAAGACGACTTAAGTATTAAATATAATGATCAAATTGAAAAAGAATTAAAAGATTTAGATTAAATGAGTATTGATAAAATAGTATCTCTTTGTAAAAGAAGAGGCTTCGTATTTCAAAGTTCTGAAATTTATGGTGGTTTTGGTGCTATATATGATTATGGACCTTTAGGTATTTCTTTAAAAAATAATATTTCTCAACTTTGGTGGAAAGCGATGACTCAGCTTCATGAAAATATTGTTGGTTTAGATAGTGGAATTTTAATGCATCCAAAAGTATGGGAAGCTTCAGGACATGTAGGTGCTTTTAATGATCCACTAGTCGACTGTAAAGAATGTAAATCAAGATATCGGGCCGATGAACTTTTCGAAGGTGATATAAAGGATGGAGATTGGATGAAAATCCAATGTCCTAAATGTGGGACAACCGGTAACTTAACCGAACCTCGACAATTTAATTTAATGTTTAAAACTCATGTTGGACCAATTGAAGAAGATTCTAACATTGCATACCTCCGGCCTGAGACTGCTCAAGGTATATATGTCAACTACCTTCTTACTCAAAATGCAATGCGCCTTAAGATTCCGTTTGGTATTGCACAAATTGGAAAAGCTTT
>JAAZYT010000166.1 GCA_014239505.1 Fidelibacterota bacterium | reverse complement strand
GAGTCAGATAAAGGTTTTGGTGCTGAGAAGGGACTCTTCTATTATGGAGTTCAAAGTAACTTTACTTTTTTAGATTGGTGGCATGATCCTCTTGAAGAAGAGCCTTTTAAACATAGCGGCTCATTAAATACTTTCTTATTACGACCAAATATAATTTATGGAATTTCTAACAAGTTTAATTTGATGATATCATCAACTTTTGGTATCAGAAGCATGAATTGGAAGCAACCTAATTCGTCAATTCATCATAGGACTGAATCAACCTCAAGTGATTTTCATAATGCTAAAGGAAGCCTTCTAGGTGATTCAAAAGTTATATTAAGATATTTAGCTAAAAATACTGGGCTTGGGAATGGGCTTAGAATTTATTCGGGTGCTGGGATTACAATCCCATCAAGTAATCAATTAACATCAGATCCATTTTTTTTGAATGGTGATGTAGTCAAAGAACATCGACACTTTAGTTTAAGCAATGGAACTTTTAATTATAACATAGAAGCTCAAGCATATTTTAAAAGAAGTATAAATCCTACATTTTTTGGCGGATTTATATTATATGAAAAACCTTTTTCAGAAAGTAAATATGGATATTTACCTCCAGCCAATTTAAATATTGCACTCTCAATGCTTTATAAACGTTTTGATAATATAGATAGTTCAATAGGTTATGGTTTAAATATACTTAGCTCTAGTCAAGGTTATTGGAATAATATTCCAGCTCCAAATACTAAATCAATATCCATAAGTCCAAGTATTTCATACCTTTTTGGAACTCGTTTTGGTGCAATTGCTCTGAATATTCAAAAACCTATCTTTATAGAGGGCTCTTTTGCAAGCAATGAAGGAAATATTGAACAGGGAAGTAGTGCTTGGCAATTCACAATTTCATTAAGAGGAGTTCCATTTAATAATTGATTTTTTGATTTTAAACCAAAATTTTAATATTTCTCTAATCTATAAAAAATTAGAGACCTCCCCAATAGTTCGATAATTAAAACCAAACATCTACGCCAAACTTCTTTTATTAATTTCTTGAAAAACATGAGGAATTAAATAGAATCACCTTAATTTATACTAAATTAAGGTGATTAGTCACATAAATGAAAAAACGAATCTTATTAATTTATTTTATTTCAATATTTATTTTAAATGCTGGAGAAGTAGACCATTTCTTAGCTTGGAAAGTTTACTTAAAAGATGCTAGTATATTGGTAAATCAATATTTTAATCGTGAAATAACAAAAACATTAAATCAACTTCCAGATAATTGCAGTTGTGAAACTGCCTCATCAGAAATATTAAAAAGTTTTGGTGTAGTTTTAAATTCGCCATTAGAAAAATGGATTAAGTCAAATAATAAAATAGAAAAATTTCCAAATAAAAAATCTGAAAATAATAATTTATTCAAAAAAAGTATTTATTGGAAAGACTCTAATCCAACAATTGAAAAGAGTCAAATGATTAGCCTTAAAATTATGCTGGATGAGATAATAAATATAAATGGGATATATATAGGTGTTGATAAAATCACACATTTTACAGGCTCAGGATATTTATACTACAAAAGATATTTATCCGCTATAAAAAAAGGCGATTCACATAAAGTTTCTATGGAAAAAGCAATTGACTTAGGAATAATTGGTGAAAAAAATATTCTTGGCCGATATGCATCTGGAGTTTTTTCATTTGCTGATCTTGAAGCTAATTTTCAAGGCTTACTTTTTGGTATTGAATTGTGTAGTAGTGCCCAACCATTAATCATGGAAAAAAATGGTCGGTGGGCTATTTCTAGATCATTTAATATTAAAAATTATGTTAATCCATATTGGAATGAATCGTATAACCCTTCATACTATTATGAAGGAAAAAATTTAACTTTATTTCCTAAGTCAATTACCGTTCTATCTAATCTCTCAAAATATTGCGAAACTTATAATTCTGCTTTAATTCAAAATCGTTTTAAAAAATATCAGAATAATTCAACATTAAGTTTCTCAGTAAAATATTTAATTAGTTTAGTTAATAAAAATGAGATCCCTAACCCAAAACTTTTTGATATTCGAAAAATTTGTTCTGAAGTTAATTTAAATTAACTTCAACTATTATGTTAAAGGATAAGTATTGCTCTATAGACTCATAAAACTAGTCTCATTAGCAGGTGTATATACTTTTTTTAGAAGAATATCTCCTCAACATGTAAATAATATTCCTACTGACTCCCCAGTAATATTTGTATCTAATCATCCCAATACAATGATTGATCCTCTAGTAGTAGGAACAACCTGTAATAGAAAATTATTTTTTTTTGCTAAATCTACACTTTTTAACAATCCTTTTTCTAAATGGCTTTTACCAAAACTTCAATTAGTCCCCATTTATAGGAAACAAGATGATCCGTCTCAAATAAATAAAAATGAAGATACTTTTGAAAAAGGATTTCATATTTTAAAAAATAATGGTGCATTTTTAATTTTTCCAGAAGGTGTGTCAACTGGTGACAGAACTCTTAGTAAAATTAAAACTGGTGCTGCACGTATTGGTTTTGGTGCTATGGTAAAAAATAATTGGAAATTAAATATAACTATGATTCCTGTTGGACTTTCATATTCAAATGCAATAAAGTTTAAAAGTAATGTAATCGTACGATATGGCAATCCAATAAACTTAAAGGCATTTAAACAACAATATGATTTGGATGAATTTAAAGTTGTAAATCAATTAACTGACCAAATAGAAACAGCATTAACTAAATTAACAACAAATGTTAATGATTTAGCATCCGAAGAAATTGTAAGTGCATTAGAATTGATTTATAAAAAAGAATTAATGACAGATCTTGGTCTGGATATAAAAAATAAATCTGATGATTTTTCTGCAACTAAAGGATTAGTAAATGGAGTTGAATGGTATTTTAAAAATGAACCAAATAAAGTAGAAGAATTCAAAGAAAAATTTCAAAATTATCAAAATCACTTAAGTCTATTAAAACTCAAAGATGAATTTCTTGACCCATCGAATAAAAGCATTACTTTTTTTGAAAGAATACAAATTGTAACCTATATTATTTTAGGCTTTCCAATTTACTTATATGGAATTATTAACAATATTATTCCATATAAATTACCTCGGTTGATTGCTAAACAATTTGCTCGATCAAAGTCAGAGATAGCTCCAACCAAATTAATTACTGGAATTGGTGTTTTTGTTATTTACTATATATTAGAAATCTTAGTTTTTTATCTTCTGGCAAATAATCTATTATTAACTACTGCTTATATATTGTCTTTAATCCCAAGTGGAAATTTTGTTTTATCTTATATCTTTAGAATTCGAAAATATAGACAGCACCTTAGATTTTTAACTGTATTTTATCAAAAAAGGTACTTGATGTACCAAATTATAGAAGAAAGACAAGCGTTAATACAATTTATAAATAAAGCAAAAGATGAATATATTAAAATAGAAAATATTTAATCGTTTCTACGTTCTGCACCTGTTCTACGTTCATCATCTCTACGCTCTGCACCCGACCTTTTATCATTTTCAACTTTAATATTTTTTAAACGACGAACATTACCATTCCTACGTTCTACCTTACGTCTATCGTCTCCGCGATTACTCATAGCACCCTCTTACTAAAAACTTTATATGTTGTGATTGTTAACATTAAAACCTACGTCAAACTTAATATTTATTCAAATTCCAATTGAATACCATTTTTACCTGATTTTGGATTATAATAAAAGTTGGATGTAATTGATAAAGGAAACTTGATATCAAAAAAACCAGCTAATTCAAATGTAATTCCTACACCAATAGCAATCATTGGACTACTAAAGTTCAAATTAACATAATCGGTAAAAACTCTTCCTTGAATTCTTTTTAAAAACGTGACTGCAAAAGGTGCTTCCCAATCTGGATAAAATAGTGGAAATTTATATTTGATACTTTGTCTTAAACCTGAATCAAATAGATACCATTGGTAACCATTAGGGAAAGGAAGTTTAGATTGAAATATATAATCTCCTTGGTTTGATTCATGTTGTAAACGAAAATCAATTAAGTGATGCCTAAAAAAACCTTCTCTTCTTAATATAAAACTCAAAGAATTTTGCCTACCTTTTAATAATCCATTAAATGGAGAAAAACCAAAATAACCAAATAATTGCCAGCCATGAAATCCTAAATCTCTTTGTGACTTTTCATTAAAGGATGAGAGTGCAGTTTCAAAGTATATTGGTAATATTTTACCATCTCTCTCTCTCTGTCTAAGTTTGTCTGCAACTTTTACATTTGGAGGTACTTTAAGAAAATCAAAATTATATATTGATTGATTTCTTAATGTAAATTTTGAACCAAATTTGAAATATGCTGACTTTACAGAAATCCCTTCATATTTATTATAAATTGGTATTTTAAAACCAATATTTAAGTTGTTCTCATTCCAACTTTCATTAATTTTATAGATTAATGAGTCTTGTGATTTTTTAGAAGTTTCAAAATATTTACCACGATAAACATTTCTATTACTTGACTCTAGCTCCAAATCAATTATAGGGTAAAACTTTTTTATAGTCGCTCTTAATCTTTTTTGATAAACATCTTCATTCCTATTATATGATAATTCAATATTTGTTGATAAAGTACCCAGTATATTATCTGATTGAATTCCTAAAGTTGGTTCAAGATCATCATTAATAATGTATCTGCTGTGAAAATTTAATGCGTTTCTAATTCCTTTATATTCTTTTACTTCATATGACTTTTTTATAATTGGTAAATCATATACAATTGGAGTATCAGAAATATAGTTATCATTTATAATCATTTGATTTTTTCTGGTTATTGGAATCCACATATTTGTATTTAATTTTGTTTGAACTATTCCATGACCATTTAATGAGTAATTATTATATATAAGATTTCCATCAGGTGTTATAGAGGGGTTGTAAACACCTAACTTTTGAGATGTAACCTTATACTCTTTTTTTGTATTCATATCAATTGCTAATAGTTGATCAAATCCATTTATTTGTCCTTCAAATAATATATAATTATTATAAAAGATTGGATTGTATATATCTTGCCACGATTCATTTTTAATTTTTATAAATTCACGGTTTTTAAGTTTGTAAACGTATATAGCTCGCCCATTAAACTTTTGAGATGTAAAAACAATTTGTTTGTCATCTTTTGACCAAGAAGGAGTCATAATTAATCCACCATTAGGCGCTTCAACTTGATCCAAAAGAGTACCTGAATTTGTATCTATTATTTTTAACAATGCATTTCTGTTCTCAGAAAATGAAACCATTGCAATTTTATTACCATTTGTTGAAATGTTAGGGTGATAGTCTCGACCTTTGAATGTAATATTTTTAATTGAGCCTGTTTTAATATCATATAAAAAAATATTTGTCCAACTAAGTTTCGTCCATCTTTTATCTTGAACATAAGCTGACCAGACAATTTTTTTACCATTTGAAAAATATCCAAAAAGTTTTGCGCTACTACTTATTTTCTTGAGAGGTGTTTCAATTCCTTGGAATATTTTTACGATTGTACTAACATCACCTAAGCCATGTTTTAAAGCTATTATTGTTCCATCATTTGACATCGAAGGATACTGATAACTCGTAGCAACCTTCCTTAAAGGGTTTAAGATCATAACTTCATCTTCAATTATATCTTTTATCTGGCTATTCCATCTATTTTTAATATCATAGAATGTATCATAATGAATTTGACTTATAGTTGATCCTGTATGTTGCTTTATAGAATGTGAAAAAGGAAATATTGGATTTAAGATAAATGGCCACACAAGAGTATTTTTTATTATTTGAGGCCAGGCATCTTCTCCATACTCCTCTTTTACATGCTTTGTTAAATGGTAACCTAATTGATAATGGTTTGGATAAATTTTGCTATGAGAACCAAATAATATTTTTCTATAGTTGAATTCATTCCCTGATAAAAGATATGCTTTTGTTATACGATTAAAATAAGGTACACGACCTCTTCCCGAATGAGTAAATTTTGTTTCAATATCGACTGCGTCACCTTCCCAATACCAATCAGGTATAAGAAAACCAGTGTATAGAGATTGAGTAAAATCACCAAATAGTAAACCAAGACCTTTATTAACTCCTTGATTCATATAGTTAGTTTGGGCAATATGCCTTCCTTCATGAATTGATAAATCTCTATACCATTCTGTTAGACCCATTTCTCTTTGCATGAGTGGAATGTTGTACCATTCAGACATCCATGGAGCTTTTTTTACGTATCCATTAGGAATGGATCCTCGATTTGAAAGTAAAATTGAAATTCGCTTATGCTTAATTTTTTGATCAATATATAATTGAAAATGAATATGCTCTAAAGTGTTTGCAACTCTAATTGCCTCGTCTTGGATCTCGTATGGAAAAATAATATCGTAATGTTTTGTATTGATTTGATGCCAATTAATATTTGGTGGATCTTGACCAAAAACAAATTGACTCATCAATAAAATTATAATTTTAAAATTATTAAATGAAAAATGCATAAAGTATAATCGCAATTTATGAAAGGTCATGATATGTCAGTAAGAGAAAAGCCTCGTTTTTAAAAATAAAAAACGAGGCCTTAAAAAATCAAAGCACATAAATTAGTTCAATGATTTTTAATTTAAGATTTCACCTCCTCATTACCTCAAAAGGTTAGTCTCAACGTATGATAATGTAAGTTTTAAAATCTATTTTAAACAAGATTTAATTCATAATTATTGTACTTAATATAATATTAATTGATTTTTTAGATACCCTAAACAAAACTTAATAACTCTATATCCGATAGCGATTTTGAGCTTCTCTTTCTCTTTATGTTATTTGTTATTTTATTTAATTGTTCAGATGAATAATGAATATTTAATTTATTTAATCTATCAGCAACTGCATCTTTACCAGAAAATTTATCTAAAATTATTTCTCTATTTTGATTAATCATTTCAGGAGGATAACCTTCATATGAATTTGGATATTTCAGAACAGCTTTTGTATGCAATCCTGCTTTATGAGTAAAGGCATATTTACCAACAATTGGTTGATTTAATCGATTAGGAATACCAGAGATTAATGCTAGCTCTTCAGATAGCTTTATCAATTCTCCAAGGTTCCATTTATTAATAATATTAAAATGTAATTTTAATATCATAGCAACTTCTGCAAGTGAAGCAATACCACTTCTTTCACCAAGACCATTTATTGAAACATCCGCAACCGTAGCTCCAGATTTTAAAGCAATTACAGAATTAGCAGTAGCCAGTCCAAGATCATTATGACAGTGTATATGGACTGGAATATTTATTGCATCCTTTATTTTATTAACTAATAATGAAGTTTTATCAGGTGTAAGGATACCAACTGTATCAGCAATACTAAAACGATCTGCTCCTGCCTCTTCAGCAATTTGAGCTACTTCAATCAAAAAAGATAAATCAGTCCGTGTTGCATCTTCAGCTGTAAATCGTATTTTGACATTATTATCTTTAGCATAATTAACTGCATATTTAATTTTCTTTAATGCTGTTTGGTGACTAATTCCAAATTTATATTTTAGACTAATATCAGAAGTCCCAAAGAAAATCCCAATCCAAGTTGCATCTAATAGTAGAGCATCATCAATGTCAGATTTAAGTGCTCTACTATGAATAATTTTTTCTGCTCTTGTTTCTAATTTAGATATTACCGAAATAGATTTTTTTATATCTTCTGAAACTGCAGGGTGACCAATCTCAATATACTCTACACCAAATGCATCTAAAGCATTAACAATTTTTATTTTTTGAGCAGTTGTGAAGGAAACATTAGGTGACTGCTCACCCTCCCTAAGTGTTGAATCTAACAATGCCACTTTCATTATTACCTCCTTGATATAAATTCAATAAGTATATAATATTACAAAATGAAAAGTATATTAGATAAATAATAATAAAAAAGGCCCAAAATAAATTGAGCCTTTTGCTCCGGAGGAGGGACTCGAACCCCCGACCTGGTGGTTAACAGCCACTCGCTCTACCAACTGAGCTACTCCGGAATATGGCAATTAGTTATTAATATTTGCGGCGCGAATTTATATTATATATAGTTTTGAGACCAAACATTTACATTTCCTTTTCTGCTTTTAATTTAAGTCCTTCTATAAATTGACCATGACTTAAATGTTTATTAGTTATATATACTAAGCCATCTTCATTATGTGGCTCTCCATATATACAATGAGCAGATTTTAATCCTCCAAGCCACCAACGCGAATCTTCAACAAAAACTAAGTCGCCTGGATTTGCTTTCATTCTTTTCATATCATTTATTGAAAAACAAACTAAATCTGAATCAATTTCTTTAATCTTCCAAGTTACATTTATAGATTCACCTTTTTCTTCATTTACAGAAGAACCTTTAAAAATATTTTTAAGATTATGCACATCAAAAATTGTTAGTCCTGATAATTGTTTTTCTGTTTTTGGTTTTGTAAAAAAAGTCACAATTATACCTACTCCAGCACAAACAAAAATATTATATAAAGCTCCGATATAAGAATAACCTCTTCCTGGTCTAAATTCAATTCCATGTGAAAATGGCCTAATAAGTTCAGGAAAATTTTGGCCTAATAGCATTAAGAATGCTCCACCTAAAAATGTAGCAATTACAGCTGAACTGGTAAACCTTTTCCAAAATATTCCAAGAAAAACACCAACAACGAGTGGTGGAGTAAAAGTAGAATGAAACCAACCATGAGCTTCGTAGATTGAATCAAATGAGTTAAAAAACGGGACCAAAGAAACAGCTAAAACTTTAACTCCAATAGAAGTCCACCTAGCTAGAGTTAGTTGCTCTTTTTCATTTTTTAATTTTTTTGCTAATGGCCTATAAATATCATTTATAATTATAGCAGATGATGCATTTACAAGAGTATCCGCTGTTGACATTAATGCGGCACAAAGCGCGGCAATAATAAACCCAAAAACACCAGGCGAAGAAACAATATTGGTTACTGCTACAAATACATCGTTTGCTGCCATATCAACTGGTAATGCATTTGGAACAGCATTTGTTATAGCCCTACCAATCCATCCAGCATTTGAAACAACAATAGCAGATATTGGTAATATTATTAAAACATTAAAGGCTGCTGCTTTTCTTCCTTCATTTACGCTTTTAGCGGCCATAAACCTCATTATTAATCCTTGATTCAAAAATAAAAAACCAACAGAGCCAGCAATTCCATCTTGCCAAAAAATTCCTACAAAATTAAAATCAGGAGGATGGTTAAAATGTGCTAGTGGCAGTTTTTCATTTGGAGAAAGATTCATCCAAAATGCTTTCATCCCTGTAAAAGCGGTATTGTCACCTAAATATTGAATACCCAAGTAGAAAAGAAGTAATCCTGCAAAAATTAAAATGAAACCTTGAAACAAATCAGTAAAGATTACTGAAGTTTGTCCTCCAAAATGCATGTAAATAGTTGTTGCTATCGCAATTAGAACAACTGTAAGCATTAATGGAATACCATAAATTTTATACAATGCAGTTGCTAGTGTTAAAAATTGAATTGCAATATAGCCAATCATATAAAGCAATGTCATCAAAGTAGCAATGTATCTCGCTTTACGATTGAATCTTCTTTCAAAATACTCTGGAATAGATTTTATTTTTGTGTAATAAATAATTGGTAACCAGCCGAACATAAAAAGAGGCATAAAAAACCAATCATTCATGTAAGTCATTGTTGATGAAAAACCGTATTGATAAGCCTTTGTAGAATATTTTACAAAGCTATGTGACCCAACACCTGTTGCAACGATAGATATTGCAATAAGCCACCAAGAGAATCGCCTTCCACCAAAAAAGTAATCAGAAGTTGTTTTGCTATATTTACCAAAATAAGCCCCAAAACCCATAACAAGGGTAAAATATGCAATTATTATTATTCTATCAAGTTGTGTTCCAATAGCAATATCCATTATTGACTACCTATTGCAATAAATATAAATAAGGCATGTATTCCTGCGTAAAAGAAAAAGCCATAAAGAAATATCCAAATCCATTTTTTATGGCGAGAATATGATAAACGAAGTGCTTTTGTTCTTAGAATTAAGTTAAGTCCAAAAACAAAAGCGACACCACCAACTCCATACAAATAAATAAAGGGAAGCCAAGTTTGTGCAAAATCCATAAGTCTATTTTAGTTTATTAAATTCAATTTTAAGTTTATCATAAGTATTTGTTAGTTCATCAACCATCACTTTTGTGTGTCCTAATACAGGCATAAAATTAGTATCCCCAACCCACCTTGGCACCACATGAAAATGAATATGGTCAGCAATCCCCGCGCCGCCAGAGATGCCAATATTTGCTCCAAAATTAAACCCCTGAGCATCCATGGTCTCTCTAAATATATCCATAGATTTATCTGCAAGCATCATAATCTCTTTCATTGATTCATTAGATAACGATTTGGTTGTTTCAATATGATTATAAGGACAAACCATGATATGTCCATTATTATACGGATAGAGATTCATTAGTATAAAGGAAGTTGGTCCTCTATAAAGAACTAGATTATCTCTATCATTCTTTTGTTTTGACTTTAAACAAAAAACGCACTCACCTTCCTTATCTTCTTTATTTCGGATATACTCCATTCTCCATGGACTCCATAATCTATCCATCTTATTTATCTTCTTCATAAACAGTTTTAGCTTCTGTAATAACTTTAGATTCCATATCTCGTGGGACTTCAGAGTAGTGGCTAATTTCTTCTGAATGAATTCCACGTCCACCAGTTAATGACCTTAAGGTTGTTGAATAATGATACATCTCTGATTGAGGTACTTGTGCTTTTATTTTTTGGAAGCTTCCTTCTGAACCCATACCCATAATTTTACCTCTACGGCTAGAAATATCACCCATTACATCACCCATATAATCTTCTGGTACTTTTATTTCTACTATAAGCACAGGCTCTAATAAGCATGGCTGTGCAGATAAGAATGCTTCTTTGAATGCATGTTTACCTGCCATTTGAAACGCAATATCTTTTGAGTCAACAGGATGCTGTTTACCATCGTAGAAATCTACCTTTAGGTCTACTACTCTATAGCCAGCTAAAATACCTTCAGTGCAAGCTGCAGTTACGCCTTTTTCAACAGATGGTACAAAAATTCGATCTACATTCTGTCCCACTAAAGATTGAGTGAACTCAATACCTTCACCTTTTTGTTTTGATTCTACTTTTAACCAGACTTCTGCAAATTGACCTGATCCACCACTTTGTTTTTTATGCCGATACTTTGAAGAGCCTGATCCTCTTATTGTTTCACGATATGGAATACGTGGCTTAAATGTTTGAATATCAACATTAAATTTACGTTTCAACCGATCAATTGATACTTGAAGATGTAATTCACCTTGACCAGAGAGCACTGTTTGGTGCAATTCTGAATCAACATTATAGATAAATGTTGCATCTTCTTCATGAATTGAAGATAAACCTGTTGCTATTTTTTCCTCATCTCCTTTTGAATTTGAGCGAATACCTATATGTATATTAGAATTTGGTAAATCAACAGAAGGTAAATGAACTTTATTATTAAGGCCAGTTAAAGTATTTCCAGTATGAGTATCTTTAAGTTTAACAACCGAGGCTATATCTCCTGCATTTAAATTATTTACACTAAATCTTTCTTTACCATTCATAAGGAACATCTGTCCAAATCTTTCTGAATTGCCTCTAATTGTATTATGTAAATCATCGCCAGTATTTATTGAACCCGAATAAACCCTAAAGAATGAGAGTTCGCCTATATGCGCTTCACTTATTGTTTTGAACACATGAATAACAGGATCTTTACCATCTAAAGCAACCTCAATCCTTTCTCCTGAATTAGCATCTTTTGCTGGAATTATGGCGCGATCAACGGGAGAGGACCCATACTTAGATATAAAATCCATTAATCTTGCTACTCCAATGTTTAAACCAGCAGAGGTACAAAACATTGGAATTAATATTTGATTTTGAATTGCTTGATGTAAGCCTTCCCGCATTTCTTCTTCACTTAAATTACCTTGATCAAAAAATTTTTCTAAAAGAGAGTCATCCGATTCTGCAACATATTCAATTAATTCTTGGTGAAGTTCTTTTACTTTACTTTTCCATTCATCAGGAAG
>JAAZYT010000035.1 GCA_014239505.1 Fidelibacterota bacterium | reverse complement strand
TTCACGTATACATTCTAAAGATTTCGCGATAGCATTTGGTCCATTTTTTAATATTTGATTGGCAACTTCTTCACATTTTTGTTTTAGATCTTCAAGAGGCACAACGTGATTTGCTAATCCAATTTCTTTAGCTTCTTGAGCCTCAATCATTCTACCAGTTGTAATTATTTCGTTGGCAATACCAGTTCCCACTAATCGTGGTAATCGTTGAGTACCACCCCAACAAGGTAAAATACCCAATAATACTTCAGGTTGTCCAAACTTAGCTGTCTCGCTTGCTACTCTAATATGACAAGCAAGGCTAATCTCACATCCACCACCCAAAGCAAAGCCATTTACTGCTGCAATAATTGGTTTTGGAGAATTTTCAATGGTAACTGTTAATTGTTGACCTACTTTTCCAAAGGATAATGCTTCATCTGGACCCATAGGTTGCATAGTTTTTATATCTGCACCAGCAATAAATGATTTTTCACCGGAACCTGTTAGAATAATTACACCTACAGATGAATCATTTATACAATTTTCAATAGCACCTTGAAGTTCAGAAATAACTATTGGATTCATAGCATTAAGAGCCTCGGGGCGATTAATGGTAACCCAAGCTATTTGATTATTAATATCAGTTATTATGAATGACATCAACTATCTCCAAAAAGTCCTACTAAATAATACCATAATTGTAAAAATCTCTAAACGACCCAGTAGCATACAAAAAGTTAACATCCATTTACCGATTGGATGAAGCGTAGCATAACTATCCGTCGGTCCAAAAGCACCAAATCCTGGTCCAATATTCCCAATTGCTGATGCCGCAGCACCGATGGAAGTTTGAAAATCAAGATTAAGCGTAGTTAGTATAAGAGTAGTAACCGCAAAGATTAATATATAAAAAAGAAAAAATCCTAATGTGTTTCTAATAACATCATCACCAATAAAGCGGTCCCCTATTCGAATTTTAATGATAGCCCTAGAATGAAGCATTCTTCTTGTTTCAGTTGCAGCATATTTTAACAATAAAATAACACGGGAGACTTTCATTCCACCACCCGTTGATCCACCCATCCCTCCAACAAACATTAAAATTAAAATAACATATTGGCTAAAGAATGGCCACAATTCATAATCAGCTGAGCCAAAACCAGTAGTGCTTAAAATAGAAACACTTTGAAATAATGAGTCTAAAAAATTTGCATGTGTCCAATTAAAACTAGATGAAGAAATATTCAAAAATATAAACAACGTTACAAAAAGCACAATACAAGAGTAGGTTATAAATTCTGTATCTTTAAAATATCCTCTAAGGTTACCCGTAAGAGCTTTAAAGTGAAGTGCAAAGTTGACACCAGCTAAAAACATAAAAATTATTATTATATAATGAATAACAGGGTTATCGTAAGCTGCTATACTTGCATTTTGTGTACTAAAACCGCCAGTAGGCATTGTTGTAAAAGAATGACAAACAGCATCGAACCATGGCATTCCACTCATACCAAGTAATATAGTTTGAATAAGTGTAAGCCCAACATAGACCATCCACAAAATCTTAGCAGTTTCTTTTACCCTAGGTCTAATTTTATCTGCAACAGGCCCAGGGACTTCAGCTTTAAAAAGCTGAACACCACCAACGCCCAATAAAGGTAAAATTGCAATCGTAAATACGATAATACCCATACCACCTATCCACTGAATAAAAGACCTCCAAAACAAAACACCATGAGGTAAACTTTCAATACCATTTGCAAGATGAGGCAAGGTATTAATATCTCCTAAAATAGATGCTCCCGTTGTAGTTACTCCAGACATCGACTCAAACCAAGCATCCGTTATATTTGGAATAGAACCAGAAAAGTAAAATGGTAACGCACCAGCAAAAGCTATTAAAATCCATGCTAGAGTAACAATTGCAAAGCCATCTTTACTATTTAATGATTTACTTTTACGAGTTATTAGCCAAACAGGTGTACCTAAAATGATACAAATTAAAAGAGATTTTAGATGGCCACTTAAATCAGACTCACCATAACCCCAGGCTATGATTGCAGGAATAATCATGGAAAGCCCAGTTATTACTAGCATAGCAGCTAGAATATTAAAAATAGTTTTAATATTCAATTAAGACTCAAAGAGACGTTTCAGCTTTGGAACTGCTTTTGATTTAGCAAATACTAAAACTGTATCTTCTTCCGTTAATTGTGTCGATCCGCGAGCAATAGAAAGCGTTCCATGGTGATTTGTCATTCCAACAATACTATCTTCAGGAAATTTAACATCTTCTAAAGGCACTTTAGTGACTTTACTGCCAGGCTCAGGGTTAAATTCAATAACCTCAACATCTATTTCATCAAAAGTTATAACGGAAGTATCAGTTTGATCACTTACAATAAATCGAAGAATTGAATTTACTGTTGACATATTTTTACTTAATACAGAACCAACACCAATTTCATGGACAATTGGCATATATTCAGTCGTACTTACATGGATTACAGTTTGTTTAACTCCTAAATGATGAGCTAACATACCTGATAATAAGTTTGTTTGCTCACTTTCAGTTACAGCAATAAAGCTATCTGCATCTTGAATATTTTCTGATTTAAGCAATTCAACATCCGTTCCATCTCCATGGATAATCATTGTTTCCTTTGCATGTGAAGCTAACCATTCTGCTTTATCTCTTTTACTCTCAATTAATCTGACAGTCATTTCTTTTTCAAGTTCTTCAGCTAAACTGCGACCAATTTTACTCCCACCTAAAATAATAATAGAATTAGTTTGAGTAGCTTCTTTACCTAATAGATGCATCAAAGATTCTAATCGTTTTGTTTTAACAATAAAATAGGCAGTATCAGTAGCTTTAAAAATGTAGTCTGACCAAGGTACATGTGACTCACCTTCATTTAGAACTGTAATAATTCCAAATTTAAAATTTTGTTCTTCTTCACAAATTTCCCTTACTGATTTTCCAACAATTGGTGAATTTTCATCTAATCGAATACCAATCATTTGGATTCTACCACCTTCAAAATCCATAACTTGAGTTGCATAAGAATGACGGACCAATTTAACAATTTCTTTGCACGCTTCTTTTTCTGGATGAATAACAAAATCAATACCAAACTTTTCTGGTTTAATAATTGAATCTCGAGCAGTATACTGTTGATTTCTTAGTCGAGCTATTATTTTTTTAGCTCCAAGCTCATGAGCTTGTTGAGAAGCAATAAGATTTACTTCATCAACACGAGTAAGGCATAAAACATAATCGGCATCTTGTACATTCGCATCAGAAAGATTACGAGGACTTGCTCCATTACCTTCTACAACAATAACATCTAAACTTTCTGTCGCACGTTTACATTTTACAGGATCGATGTCCATAACAATAATATCATGATCTTCTTGACTTAATGCTTTTGCAACATGAAAACCTACTTCGCCCACTCCAATTATGACAATCCGCATAAAGAATCCTTTCCAGTGAAAGCATATATTTTAATTATAAAATTCAACAGCTTGCTATTCTTTTATTTATCCATTCTCACGTCTAATATCAGCCCCTAACAATTTGAATTTTTCTTCAATTTTTTCATATCCTCTATCAATATGATAAATACGACTAATTTCAGACTCACCTTCAGCAATTAATGCACCAATCAATAAAGAAGCACTTGCTCTAATATCAGTTGACATAACTTGTGCGCCCTTTAGTTTTTTTGGACCACGAATTAAAGCCATATTTTTATTTAAGGAAATATCAGCACCCAAACGTATTAATTCTGGGACATGTGCAAAACGATCATGATAAATCGTATCAGTAATATGAGACGATCCGTTTGCTACCGACATCAAGGCAACCCATTGTGCTTGCAAATCTGTTGGGAATCCAGGGTGGACATCAGTTGTCATATCAACCGGCTGCAGTTTATCGCATTTATTAACTGTAATTGAATTGTCATTAACAACTAATTCACATCCGGCTTGTTCTAATTTTCTTATAACAATATTCAAGTGAGTTGGATCTACTTTTTTTAGAGTAATATTTCCTAAAGTTGCACCAGCAATAAGAAATGTACCAGCTTCAATCATATCTGGAATAGTTTCAACCTTCATAGGGGATAATTTTTCAACACCATTAACAAATAATATATTAGAGCCAACTCCTTCAATATGAGCGCCCATTTCATTTAATACTTCGCATAACTGAACAATATGAGGTTCAATTGCCGCATTTGTTATTTGCGTTTTTCCCTCAGCCAAAACAGAAGCCATAAGTATATTTGCAGTTGCACCAACAGAGGGTATATCAAAATGAATTAGAGCTCCTTTTAATTTTTTTGCTCGCGCAATGATATAACCTTTTTCTAAAATAATTTCTGCGCCTAGATTTTCAAAACCTTTTAAATGGTAATCCACAGGTCGAGGACCCCACGCACAACCTCCTGGCAGTGAAACCCTTGCTTCACCAAATCTACCCAATAAAGGACCCATAACATAAAAAGAAGCACGCATTGTTTTTACCAAATCATACGGAGCTTCAACAGAGTTAATAGTTGAACTATCTACCAGTAAATCACCATTATTATAAGTTGATTTAGCACCAAGCATTTCTAATAAATTAAGAAATGTTCTGGTATCTTTTAAGTCTGGGACGCGATTGATGCTATGTTCACCTTCAGTTAAAAGTGTAGCTGCCATTAGTGGAAGTACTGCATTTTTTGCCCCACTAATTTCAACAGAGCCACTAAGCTCTTTTGCCCCATTAACAACTAATTTATCCACGCGCTTTCTCCCTAAATTCTTTTACTGTAGATATACTCTCAACTGAAATGTTCTCTCCACTAAATAATCCAGCAATGGCCTCTAATTTTTCTTCTTCTTTTAAGTAATTAAGAACAACATCGGTTTGATTGTTATTTATTTTTTTAGAAATATACATATGATGATGTGCCCTGGATGCAATTTGAGGTAAATGAGTGATACATAAAACTTGCTTGTTCTTTGCCAAAGCTTCAAGTGAAAGCGCAACTTTTTCAGCTGCTTGGCCAGAAATACCGGAATCTATTTCATCAAAGATGAGAGTTCCCACTGGATCACTTTTCTTAAGAACTGATTTTATAGCTAACATTATTCTTGAAACCTCACCACCTGAAGCAACTTTAACGAGTGGCTTTGGAAGTTCACCTGGATTTGCGCTGAGAAAAAATTCAATATTATCATAACCTTTTGAACCAAATGCAATTCTTTCTTGGTTGAAATTAATTAAACTTTCAGAATCAGGTTTTGTATTTATTAGTATTTCAAAAGTAGACCCTGCCATATTTAGTTCTGACATTTCTAATTCAATTTCTTTTGAGAGCTTTATTGCATTATTTATACGAGATTCATGTAATTGATCTGCAATTTTTTGATACTGCGTAACTAATAAATATCTTTCTTCTTCTAAATCTATAATTTTCTGATCTAAACCTGAAAGGCTTTCTAATTCTACTTCTGCTTGAGATTTAAATGTAAATATGGATTCTATTGATCCACCATATTTTCTTTTTAAACTTTCAATCTCTTGTAAACGATCTTCAATAATTTTACTTTGTTCTGGGTCATTATCAATATTTTCAGCATACTGAAATAAACTAACAGAAGCATCTTGAATAGAAATTGATGCCTGTTTTAATGAATCAATAAACGTTCCAAGATTTTTATCATAATTTGATAATCGTTCTAAATCGTTTAACGTTGAAATAAGTTGACGGTAAATGGAGTGATCATGCTCTGTAAGTGATTGATTCATATTCTGAACAGTAGATATTAATTCGTCAATATGATTTAATCGCTTAAACTCAACACCTAATCTCACATCTTCGTTTTCTTGCGGTGATATACTATTAATTTCATTTAGCTGAAATTTTAACAACTCTTTTTGATTTGAAGCAGTCTCTTGTTGAATTTTAGCTTTATTAAGTAAGTCGATTGTTTTGGAAAGATTTGAAAAAATAAATTCAATTTTTTTAACAAGCTCTTCAGATTTACAATAACTATCTAAAAAGTCAATATGAGTATTTGAATTCAAAATATATTGCTGTTCATTTTGCCCATGAAAATCTGCTATAACTTTTACTAAAGACTTGTAATTTATATCTATTGTAGGCTCATCGTTCACAAATGATCTAGATCGGCCCCCTTTGCTAAGCAAGCGACGGTAAATAGAATCTTTATTTGTTTGAACTTCAACCTCAACTACTGACTGCTCCTGCCCACTCCTAACATATGTTTTATCTGATTTTGCTCCCAAAGCAAATCCAAGAGCTTTTAATAAAATAGATTTTCCAGCTCCAGTTTCTCCAGTAATAACTGTTAAACCATTTTTTAAAGGAATTTCCAATTCTTTTATAATCGCAAAATCTTTTATAAATAATTTTTTAATCATTTTTACGATTTCCAATAACTAGCAAAGAACCAATAATAACTCCAATCGTATCAGCTAAAACATCCCACCCACTTGAGAAGCGACCAGAAATAAATGATTGTAAATATTCATCCATCATACCAAAAAAAATTCCAAATGGAATAACAACAATTAACATTTTAGTAGAAATACTTTTCATACTATTCATTAATAGAATACCTAGAATAAAATATTCAATTAGGTGAATAAGTTTATCAAAACTTAAGAGCCATGATTTTGGAATACTCTCTCCTGGCAACGATGACAAAGAGAGTATAAAGACCATATAAATTAAAAGTAGAACGCGAAATTTATTATGATTCATAGACTGATATAACTTGACCTATTTTATTAAGTAAATCACTTGCGATTAATCCTCGCTGACCGTTAACACGTGCCAATTCATCTCCGGTTTTACCATGAATAAACATTCCTATTTGAGCTGCCTCCTCGACACTTTTTCCTTGTGCAATAAAAGCAGCAATAATTCCAGTAAGTACATCTCCAGACCCAGCTGTTGCAAGCCCGGGATTACCATTAGAATTAACACACCCTTTTGCTTCCCATGCAACAAAAGAAGGTGAATTTTTTAACAAAAGAGTTCCAGGAAAATCTTTCATGAAAAGATTGATATTTTTTGGTAAATCATCCATTAATATTTTGCTATCAATATCAGTTATTTTACTGAACTCCCCAAGGTGAGGTGTAATAACGAACTTTGAATGTATTTCGTTAAATAATTCAATATTATTATAAAAGGGTTGAAAACCATCTGCATCTATTACGATTGGCTTGTTTATGTTTTTAATTAGCTTTAAAACTAATTTTGCTGTCTCTGAGTCAGAACCTAATCCTGGTCCAATAATTATTACATCAGACCATTCAACATGATTCATAATCGTATCATAATTCTCATCTAAGAAAAAACCATTACCAGAATCTTCACAT
>JAAZYT010000165.1 GCA_014239505.1 Fidelibacterota bacterium | reverse complement strand
TGACCTCCTGCACCACTAGCTCTATAAGTATCAATCTTAATTTCTGCATCTACTACTTGAATATCTGCTTCTTCTGCTTCAGGTAAAACTGCTACCGTGGCGGCAGACGTATGCACTCGACCACTAGTTTCTGTTTTAGGCACTCTTTGAACTCTATGGACTCCACTCTCAAATTTCATCATTCCATAAACACTTTCACCTTTTACAGAAAAAATGATTTCTTTGAATCCTCCAATCCCAATCGCATTAGACTCCATTACCTCATACTTCCACCCATTTCTTTCAGCAAAACGAGTGTACATTCTATAAATATCCGCAGCAAATAAAGCTGCTTCATCACCACCTGTTCCAGCTCTCACTTCAATAATAGTATTTTTATCATCTGTAGGGTTATGTGGAAGGAGTAATACTTTTAATTCTTCTTCTAGATTTAAAAGTTCTTTTTCTAATCCTTCAAGCTCTTCTTGTGCAATATCTATTAATTCTTCATCTTCTCCAGATAAAATTTCTTTATCCTCATCAATGTTTTGTTGAATTAAAAGATATTCTTTTGCCTTTAAGATAACAGGTTTTAATCGACTATGCTCTTTTGCTAATTCTGTGTAACGACTTTGGTTGTTAATAAGAGCTGGGTCAACCATTTGCTTTTCTAACAAGTCGTAGTGTGAAATAATATCCTTGAGCTTATTAATCACCCAATTGCTTCCGCAACATACTCTTTGCCTTGCATTTCTTCAAACTTATCTCCAAAAGCCTCTTTTAAAGCGACAATAGCTACTTCTACCATTCTATCTTCAGGTTTACTTGTTGTTATATTTTGAAGCCAAAGGCCTGGTGCTCGTAACATTTTAAAAAGAAGACTGTCTCCTTTTCGTGCTGTTATTTTAATGACTTCGTAAGATAAGCCTGCAACCAATGGAATCATCGGTAAGTGGACTAAAAGTCTAATTGGTAAACTTATATCCCCTATAATTGATATTACAATTGAATCTATTATTGAAAAAATAATTATTGCTGATAATAAAACAATGAACATAAAACTGGTTCCACACCTTGGATGTTGAGTAGGAAAAGATTGTGCATTAATAATATCTACTTTTTCCCCTGACTCAAAATTATAAACAACTCTATGTTCTGCACCATGGTACTGAAATAATCGACTTACATCTTTCATAAATGAAATAAGAATAAGATAAATAATAAAAAAAGTTATCCGAAAAGCTCCAGATACTATATTAAATGCAAAAGCTTCACGCTCAACCTCTAAAAGTTGTGTGGTTAACCACATAGGAGCAATCATGAATAAAGTTAATGCTAATGCTATAGCAAAAATTGTTGAAAAAATTTCGACTATAGGATTGGGTTTTTTATCTTTTTCTTCAGGCATGGCAATATCAGCTGACCACTGTAAGGTTGTCATCCCCATTTTCATGGCCTCAAAAAGTCCAGCCATACCACGAAAAATTGGCTTATTCCAAATTTTTGACTTTTCAGTAATTGATTTAAATTCATGTCGATCAACATGAATTTTTCCTTCGGGGTCCCGAGCAGCAGTAGCATAGGCGCCTGGCACTCTCATCATAACTCCTTCAATGACAGCTTGTCCTCCAACTAAAATAGAGGGTTTCATAATTGTGAGAAGAATTGTTCTAATCATAAAAAAATAACAAAATCAAATGAATATGATGATGTCAGCCCTGTTTTAATGTTATTATTTGGTTGTTTTACCATATTTCTTTTTAAACTGTTCAATTCGACCTGCTGTATCCACCAATTTTTGCTTTCCTGTATAAAATGGATGGCATTCAGAACAAAGTTCGATAGATTGATCTCCCATTGTTCCATGTACTTGAAATGTGTGTCCACATGAACAAGTTACATTGCTTAATTTATAATCAGGGTGTGTATTTGCTTTCATTTTTTTTCCTTTAAATACTTAATTTAATTTTACTAGAATTTTTTTAATCCTCTTAATACCATCACGAATCATGTCACTACTTACTGCGTAAGAGAATCTAATATGACCTGGCGCTCCAAATCCATCTCCTGGGACCGTAACTACTTTTCCTTCATTAAGAAACAAATCAGAGAGGTCAAAGGAATCTTTTATTTTTATATTATTAAAAGACTTCCCTAAATAATGTGAAAAGTCTGGAAAAGCATAAAATGCCCCTCCTGGTAAATCACATTGCGTTCCAGGAATTTCATTTAAAAGAGAAACCATTAAATTTCGTCGCTCCTTAAATTTATTTTTCATTTGTTCAACTGCTGACTGATCGCCAGTCAATGCCTCAACAGATGCTGATTGACTTATAGAATTAGCGCATGAAGTTGCTTGTCCTTGAATCTTACTCATTGCTTTAATTATTTTTTCTTCTCCAAAGGCGTAGCCAATTCTCCATCCAGTCATAGAATAAGTTTTTGACATACTCATGCAAGTAATAATATTTGCCTTAATATTTTTGTCAATATTTAATTTCTGCGCGCTAGTAAACTCACCATCAAAAACTAATCTTTCATAACATTCATCTGATATAACAACCCAATTATTTTCTTTTGCTAAGGTAAGAATATTTAGCGTTGCTTCATCTGACCAAACGCTACCAGTAGGATTTGATGGAGAATTAATGATTATTCCCTTAACACGACTAGAAATCTTTGATTTTAAATCTTCAATATTAGGTTCAAAATTATTTTTTGAATGTGTTTTCACAATAATTGGGCTAGCATCTGACAGTGTTACAAACTCTGGAAATGATACCCAATATGGTTTAAAAATTAATACTTCATCTCCAGCTTGAAATAATGCTTGGCAAGTAAGGTAAAGGCTTTGCTTTTCACCATTAGAAATTAATATTTCATTAGGATTAGCTTTAAGAGAATTTTCTCTAAGTAGTTTATCACAAACTGCTTTTCGTAACTCAATTGTACCCGGACCGGCAGTGTATTTAGTTTTACCTAAGTCCATAGCTTTAACTGCAGCGTCTCGTATATTTTTTGGAGTATTAAAATCAGGCTGCCCTGCACTAAAATTAATCACATCAATTCCTTGAGAAATAAGTTCAGCCGCACGTGATGTCATTTCAAGTGTAAAAGAAGGTTTTACTCGTTCGACACGATCAGCTAAAACAGTCATTTAATTTCACTTTAAAAGCTATGTTGTTTTTTATGGTACTCTTCAGAATTAAAGTTGATTTCATTTTCTGAAGATTTTTTAGGCTTATTTGATTTTCCATGTTTTGTAGATTTTCCAGCTTGTCTTAAAGGTTTTTTTCTTTTTGGTCGTTCATCTGATTCTATATCAAATTCCTCTGAAAGTACTTTTTTACTACGTTTGGGCTTCTTTTTTCTAAATTTTGATTTTGCATTTGATTTCTTAGGACGAGGTACTTTTTGAACATCTATCTCATGAATTTCTGGATCATCTAATAACTCTAAATCTAATTCTGTTTTTTCATCTGATATTTCTCCTTTTTTTGAAAAAATATCAGGTTCAAATAATCCCAATATTGTGCCATATCCACGGGTAATCCCATTCCCAATGCCTATGTAATTTGGCAAAAGAAAATTAGTTTCAAATTCGCCGTCAAAAGCACCCCAATTATTTTCATCAATATTTTTTGGGAATAAAGATGACAATTTTACTTTAGTAAAAATATTATTTTCTAATTCTATACCCATTTCTCTTGATATAAAAACAATATTTTGACCAAGTAGATTATTTAGATAGTCAGTCCTTTCTTCATTTTTAAGATTGCGATAACGATTTCCCGTCGCCTGATTTAAAGCAATCCAAGGTGTAACAAAGCGGTAACTAATTAGTTTTGAAAGTGGCTTAAGGTAATCTTTTTCTTCCTCAATTTCTGTATCTGTAACCTCAAATGTTATATTCCCAAAGTCAAGTGCATCTAAGTTAGATAATATATCCTTAATTGGATTAACACCCTCAGCAGTAGCAACAAAATGTATCTGTTCATTTAATATTTTTACTTGAATCCGTGGATAAAGAAACTTATCACGATAAGTACCATCTAACATTGGTACAATTTCTTTATCATTGAACTTTCGCATTAGGACACCTTTGACTTGATAAGGTGTTTTACGAACTGGTTTATCTGTAATTAGCCTTACTGTAATTGTGTGTACTTTAGGGTACTTAGAACTCATATTTTATGCTTTCATAGATTATATCAAAAAGAGATAGAATTTAATTTTATTGGCTCATAGTTTCCATGAATTCTTCGTTCGTTTTTGTTCTACGCATTCTATCTTGTATAAACTCCATAGCTTCAATTACGCTCATTTCATTAAGGAGTTTTCTAAGAATCCACATTCTAGCTAAGACTTTTTTATCTAATAATAGTTCTTCTTTTCTTGTACCAGAACGAATTAAATCAAAGGATGGATAAATACGGCGGTCACTTAATTTTCTATCAAGAACAAGTTCCATATTCCCTGTGCCTTTAAACTCTTCAAAAATAACTTCATCCATTCTACTTCCTGTGTCAATAAGTGCCGTTGCTAGTATAGTTAAACTACCGCTTTCTTCAGTGTTTCTAGCTGCTCCATAGAAATGTTTTGGTTTTCTAAGAGCATTTGCATCTACACCACCAGATAAAATTTTTCCGCTGTGAGGGATAACTGCATTATGTGCACGACCAAGTCGTGTTATACTATCTAAAAGGATAACCACGTCATCACCAAATTCAACCATTCTACGCGCTTTTTGAATAACCATTTCAGCTACAGCAACATGACGCTCTGGTGGCTCATCAAATGTTGAGCTTATTACTTCTGCTTCAACATTTCTTTTCATGTCTGTAACTTCTTCTGGCCTCTCATCAATTAGTAAAATAATCATTTTTACTTCAGGATGATTCTTGGTTATCGCATTAGCAACTTTTTGAACAAGAACTGTTTTCCCTGTTTTTGGCTGAGCTACAATTAGTCCGCGCTGACCCTTTCCTATCGGAGAAATCAAATCCATAACACGCGTAGATAAATCTTTAGGATTATCTTCTAATTTAAATTTTTGATCAGGATATAATGGAGTAAGATTATCAAAAAGTATTGCTCTCCTAAGCTCAGACGGGTCTTTACCATTAACTTCTTCAACTTTTAAAAGTGCATAAAAACGCTCTTTTGATTTTGGTGGTCTGATTTGACCTCCAACTTCATGACCTGTTCTTAATCCGAACCTTTTTATTTGTGAAGGGCTAACGTAAATATCATCTGGTCCTGGTAGATAATTGAAATTAGGACTACGCAAAAAACCATAGCCTTCATTTAAAACTTCAAGCACTCCACTAGCAGAAACTCCTCCATCTTTTTCTGATTGAGCTTCAAGAATCTTTACTATTAGCTCTTGCTTGTTTAAGCCTGAATAACTTTCAATCTTAAGTTCAGATGCTAGATCTGCTAATTCTTTTATTCTTAGCTTCTGTAGTTCATTAACATTCATATGAAATAACCTTGTTTATACAATTAAAAATCTTTGAAATTGATAAATTGTTGGGGATTTGCCCTCTCAGGGCTATAAATAAAGGGTTTAACGCCTACCAACTGTCCAGATATTACATTATTTTAAATCAAAAATCCAAATTTATCAAAAACTTCTTTTGCAATGTAATGACTCCCAAAAATTACACCAGGAACATTCAATTCCGCTGATTTTTCTTCTAGAGCATCTAAAGCTTTTAATAAAGAATTCTCTACTAAATAATTTGAACCTTTTGGACTTCTTAAATGCTTTGATAACTCTGTTCCACTAAGTAAACCATGTTTTTTACTTCCACTAATAATAAGTAGTCCAAATTTTCCATATGTGGCTTCTTTTATCAAGTTTATTTCTTTATCGCTCTTTAACACAATTAAACCAAGGGGTGAACAATTATATAATAAAGCCATGGAATTTAGCATTGCATTAATTCCATTAGCATTATGAGCAACATCATAAAAAATTAGCGGCTTAATTAATAGTTTTTGTAACCTTGCTGGCCAAATTGTTTTATCTAAACCTTTTTGGATAACCTTAGACTTAATTTTTGGGTCAAATTGTTTAATAATTTTAATACTTAATGCTGCATTAAATGCTTGATGATGGCCAATTAATGGTATTTTAAAAGATTCACTTTTAATTTCAAACACCGTTCCATTTTCACTTAACACAATATTCTGAGGAGTTTCTTGATATATAATTTTTGATTTTTTACTTTTTGATATTTTGCGCAATATTGAGATAGAAACTTTCTCTTGTTTAGCTAAAACAACCGGGGTTTCAGGTTTAATTATTCCACCTTTTTCTTTGGTAATAGTCTCTATGTTTGGACCCAAGATTTCTCGATGATCTAGTGATATTGGAGTTATAGCTGTCATAGCTGGATTTATGACATTTGTTGAGTCCAACCTTCCACCTAAGCCTGTTTCTATTACAGCTACATCAATATTGTTTTCAGCAAAGTGCTTAAAAGCCATTGCAGTTGTGGTTTCAAAAAAAGTTGTCTCTATTTTTTCAATATCATTTTTATGATTTTTTATAAATAATGCAATCTCATCATCTTTAATAAATACATTGTTAATTTTAATCCTCTCATTAAATCGGACAAGGTGTGGCGAAGAATACACTCCAACTTTATAACCAGCCGAAATTAATATTTCTGCCACCATTGCACATGTTGAACCTTTTCCATTTGTGCCAGCAACATGTATAGATCTATAATTTTTATGTGGATTGCCACAAATTTCTAATAATTTAAGAGTATGTGATAATCCAACTTTAATGCCAAGTCTGTTAAGATTATATAGATAATTTAATTGATTGTTGATACTTCTGGAATTATCTAAGTCTATCATTTTTTATTTTAGTTTAATTGGAATACGTTATCGTAAAAAAATAATATTTAAAATCAGGTCTCTATTGATTATTCAACTTTCAGAAAGGTATTGCTCTCTTGAATAACGAAATTTAACAATAGATTTATAAATTGAGTTTGCAATTGTTTGTCGATATTTTGGATTTCGCAAATTTTTCTCTTCATTGCTATTAGTTAAATAACCAGCCTCAATTAATATATTTGGCATACTCGCGCCAATTAAAACGTGAAACCCTGCCTGCTTTACTCCTCTATTTTTGGATTTAACTTTCTTTGCCATTTCCTCTTGAACCATTGCTGCAAGCTCTTCGCTTTCTTTCATCTGCATGCTTTGTGCCATTGTTGCAATAATTAATTTTTCATCAGATAAATCTTTATATTTATTCTTTGACTTATCTTCAAATTTAATTACCTCATTTTCACGAGAGGCAACTTCAATAGCATCTTCAGTTTTTCCAGGACGAAGCAAATAAGTTTCAAAACCGTAAGCTGTTTTATTTGGATGTCCATTTAAATGAACACTAATAAAAATTTTACCATTGGCTTCATTAGCCATTTTTGTTCTTTTCCATAATGGAATAAAAATATCTTCAGTCCTAGTATAAATAACTTTTAAACTTGTATTTTTTTCAAGGAGCAGACCTACTCTTTTTACAATATCAAGCGCAATATCTTTCTCTTTTGTTCCTCTTTTTCCCATTGTCCCTGGGTCTTTTCCTCCATGACCAGCATCAAGAACAACTGTATCTAGTTTCCAACGATCTTTTACTTTTTTCATCTGTGCTAAACTATTTTTAATAGATGTCCTTAATGAAATAACAATTTCACTGGGATCTTTGCTTTGATATAATTCGTGACTTTCTACTTTTGTTCGCATTTGAAAGGCTAACTGCGATGATTCACCTAATTGATCTGCAGCTACACTTTTAATAATCCCTCGAGTATCTGTTCTTCGTATTTCAGTTGTATCAACTAAGCCTCCTGCAACAGTTAAATAAAACCATCCATTCTCATGAAAAAATGAGCTGATATTTCCTTCAGGAAACAAATTTCGTGTCTTTATTCTTATAATTGTCCCATTAGATTTTTGAGAAATATTTACGTTTGTAATTGTAAATGCTTTTATATCAATATCTAAAACCATTCTCCTTGAATCATATTTTATGCCTGGTAATGCTTCACGCCTAATTATATTAAAAAAAGCTTCTGCTGGAATAAAAATATCATTATCTGTCATAATAGTGTGCATCGGCATTTGAAAAACTTGATCATCAACTAATAAATAACTACTATTAGCAGATATTTTTATTCTATGGTCTCCAATATATAATACCATTTTCCCACGATCTTTATTAATAAAAGGATCTCGTTTTGCTAATATTCTTGAAACATCAATGGTTGACACATAAGTGCCTCTAAGCTTATCAAGAGTTAAAATATCATCAATTGAGTTATCAACACGATTCACTACTCGTATTGTTCCTGCATAACTAATTGTAAATAAAAGTGCTAATTTAAATACAATGCTTAATAATCTTAGTAACATAGGCTAGAAATTATCCCCACTTTAAAGGATAAACAATAAATGCTAAATAAAGCTGAAGAAAAAAATTCTATTAGTTTTATTTCTTTTATAAACAAAAACGCCCCACATCTCTGTGGGGCGTTAATCAACTGACTCTTTTGGTATTTATTTCTTATACCAAAAAACTATTAACATTAAAGCAAGTAAGCCTGCAAATCCAGCATCGCCAAATTTGCTCATTAAGTCGCCAATACCTGCAATAACACCAAAGTAGTCGTCAAAGAGAATACCGACTACAATGCCGAGGACAACTAATCCTTTTAATAGACTAGTTACATCTCCGATAAAAGCAGTTACGGTTTCAAAGGCCTTATTCATTTGTTATCTCCTAGGATTATTATAGTAGAAAGAGGTTCAAAAATGAGCCCCATTAATCTACTGGTTAACCTGCGAAAGACACAAATATTAGCAAGGCCAAGAGACCTGAGAATCCTCCATCTAGGAAAGATTCAACTAGATCTACAATTCCGCCAATGGGATCAAACCCAGTGGAGTAAAGGATGTTTACAAATACAAACATCACAATAAGTGCTTTAATTAAGCCAACTACGGAATTGGCAATACCCTGTACGGTTGAAGTAAAATCAGCCATTAGGTTCCTCCTTGGTTAGGTTCAATTGAACAAAAAAAGGGGGCATGTATCCCATGCCCCCCTCGGTTCAATTCTTTCGCGTTTTGTGTATGTGGTTATCTTTTCCACTTGTCTGAATTTAAACAGAAATTGGAATTAATCAACAATTTTTGACTAAGTATGTTTTTTATGTCATTTCTCCTCGTGAATGTGCTTAAAAATAACTAAAATCAAGAGATTATTAATTAATAATAATTAAGGAATAATAATTTAAAAATGAAAATAAGAGATATTTTCGCCCGTGAAGTGCTTGATTCAAGAGGAAATCCAACCATTGAAGTTGAAGTTAAATTAATTGATGGAGCTAAAGGTCGAGCCATTGTTCCCTCTGGAGCATCAACTGGTGAGCATGAAGCTGTTGAACTAAGAGATGGTGATAAAAGTAGATATTTAGGTATGGGTGTTAAAACTGCGGTTTTGAATGTTAATACAATAATTTCTAATAGCTTAAAAGGCTTTGACCCAATTGATCAACGCGCAATTGATCAAATCATGATTGATCTTGATGGGACAACCAATAAAAAGAATTTAGGTGCTAATGCTATCTTAGGTGTTTCAATGGCAGTAGCTCGCGCAAGTGCACACTCAAAAAACATTCCACTGTATAAGTATTTAGGTGGAGAAAAAGCAAATACATTACCTATTCCGATGATGAACATTTTAAATGGCGGCAGTCATGCTGATAACAATGTTGATATTCAAGAATTTATGGTTTTCCCAATTGGGGCCAATTCATTTTCTTCTGCACTTCAAATGGGTGTAGAGATTTTTCATCAATTAAAATTTGTTTTAAAACAAAAAGGGCTCAATACCTCTGTTGGCGACGAAGGAGGTTTCGCTCCCAATCTAAGGTCAAACGCAGAAGCAATTGAGATAATATTAGAAGCAATTGAGAAAACCCCTTATACTTCGGGAAAAGATATATTTTTAGCACTTGATGTTGCCTCTAGTGAATTTTATAGTAATGGTAAATATCATTTAGTTTCAGAAAACAAAAAATATACTTCAGAAAACATGATCGAATTTTTAAAATCTCTTGTTAATCAATACCCTATAGTATCAATTGAAGATGGATTAGATGAAAATGATTGGGACGGATGGCAAGTCCTAACAAAAGAACTTGGAGATAAATGCCAAATTGTTGGCGATGATTTGACTGTTACTAATATTTCACATCTACAGCGTGCAATTGATAATAAATCAATGAATGCTATTTTAATTAAACTAAATCAAATTGGATCTGTCACTGAAACAATAGATGCAATTGATTTAGCAAAAGCAAATAATTATGCGGCTATTATTTCACATCGATCTGGAGAAACAGAAGATGTTACCATTGCAGATTTTGCTGTAGCGATGGGAATGGGACAAATTAAAACCGGTTCTTTATCAAGGACAGATAGAATTGCAAAATATAATCAATTGCTTCGGATTGAAGAACAGTTAGGCACAAAAGCAAAATATCCAGATTTTCAAATTTTGGGTAAATCGTGATTAAAAATAGAAAATCTAAAAAAAATTATAAGACTGATATTCAAAAAAGAGTTATTAAAACAATACTTATAATTGGCGCACTATCTCTTATAATCATTTTCTTTTTTGGTGACCATGGTCTTTATCAGCTCTATACCTTAAAAAAGGAAAGAACTCAAATTCAAAATCAAATTAATAATCTTCGAAAAGAAAAGATTGAATTAGAAAACGAGAAATTAAAGCTACAAACTGATTATAAGTATATTGAAGAGCTTGCTCGTGAAAAGTATAGGATGGCAAAAAAAGGTGAGAAGGTTTTTAAAGTAATTGATAAAAAAAAGGACTATTAATCTTTTGTAATATTCTTTCCTAGATGTTTACTGTAAGTAAAAAGCTTATCTTTTTCATCTTCAGAAAGAGAATCGAAACCCACTTCGCTTACCTTATCTAATAATTTATCTACATTTGCTTGAATATTTGCAAGTTGCTTTTCTTTTTTTATACTTTTTTTATACTTTATGCTAGCAAGATAAGAATTCAATAATAAACTAAACCTCTTAATTGTCCATTTTGATTTCATATATACAAACCCTATCATCATACCTGATAAATGAGTAAGGTGACTAATATTTGATCCAGAATAGCTCAAAGAAGACACAAAAGCCATTAACCCAAGAAAAATTACAAAATATTTTACTTTGACTGGAAAAAGGAAATATATCAAAACCTTTCTATTGGGGAACATAAGACCGTAAGCTAATAATATTCCGTAGATAGCTCCACTTGCCCCAATTAAAACAGCATTACCACTAAAATTAAATACAAGCCATATTAGACCAGATCCTATACCGGTAATAAAATAAAATTTTAGAAATTCTTTTTTACCCCAAATTGACTCCATCTCTGATCCAAACATCCAAAGAACAAACATATTCATAAAAACATGAAAAAAGTCTCCATGAATAAACATATATGTAAATGGCTGCCAAATCATTGGCCAAACACTATTAGAAGACAATCCAAATATTTGGGCTAAATCAAATTGTGATTGAGCAATATATCTTAATAAAAATAGAAGCGCATTTATAGATATTAATATCTTTATTGCATCTGTAAAGTTTCGACTTTTAAAGGCAAGATTGCTAGATTCTGATTGGAATTGATATCGCATATTAATTTAGTAGATTTATAATTTTATATTTTCAATAAGTGAAATTGTTTCACATTTTATTATGCCAAGTTAAACCTAATATTAATTTGAAAGTATTTCTCTAAGAATTTTGAGAGATTTTAAATTTTTAACCCCTTCAAAATGTATCCCAAGGCACGTGTTCAAATAAGTGCTAATAACCTTTCGGTCTTTTCCTGTTATTTTAAAGATTTTATTTTTTTCTATTTCACCTAAGTCAAAATAATTGAATATTTCTTTTGAATTTGGACCTTCAAATGGGTTTGGTAATGGGACAAAATCTAATTCGGACTGATTCAAATCTGGCTTAAAACCTAAAAATGCTAACAAACTATATTGATAATGCCAATATGTTAGATTTAACTGATTATTAGAATTTTCAACCTCTTTTAAGGAACTTAATAATGCATTATAAAGATTATTATGAGAATCATTGTCCGTAAGGCATTTATCAGTTAATTCAATCATTGCCATAGCATATGAAATTTTTTTTAAATCTTTAGAAATATTTGACCAGGAATGATTAAAAGATGCTTTAGATATTGTTTGAAGCTCTCGACTTTCTTTGAAGTAAAAAACTAGATTTAAAGAATTTGCCGGTTGAAAGTAAGCACTCATTGGAGATTTTTTTCTATGTGCACCATGCACGAGAAAGCTAACTTTTCCTAGATCTTTAACAAAGCACCTAGCAATAAGACTCGTCTCGCTATAGGGAAAGCGTTTTAAAACAATTCCAACTGAATTTTTTATCATTAATAAGCTTTAGCAAAAATGACTTCATGCTTAGCCGGCTTACCAGAAAAAATGCAATTTAGTCCTTTTGTATTCTCATCGAAGGGAATAACACGAATAGTTGCCTTTGTTTCATTCTTAATGGCTGTTTCTGTTTCTGCTGTCCCATCCCAACCACAACGAATAAAACCCCCTTTATTTTTAATTACTTCCTTGAAATCAGCATATGTAGAAACGGTATGAGTATTATTAAGTCGAAATTGCTTTGCTTGTTCAAAAAGATTATTTTGAATTGAGTCAAGTAAGTTTGGGATTAGGCTAACTATATCTTCTTTCTTTACAAATTGTTTTTCTCCAGTATCACGTCTAGCAATAACAACTTGATGCTTTTCTATATCTTTTGGCCCTACTTCTAAGCGAATAGGAACCCCTTTCATTTCCCATTCATTAAATTTAAATCCTGGACTTCCTTTTCTCCAATCTTCATGAATACGAACTCCAGCATTTCTAAGCTCTAATAAAACTGATTCTAAGTATTTATTAAAAATATTTTGACCCTCTTTATCCTTAAAAATGGGTACAACAACAACTTGATATGGGGCTATTTTAGGTGGCAATCGTAAGCCTTTATCATCACCATGAGTCATGATTACCCCGCCCACTAAACGTGTGCTTATTCCCCAACTTGTTGCATAAACCATTTGTTCTTTATTGTCTTTTGTTTGGAAGGTAACATCAAAAGCTTTTGCAAAATTTTGCCCCAAATTATGTGATGTTCCTGCCTGGAGAGCTCGTTTATCTCCCATAATAGCTTCGATGCAATACGTTCGATCGGCGCCAGCAAATTTTTCAGACTCTGATTTAAATCCTGTATGAACAGGCATTGCTAAATAATCCTCAGCTAATTTGCGATATAATTCTAAAATAAGTAGCGTCTCTTCTTCCGCTTCTTCTGCTGTAGCATGAGCAGTATGACCCTCTTGCCATAAAAATTCTGTTGTTCTTAAAAAAAGTCTGGTCCGCATCTCCCAGCGCACTACATTTGCCCATTGATTTATTAATAAGGGTAAATCTCTATATGATTGAATCCATTTTTTATACATAGACCATATAACAGTTTCAGAAGTTGGTCTTACAATGACTTCTTCTTCAAGCTTTGAATCTGGATCAACAACAATTCCTTTCTTGCTATCTGATTTCAATCTGGTGTGTGTTACAACTGCACACTCTTTAGCAAACCCTTCTACATGCTCTGCTTCTTTTGCTAAAAATGATTTTGGAATAAATAAAGGGAAATATGCATTTACATGACCGGTTTCTTTAATCATTTTATCAAAAGTATCTTTAATTAAATCCCACATAGAAAAGCCATACGGTTTTACAACCATTGTCCCTTTCACTGGTCCATAATCTGCAAGGTCAGCTTTCATAACTACATCTGTATACCAAGTATTATAATTTTCGCTTTGTGGTGTAACGCTTTTTGACATTTTTTACTTTCAATATTGTAATTAGAAATTAGTGGCTTAATAAAGGTGTTACAATGGAATTTGTAGATTGTATTGTTTGAGTGTGATATGCTCTAGATATTACTTTCATAAGGTTCGTATTAAAGAAGGAGGCGCTTTTGAAGCAAAATTACATTCCAAAAATATTAGTTATAGTTTTTGTTTTTTTTGGCTGTGAGTCAAATAAAGCTGATTTGATTATTGAAAATGGCAATATTTATACTATGAATGACTTAAATCCGCTTGTTGAAGCTGTGGCAGTAAAAAATGGTAAAATAATTGGTATAGGTTCAAAGTATTCAATTGAATCTTTTAGAACAGAAAACACTGAAACACTAGATTTAAGAGGATCTACAATGACGCCTGGACTTATTGAAGGGCACGGTCATTTTATGGGTCTTGGGTATGCAAAAATGCGGCTAGACCTTTCTACTGTAGCAAACTATGATGAATTAGTAGATATGGTAGCCGATGCTGTTTCAGAGGCAAAGCCCGGGGAGTGGATATTAGGTAGAGGTTGGCACCAGAGTA
>JAAZYT010000164.1 GCA_014239505.1 Fidelibacterota bacterium | reverse complement strand
TCTATCAAACCGTCTTTTGTCCTTGAGGAAATGGGAATATCTGAAAGTCAAAATACTTCCACAATTCGAGTTAGTTTTGGGCGTGGCAATACATTAGAAGATGTAAATGTATTAGTAAATGCTTTGCTCAAGTATACTAATGTCTGACACCGTAATAGTTGGAATGAGTGGCGGAGTAGATAGCTCCGTCACAGCAAAAATTCTTAAAGATCTAGGCTATAATGTTGAATGTGTTTTTATGAAGAACTGGGAAGGTGATGATAAAAATTGTAATTCAGAAGAAGATTATAAAGATGCTCTATCTGTTTGTGACCATTTAGATCTTCCTTTAAGAAGTGTAAACTTTTCAAATGAGTATTGGGATAATGTTTTTAAACATTTTATTGATGAATATGCTAGAGGAAGAACACCTAATCCTGATGTCTTATGTAATCGTGAAGTAAAATTTAAAGCATTTTTAGATTATGCTTTTGACTTAGGTGCTGTAAAAATTGCAACTGGACATTATGCTCAAATAAATGAATCCGAAGATGAGTTTCACTTATTAAAAGGACTAGATAAAAATAAAGATCAGAGCTATTTTTTATATTTATTAGGTCAAAATGAACTATCAAAAAGTTTATTCCCAATTGGAGATATAGATAAAGTTAAAGTTAGAAAAATAGCCGAAAATTCTGGACTAATTAATTATGCAAAAAAAGATAGTACTGGTGTTTGTTTTATAGGTGAACAGCAATTTTTTAAAGAATTTTTAAAAAAATACATACCTGTGAAACCCGGACTTATACAGACTATAGATGGAAAGATTTGTGGAGAGCATGATGGGCTAATGTACTATACTATGGGTCAGAGAAAAGGCCTTGGAATTGGTGGTGGACATGGTTTTAAAGAAGCCCCATGGTTTGTTGCTGATAAAGACCTAGATAATAATATATTAATTGTGGCTCAAGGCCACGATCACCCTTCTCTCTTTCATCATGGATTAGAAGCTGATCAAATTCATTGGATCAATGAAGCTCCTACCAATTCACTGGAAAATATTTCAGCTAAAATTCGATATCGTCAAGATGATCAATCATGTAGAATTACTGAGTTATCAAAAAATAATTGCAAAGTTATATTTAACGAGCCTCAGTTTGCTATAACACCTGGACAATCAGTAGTCTTCTACATTGATAATAAATGTATTGGTGGGGCTATTATTGATAAAAGATTTTAAAATAAAATTGGCTGGAACAATTACTATGTTTTATTTGTATTTTATGTATGTATATGAAATCAATTATTAAAAGAATCGCAATACTTTTAGTCCTGTCCGCTATTAGCACAGGCCAACTTCGTTCTTCTTTACCAGAAAGAACAATACCTATTAACAGTCAGGGCTTATCACAAGCAAGAAATCTTCCGCTCCTTGATTTTAATAGGCTTAATATAAATCATAGTTTTGATATTAGTATGATGAGTGCAGGTAATCAATCTATGACAATGGGCGCTTATACCAATCAAATGAATTATATGTTGAAAGATAATCTTCTGTTATCTACTCAATTCAGTTTAGCTTCTCCAATGGGTGGAATGAATCCTTACGCGAATAATGGATTAAATGGAGCGCAGTTGTACTATGGTGCTAGTTTAAATTATAAGCCTATGAAAAACTTATTTCTAAAATTATCTATGAATAATTACCCACAAAATAATTACAGAAGACCATTTAATAGCTTTTATAATATTCGTTAGTGGGTAAGTTAAAAAGTCTAATAAAATTTAAAGTTTTTTCTACTTCTAGTAGAAAAAAATCGCCAGCTGGTAAAGCTCAAAAAATGGGCTTAGTTAACTCAGCTATAGCGATACTCTCTTTGTTGCTTGTTGCATTTATTTTTTCATTTTCAAATCGACAGACGCAATCGGGCGTACCAATTGAAATAACCTTTCCAACAATGAGTGATGCACCAAAGTTAGCAACAGAAATTTATAAAGCTAATCCAGTGATGGATATACAAATTGAAATTTTAAATGGTTGTGGTGAGCCTGGCCTCGCTGCAAAATTTTCAGATTTATTACGAAATATTCGTGTAGATGTAGTGAGGTCTGAGAATGCAGATCATTTTGATTATGAGAAAACTATGCTTATTCAACGAAATGAAAATATTTTTGGGATGAAACATGTAGCTGAAGCTCTTGGTTTTGATATAAATAATTCAAGTCAAGTGATTACAGCTGCTGACCCTAATCTAGATGTCGATATAACATTAGTTATTGGAAAAGATTTTCGATCTATTTCATCCATTCAAGCCTATTTAAATAACTAATTAATTTGTCACCTTCTAATCCTCCTAAAGCTATCACTTCAAGTGATCTAGCTGCTCAAATTTCTAATTTTGCTTTGGATAAAAAAGCTGAAAACGTAATCAGTATTAATGTTATGAACCTTACAAGTTTTACCGATCAATTTGTAATATGCTCAGCAGATACAGATATTCAAGTTAAAGCAATTGCAGATACTATTAGAAAAAGCACTGATCATAAACCTATTCGAATTGAAGGTTACGAACAATTAAATTGGGTGTTACTTGATTACATCGATGTTATTGTTCATATTTTTAAAACAACTGAGCGAAACTATTATAATATTGAAAAACTTTGGGCTGATGCACCAATAATAGAATATAATGATGAAGATTTTATCTCTATTAAATCAAACTCTGATTAACGCTCTTTCAACTCTGGAGTATCCAGAGAAAGAGATTAAACTTTCACCTCCTAAGAATCCTGACTTTGGAGATATTTCTACAAACCTTCCACTTATTTTAAGTAAAGAACTAAAGATGAATCCAATGAAAATTGGTGAAAAAATTAGTAATGTTATAGATCATTCTGATGGTATAATAGATAAAATTACAGTTACAAACCCAGGTTTTATAAATTTTACAATAGGGGTTGCATACTATTATCAAATTCTTGAGGATATTCTTTCTAATGAGAGTTATGGTAATAATCTTTATGGTAAAGGTCAAAAAGCTAATGTTGAATTTGTTAGTGCAAATCCTACTGGCCCACTTACTGTTGGCCATGGTAGGAATGCAGTTTTAGGTGATAGTGTTGCAAATATTTTAGAGTGGAATGGGTATGAAGTTACACGAGAATATTATTTTAATGATGCTGGTAGACAAATGCGCATACTTGGCGAGTCTGTTGAATTTAGATATAGAGAATTAATTGGTAAAGAATCTGATTTTCCTGAAGGTGGATATGAAGGCTTATATATTATAGATATTGCAAAGTTAATTATCAAAGAACATGGTAAATCTTTAAATACAAAGGATCCTATATTCAAAGATTTTGCTGAAAAAACTATTTTTTTAGATATAAAAAATAGTTTACTGAATATTGGAATAAAATTTGACAAATTTTCAAATGAAAAGTCTTTTTATGATAATGGACAAATTGACAAATTTTTAAATAAAATGAAATCAAAAGATCTCATTTACGAAAAAGATGGCGCAACCTGGTTTCGTTCAACTTCTTTAGGCAAAGAACAAGATCGTGTATATATAAAAAGTAGTGGCGAGCCAACCTATCGAGTTCCAGATACCGTATACCACCAAGATAAAATAAATCGTGGATATAATCTAATAATTGATATTTTTGGAGCAGATCATGCAGATACATATCCTGATGTATTAATTGCGCTTGATGCACTTGGAATGAAAACTGATCATATTCATGTTCTTTTATATCAATTTGTAACGTTATTACGTTCAGGTGAAAAAGTAAAGATGTCAACACGTAAAGCAAATTTTGTTACTATGGATGAGCTAGTTAAAGAAGTAAATCCAGATGTTCTACGATATTTTTTTGTGATGCGCGGTATGAATACACATTTGAATTTTGATTTAGATCTTGCAACAGATCAATCAGAGAAAAACCCTGTTTTTTATTTACAGTATGCACATGCACGTATTTGTAATATAATTAAGCGCTACGAAGCCCTTGACAACCCAAAGTTAAATAATTATGATTTATCGTTGCTTACGCATCAATCTGAACTACGATTATTAAAAAAGCTTGAACAATTTCCACAGGTAATTGAAAATTCTCGTACTGCTCTAGAACCTCAAACAATAGCAACTTATTTGTATGATACAGCTAATAATTTCCATCGGTTTTATTCTGATTGCAGGGTAATTACCGAAGACAAAGATTTAACTAGATCTAGAATTGCTCTTATTCAAGCTGTTAAAATTGTTTTACGTAATGGATTAACTATATTAGGCATTACAGCGCCTGAAAGAATGTGATGCAATACTTCTTAGATGTTGAATTTCAATTTTTAATTCTTTGCCTCTCCACGTTATTAACACTTATAAATCCTTTAGGAATAGCGCCCATTTTTATTGTTATGACAGAAAGGTTTTCCAAAAAAGAAAAGGTTAAAATTGCTAAGAAAGGAATTGCTACAGGTACTATAACTTTACTTGTTTTTACTCTTTTAGGATCTATTATATTTAATTTATATGGAATTACATTAGAAGCATTTCAAATAATGGGTGGAATTTTATTTTTTAGAAGTGGTTTAAGAATGCTCGAGGCTCAAGTCGGTCGTTCAAGGTCAACTGATACTGAAATTGAAGAATTTAAAGAATCTGATGAAATTGCGATTAGTCCTATTGGAATACCATTAATAGCTGGACCTGGAGCTATCACAGGAGTAATGCTTTTATCTGGGAAAGCTCCATCTACAATCAGTCTTGGAACACTTTTATTAGCTGTACTAATTACAATGATTATATTTTATTTTATTCTACGAGCAGGTGATCAGGTTGGTAAAAAGATTGGTGTTACAGGAATGCGTGTCATTCAAAGAATTATGGGTCTTATACTTATGGTTATTGCTGTTCAATTTGTAATTAATGGCGTTGAAACAATTATAACACGTTTATAATAATGTGGAGGCGGGGAGAATTGAACTCCCGTCCGAAATAG
The DNA here is from genome assembly GCA_014239505.1 of Fidelibacterota bacterium. Taxonomy (GTDB): domain Bacteria; phylum Fidelibacterota; class Marinisomatia; order Marinisomatales; family TCS55; genus TCS55. The sequence continues at coordinate 4,746 of JAAZYT010000164.1, read as the reverse complement.
AATCCCGAAAAATACCTACATGCTTAGTCAATCAGTTTAAGCTCACTTATAACTGCCCTGTTGACGTGGCCATTACAAGCAAAGTCTGATTAATTCTTATCCTAATATCTCAGACATAAATTAGAACCAGTCTATGTATTTGACGCCCTTAAAAGTAGCCATAGACGCACCACTTTCAGGACGGACCAACTTACTTAATTAATTAAGCAGCGGCCATATAGCCGTTATCGGCATTTATGGTTTTTCCAGGTGATTAACGAGATCCTGGACCTCGACATGCAATTTAACACGACGCATATCCCGTCGAAACCGATCGCCCCCATTATCAAAAAACTAATATATAGTTGACATACTAAAATAGAAATGCCGCAGAATTTCCAATTTTTCTGAAAATGCTGCGGCTAATTTCTTAATTATAAGGCCCTGAACGCCAACCCAGAGCCCTATCACTTTTTCATTTGCCAACCTCTTAAAATAGTATTCCAAACGAATCCTATCAAAAGAAGCACCCTAATATAACGGCATAAAAAAATGGAAGGCAATAGAGAATCTTTGAATTTTTCAATTATTTTACTGCAAAGCTTAAAGTATTACTTTAGGTAGCATAATTTTAGTTCGAAATTTTGCTTATTAGATTATTATGGAGTGCTTTCTTTATTTTTTTCAACTAGCTTGACACAATATAGTCCACTGTACATATCTGAGAAAAATATATAGCCCTTATATGGTATTGTTCCCCAAACATTTGGAGAGTTTTTAATATGTCCATCAGGATGCCCTGTTTGAAAAAATGCTATCTCTCGCCCCTGTTTGTATAAGTCGCCTAGTAATTCTCCAGATATATCGACTATTCTTAATCCTCCATTGTAATACGCAGCATAAAGAGTGTCACCTTTTATCCAATGATTATGAGAACCAGCTTCAGTTATCGTGTAGATTGCTTCTTCTTTTGGATTATTTGTATCAGTGAAATCTAAAAAATGAAACCCTCCTCGTGGTTGATATGGTCTTGGTTTATTTGGGTACCTCCATGGAAACCATTCATCTCCTGCAACAATATAAAATTTATCAGATGACTGACTTTTAAAAGGAAAGGCAGCATGATTATGTCCATTTGGATCTACCATGTCAGCCAAATGGACTGGATTCGAGGGACTACCTTGACCAGCTTTTAATAAAAGTGGGTTGAATTTTATTTTTTTCTGGTTTTTTTCATTGAATTTTAAACCTCCAACATCAACAGCATGAACTCCATCAGCCCAATTAGAAGAATAGGCTATACCATCTTCTACCCAAACATCATGAATACTGTGACCCGGTGTAGTTAATTCATAAACACCAACACGAAAGGGATTCTTAGGATCTTGAATATTAATAATATCATATTTTCTTCCATTGTTTACAGCAAAAACATGATCTTCGTATATGAATGTATTATGTACCCCACCCGTCATATCATCATTAAATGTAGATAAAATCTCTACATTATACGGATCTGAAACATCTAATATTACAAATCCATTTTTTCTATTAGAGGCCCCCTCTCTACTTATCACGCCTACTCTTCCATCTTCTGAAATTTTTACATCATTTACTGTACGAGCATCTACAGTAACAGTATCAATAATTTTCATATTTGAAGGGTCACTTATATCCCAAAAGTACGCTTCACCATTTGCTCCCCATGTACCTGTTACTGCAAAATCCTTACCTTCATGCTCTCCTATTCCTGGCCATATCCAAAGGTCAGATGTATAAACATTTGAAATTAAACCATGTCCAATTAACTCAACTTCTTTTGCAACATTTCGAGGACCAACTTTAATTGTCTTTTGGGCATTATATCCATTAGATGAAGCTTTAATAGAATATATACCTTTGGTTTCAGCAACAAAACGACCATCAGACATTATTTGCGCTGAAGCAGGTAATCCAATACCATATTCAGCTTTACCATTATATGAAAATTGAATAGGCGCGTTTTCTACAACCTTATTTCTACGATCATAGGCGACTGCTTTAAAAGTAAGAACATCACCCGTTCTTATTTTATCTTGATCTGAATAAAGCGATAATGACCTTACAGGATTCTTAATTACTTTTAAATCAATAGATGTAAATAAGGAGTCTACGCTTGCAGAAATTGTTGTTTTTCCTGCCTTTAAAGTGGTTAAAGTTCCAATCCCATCAATATTAGCAACTTTTGAATTGGAAGATGAGAGCAATACAGATACATCATCTCTAATTAAATTTGCTTCATCATATACAACCGGCTCTAATCTAATAGTTGTTCCTTCATAAATATTATCATTTGAGATCTTAAATACAATTTTTTTCAGCTTAGGTTTTGGCACACTAATTTTTAATTCTCCATAGGTTCTATCTTCACGTTTTATGGATATACTTCTTGTTCGTAGCTTTAAAGATCCGGGTTTATAGGGTTTAACTTTTACTTTGGCAAAGCCAGTTGAATCACTAATACGAGGGTAGGTTTCTAATGATCTTCTTGGTTGACCATAAATTAAAAATGGAGTTCCCGTTAATTTACCATTACTAGTTACCATTTTAATTGTAATCTCAGCTGATTCACCTACATGCAATAACAATGAATCGGGTTCAAAAATAAATCGGATTGAGTCTTCATCTGCTTTTTGTTGCATCGCTAAAACAATGATAGGTAACATTATTAATAATTTTTTTATCATATCCTCTCCTACTTTTTAGTCCTCATAGTATATAGAACTTACATATACAGTAACTATGAAAATTAATATTCTTAATGCTCTTAATTGACAAATTGAAACACATAAGGTATTTTAAAGTACGTTTTTTACAATATATGGAGGAGTTATGGGTAATCTTGACAGAAGAGAGTTTTTAGGATCACTTGCTAAACCCGCTGCATTAGCAACAGTTGCAATTTCTAATCCAACTCTAATGGCCAAGGCGATAACAAAAATTAAAACTGCAGTAGGAAACCCAAAAGATGTTGCACGTGATGAGTCTTACTGGCGAGAAATACAACAAGGGTACACTGCAGATCGAGGTTTAATTAATTTAAATAATGGAGGAGTAAGCCCTTCTCCTACTGTAGTTATGAATGCATTAAAACGACATTTAGATTTTTCTAATACATCTCCTGCTTATTCAATGTGGCGTATTCTTGAGCCACAAAAAGAAACCGTTAGGAGAAGAATGGCTAGGTTTTTTAATTGCGACCCTGAAGAAATCGCCATAACTAGAAATGCTTCCGAAGGACTTCAAATCTGTCAAAATGGGATTGACCTTAAAGCAGGAGACGAAGTTTTAACAACCACTCAAGATTATGGAAGAATGATCGCAACATTTAAACAAAGAGAATGTCGTGATGGAATAGTGATGAAACAGTTTAAAATTCCTATTCCTGCAGAAAATGAAAATGAGATTGTAAGATTATTTGAAAAAAATATTACTCCAAAAACAAAAATGATTTTAATGTGTCATATGATAAATATTACTGGCCAAATACTCCCTGTCAAGAAGGTTGTTAGGATGGCTAAAAAATATAATATTCCTGTCATCGTTGATGGCGCACACACTTTTGCACATTTTGATTTTAATATTGATGACCTAGGCTGTGACTATTATGCCACAAGTTTACATAAATGGCTTTCTGCGCCTTTTGGAACAGGGATGCTTTATGTTCGTAGAAATAAAATAGTTGACCTTTGGCCAATGCAAGCGGCATGGACTAGTGACTGTAAAAAAGATGATATTAGAAAATTTGAAGAAATTGGGACGCACCCTTGCCCTAATAAAATAGCTATTGGAGATGCGCTCACTTTTCAGCAAGGAATAGGAAGTAAGAATAAAGAGGCTAGATTGATCTATTTAAGAGATCGTTGGGCCAAAAGACTATTAAAAAACGATAGGATTAGATTACATACAAGTTTAAAGCCTGGAAAAAGTTGTGCAATAGCAACCGTTGAGATTAAAGGCATTGATACTTCAGCTGTAGCAAAAGAACTTTGGGATAAATATAGAATTTTTGTTGTTGCCATCAATCATGATGAGTTTACAGGCTGTAGAGTAACACCTCATGTTTATACAACTATTGAAGAAATTGATCGATTTTCTGATGCGATGGAAAACATTATTAAAAATGGTGTGAGTTCATGAACAAAAAATTGGTTTTTGTTTTAGCATTGTTTATTTCTTCATGTGGCCAAGTAGAAACTAAAAAAGTTATTTCAACGGATAAAGCTCCTGCGGCAATCGGACCCTACTCGCAAGCAATTCAAGTAAATAATACATTATATTTGGCAGGGCAAATTGCACTAGAGCCTACTACACGCAAAATTGTTAGTGGTGGAATTAAAGAACAAACTATACGAGTAATGGAGAATCTAGGAGCCGTACTAAATGAAGCTGGCTTTAACTTTGAAGACGTTGTGCAATCACAGGTATTTATTGCAGATATGGATGACTACAAAGCAATGAATGAAGTCTATACTGAATATTTTAAGAACGCACCCCCAGCTAGAGCAGCAGTCCAAACAGTTTTATTTCCAGGAGCCTTAATTGAAATTATAATGATTGCCCAAAAACCTTAATTATTTCTACAAAATTAAGTTTTAAATGAAAAAAGCAGTTATTCTATTATCAGGTGGCTTGGATTCCGCAACCTGTCTTGCTATTGCAATTGATAGTGGGTTTTTACCTTATGCTCTTTCTTTTCGATATGGTCAACGCCATGAATTTGAGTTG
>JAAZYT010000163.1 GCA_014239505.1 Fidelibacterota bacterium | reverse complement strand
GGATTAAATCATCACCAATATATTCTTTGACTGCATTTATAATTGATTTTGCATTCGGATCTTCCATTGAAGTTCTAGATGCAATATATCCAGATCCTCTTCTATCCACTCTTACTATTTTTGAATAATTTCTTCTTGTATATAGATCAGGAGTCTCATAAACGATATGAAATCCTTGACTTTTTATATGAGCTTCAATCTTATCTAACATATCTTCAGGCTCATTTCCTTTTACTAAACGAACTCCAATAGCAGCTGTAGCTGAATTTGGAATTACATTTCGTGCTTTTTTGCCAACATTCCCACTGGATAATCCTTTAATAGTTAGAGAAGGAAGCAGTAGCCTTTCATTTATAGATCTACCTTCTCCTTCGGTATAAACTAGACCAAGTTCTTTTTTTAATTGTTGATCAACATCTGGTATTTTACTTAATTCTAATCTTTCAAATTCAGATAATGGCTCAACTGTATCATAAAACCCATTAACTAAAACCTTACCATTTGCATCCTTCATTGATGAGATGAGATTAGCTATAATTTGACCTGGAACTGGAGCCCAATTACCATAATGGCCACTATGTAAAGATCTTGCTGCACCATATACTGTAATTTCCATTCCAGTGACGCCTCTTACTCCAAATACTAACTGAGGTTGACGACTTTGATGCATTGGACCATCGCAGAATAACCAAATATCAATATCATCTAAAATATCTCTATGGTTAGATAAGTGCGCTTTTAGATTTGTAGAGCCTGCTTCTTCTTCACCTTCAAAAAATATTTTTATGTTTGAGGTTATCCCAATTTTTGAAGACTTTAAAGCATCAATCGCATTTAAGATAGTTATGATAGGTGCTTTGTCATCACCTGCAGATCGAGCATATAGACGCCATTCTGGATCTATATCATTATTATTCTTTGGAATTCTTATTGGTTTACCGCCAGCATCTATTGGACCATCATATAAAATAGGTTTAAAAGGTTCGTGGGCCCATTTACTTTCATTAACAGGTTGTCCATCATAATGTACATAAAAACATAGAGTACGCTTTGCACCAGGAGTTTTTAATTCACCATAAATTATAGGGTTCGCTTTTTCTAACTCTAAAAGTTTCATCTTAAAATTTCGTTTCTCAAATAAGCTACTGATGTACTCAGCATTTTTTCGAATGTTTACTGTATCTGAAGCCACATTTGGTATTGATAAAAGCTTTACGAAATCTTTTATTATCTTATGGCCATTTCTGTTGACCCAAGTTTTAGTCGCGTTTATAGATTTTGGTTGTTCAACAGAAAAAGCTATACTTAAAAAAGTTGTAAAAAATATTACCTTATAAGTTTTCCTCAATATATATCCTTCATTATTTACCTACTTAAAATATTGGATGCCATATTAATTTTCGCTGCCGCTCGATCTAACGCTTTTGCAACTTCTTGAATATAAGTATCAACTTCATTCCAATTTCTTTGTTCTAAGCCTTCACGAATACCAGGCAAAGTTTTAACACCGTATCCAGTATAAAAGCCTGGCGCATATATCATGTTCTTAAACCAATCACGCCTAGGCAAGCCCCCATCACTTACCATCGCTTGATCAACATTTTTTAAGATATTATTTATTTCAGATTTTTTTGCTGCAGATAGAGAGCCTTTTTGCAACTTTGAAAGTGCTTTTTCGTAATTCCATGCACTTGCATTTAATCTAACAAAAGCTGCATCTAAAGAACTGAAATCAAAACTTGGCACTTCATCCAACCTTTGGGGAGGTAAATAAGTTTTTTTAGGGTTCCCTGCAATTGTAAATGCTTTTAAGTCCAATAGGTTATTTCGTTCATCTGTTTTTTTTGTAACATCCTCAGCTAACTTTTTATTACTCTCAATAAATGTAGCAATGTTATCAACCATATTTGTAAATCTAAATGGAAGTATATCTGATTCAGATAGTCTAAGGACTAATCGTCCATTTACTTTAGCTAATGTTGTTCCATATTTATAATCGCCATCACTAAAACGTTTGTAATGATCATATGAATCAAAAATTGAGTGATAAGAGCCTCCTCCACTTTCACCACCAAATCCAAGGTTTAAAGAAGGAACGCCAGCATGATGAATAAATGCTGTATAATCAGATCCAGCCCCAAGAGGATAAATTCGTAAATCTTTACGTTCAGCATCTTTATTACCATTGACTCTTAGACGGGCACGATTTCTCTCCTGCAAAGAAATATTTTGAACTGGGTCCAAAACTTCAGCAGAAACTTCATTTACAAATTTTTCTAATGAATGAGAACCACCAACACCTAAGAAACCAACTCCAGTCCCATCTGTATTAATATAGGCAACCATTTTTTCACGAATTTCATCACGATTATGTTCAACCCATTCAGTAGATCCTAATAAAGCAGGTTCTTCAGCATCCCAACCTGCATATATTAATGTACGTTTAGGCTTCCAACCGGTTTTAAGAAGTTCTCCAATGGCTCTAGCTTCTTCCATAAGTGAAACCATACCACTAATTGGGTCTGCAGCACCTTGAGCCCAGCCATCGTGATGATTTCCTCTCATAATCCATTCGTTGGGATATACCGAACCTTTAATTCGGCCAACTGGGTTATACGCTGTACGCAATTTCCATTCAAATTCAAGATGTAAATTCACCTTTGCAGGTCCTGGACCAACATGATATGTTACTGGCAACCCACCTTTCCAATTATCTGGGGCGACCGGACCTTCTAGAGCTTTCAATAAAGGTAAGGCATCAGCATAAGAAATAGGCATTACGGGAATTTTCATGATTGTTGGTGCATCCTCAATCGCGAGTCTCTTTGCATCTTTAGTTGCACCATATCCTGGAGTTAATGGATCACCGGGGTACATTGGCATATCTAAAACAGAACCACGTTGAATTCCATGTTCCATTCTATATGGACCTTTAGGATAGACATCCCCTCTTACATAACCGTCATCTTTGGGATCCGAAAAGATAATACATCCAATTGCTCCATTTTCATGTGCTACTTTTGGTTTTATCCCTCTCCAAGATCCTCCATATTTTGCTAATACAATCTTTCCTTTTACGTCAATTCCTAATCGAGCTAATTCTTCATAGTCACCAGGTATTCCATAATTTACAAAAACAAGTTCGGCTGTTACATTTCCATCGGAAGAAAAAGCATTATATCCTGGTAGAAGATCTTTTTTAATACTTGAAGTAGCATCTTCTTTAAGAGCTGGCTCATTTAATTTTAGAGTAACTTTATTTGGCTCGATTAATTCTAGATTCATTATTTTAGGAAAAGGAACTAAAACATCAAATGTTGTAATCTCAGTTTCAAATCCCCAAGATTTTAAATGCTTAGCAATATACTCAGCATTTTGCTTACTCCAAGGAGAACCAACATGATGTGGTTTAGATGACATATGTTTCATCCATTTATCTAAATTTTGTGGATCAAGAACAGAATCAAATTGAGATTCCAAGTTTTTTTGATTTTCCATATCTAGAGAAACATCAAAAGTTGATACTAAATCAATTTCAGGTTCACTAGTTTTTACAGCAGTTGAATTAGTACAACCATTAACAATTAAAAAAAGAAACATTACGAGATTAAATTTTATTTTCATTATCGACCTCCTCAAATCGAATTGCTTATAGGGGTAAAGAAAGTAAATTAGAAGCAGATAAAATAAAATACAAACTCTAACTAATTATATTTATCAACAAATATGTCACTTAGTCATATTTAAATTAAATTTTGACATAGAATTGATAATTGCATGATTATTGCAAATAATAAAAGAAAAAGGTAAAAAATGAATAAAATTCAACAATTTATGCTGAAGCATCCTTATGTAAGTCTGGCTATAATACTGCCATTTGCATTTACAATAGTTATGGGATTATTTTCAATTCTATTGAATATTATACTTCCAGCAATAATCACGTTTTGGGTTGCAGGATGGATCTATACAGCTATTGTAGGTCGACCAATACGTAATTACTATCGTCAACCTCTATGGTATACCAATTACAAATAATCTGATTTATTTAACTTAGGTTTTACTCGACTAGAATACCGTGCTTTTGAAACAATTTTTTTAGGATCTTTTCTTAACACTCGCTGCTCTTCAATTGGTAAACTTGCAAAATCTTGGCAATCCGTTGAACAGCATCCAGAATATTTCAAATTACACTTTTCACATTGGATGAATAAAATATGGCAGGCATCATTTCCACAATCTAGATGTTGATCTGCTGGCTCACCACACTGGTGACAAAAACTCAATATATCTTCTGTTACACGTTCACTTAGACGAGCATCAAATACAAAGTTTTTACCAATAAATTTTGAATTCAAACCTTCCTTTTTAATATCATGTGAATACTGAATAATCCCGCCCTTTAATTGATTAACATTTTGAAACCCACTTTTAATTAGATAAGAACTTGCTTTTTCACATCGAATACCTCCAGTACAATATAAAAGGACCTCATCTTTTTCATGGCCTTTCAGGAGGTTTTTTACTTCGGGGAGTAAATCACGTGAAGTATCAACATCTGGAATGATAGCATTATCAAAATGGCCGACTTCACTCTCATAATAATTCCTCATATCTACAACTAATGAATTTTTATCTTTTAACTTTTCATTAAAATTTTTAGCTGATAGATGATGGCCTGTAATATCCATATCATATTCATTTTTATCTATACCATAAGCTACAATCTCATCTTTTATTTTAATTGTTAACTTATAAAAAGACTCACCTTCTTCAAGGGCAACCTTAACTAGAATTTCTTTTAAGGAATTATGGGATTGTAAATTATTTTTAAATAATTCCCAATTCTGTTCAGGGCAACTAAGTTGTGCATTAATACCTTCTTCAGCTATATAAATTCTTCCATAAATTTTTAATGTTGACCATTCTCTGTAAAGAGTATCTCTAAATTTTTCTAATTCTTTAATAGTTGTATAACGGTAAAATGAACAGGTAATTCTTTTAAAAGACTCATTTTGAAGTTCTTTTAATAATATCTCTCGACTTTTTTTATTATATAATATTTCTTTTTTCATTTCAATTACTCATTATTGAAAGTCACAATAAGTGGAGTTTGGTTTGGCTCCCATTTATCATATTTTTTCATAATTGATTGGAATAACTTTGATTCTTTCCATGTTTCAAGCCAGCGGTTTAAATGGGGTAATTTTTTTGTAAAAAAAGATAAGTCTACATGAGCAAACTGCCTAACCAAAGGAAAAATAGCTACATCAGCAACTTGAGGTTTTTCTCCAAATAAAAATAATTTATTAGAAAGTGTCTCTTCATGTTCTAATAATATTTTAACACATTTTTCTTGATAGAAATCAATAGACTGTTCTGGATGGCGTTGATGATATTTATATTTATTTAACCATGACTTAAAATCTTCATCATTTACTTTAATTACCGATAATTGATCTCCAAAATTAATATCCAACCAATCAGTCTTAACTTGTTCAAGACACCATTTCATAATATCAAAACTTTCATCAATAACTGATCCATCTGAAAATTGTAGTACTGGAACAGTTCCTTTTGAAGATGCAACATAAAGTTCATCCGGGCGATCTGACAAAAGAATTTCTCTTAATTCAATAGTAATATTTGCATAGGCTAGCGCCATCCTGGCGCGCATGGCCCAAGGTCACCG
>JAAZYT010000161.1 GCA_014239505.1 Fidelibacterota bacterium | reverse complement strand
TCAATCACTTTCATCTAGGCCTATGGATAGAATTTTAGATCCATTGACTAAAATGGGATTAAAATCAAATAGCAATGATGGAAAGCTACCCATATCAATTTTTAAAAGTGATTTAAATGGTATCTCACATAATTCATTAATTCCTAGTGCGCAAATAAAATCTGCAATTCTGTTAGCTGGAATTGAAGCAAATGGAGAAACTTCAACTACAGAAAGCATTTTGTCAAGAAACCATACAGAAATAATGCTCAAAAAATTAGGAGCAACACTTTCAACAAATAACTTAACAAATACGATTTCAAAATCTTCCTTATCATCATTAATTAATTTTAATGTTCCAGGAGATCCTTCTACTTCTTCATTCTTTTCTACTGCTGCAATACTTTTACCTAACTCATCAATTTCCATTAAAAATATTTTATTAAATCCTACTCGAATTGGTTTTTATAAAATAATTGAAAAAATGGGTGCAAAATTATCTTATTTGAATGAGAAAATTACTTTTGGAGAACAAATTGGAAGTCTAACGATAGTTTCAAGTAATTTAAAAAGTGTTAATATTTCCAAAACTGATGTGCCAGGATTAATAGATGAATTACCTTTAATTGCGTTATTAGCTACGCAAGCAAATGGTACAACTAAAGTTCGAGATGCGGAAGAGTTAAGGTTTAAAGAATGTGATAGAATAAAAGCTATTTGCAAAAACCTAATCAATATGGGCGCTAATATTAAAGAGCTTGATGATGGGTTTATTATTAAAGGCCCAACTCCTTTAAAAGCCACGAAGATTAAAACATATGGTGATCATCGTATCGCTATGACCTTTGCTATTGCTGGACTGATTTCTAAAGAAGAGATAGAGCTAGATAACCCGGACTGTGTTTCAATTTCATTTCCAAAATTTTACCAAGAATTAGAAAGACTTAAGAAATGAAGCAATTTGGAGTTATCGGTTACCCAATTGAACATAGTTTAAGTCCTATTCTACATCAGGAGATTTACAATCAACTAAATATAAGTGCCTCTTATGATAAAAAAAAGGTTACTAGAGATCAATTAGATCACTTTGTTAATACAAATAAATTAAATGGTTTTAATGTTACTATTCCTCATAAGAAAACTATAATACCTTTTTTAAAATCTCTTGATCCTTCTGCAAAAACAATTGGCGCAGTTAATTGTGTTTATAAAAGTAAAGGGTATAATACAGATTGGATTGGTTTTCTTAAAACAATTAGCAATAATGATTTATCTATAAATAATAAAAGCTGTGTCATCATCGGTGCCGGTGGAGTCGCAAGAGCAATTGCATATGGATTGATAAGAAAAGGAATTAAGTCTATTTCAATAAAAAATAGAACAATTAAATCAAAACAAAAACTATTAGAATGGATTGATTCTCTTCACCCAACCAATAATTTAAATGAAAATCCTAATATAATAATTAATTGTACTCCTCTTGGAATGTGGCCTAAAATAAATTCCATGCCTGACATAGAAATAAATAATCAATCGACTCTAATTGAAACAGTTTATAATCCACTTGAAACAAAATGGTTAAAATATGGAAAAGAAATTGGAGCTAAGACAATAAGTGGTTTAGATATGTTTATTTGGCAAGGAATAGCTTCAATTGAACTATGGATGGGTGAAAAAATTTCAGAAAAAATTGAATTAGAAAAAGTAAAAAAGGTATTAAAATCAGAATTATGTTAAAACAACTCAAATTTCTAACTGCAGGCGAATCACATGGACAAGGACTCCTAGGGATATTAGATGGTCTACCAGCAGGTTTAGACGTGTCTGAAAATTATATTGATTCACATTTATTGCGAAGACAAATGGGGCATGGACGAGGTGGTAGAATGAAAATTGAAAAAGACCATGCTGATATATATTGTGGGGTAAGACATGGCAAGACACTCGGTTCCCCAGTCGGCCTTATTGTTAAAAACAAAGATTGGGAAAACTGGACAAAAAAGATGTCAGTTGCACCTATAGAAGAAGAAATTCGTAAAGTTACGCTTCCTCGCCCTGGGCATGCAGATCTAGCTGGAATTCAAAAATATGGCTTTGATGATATTAGAAATGTACTTGAACGATCAAGTGCTAGAGAGACTACTATGAGAGTAGCTCTTGGGTCATTATGTAGAAAACTTTTAGAAGATATTGATATTCAAATTGGGAGTCGTGTTGTACAGATTCATAATATCAAAGATGAAAGTAGTTTTCCAATAGATCTTAGTCCAAATGAATTGAGCCAGACTGTTGATTTATCACCCGTAAGATGTCTAGGTAAAAAATCAGAAACTAAAATGATTGAAACTATTGATATTGCAAAGAAAGCGGGTGACTCAGTTGGAGGTATATTTGAAGTTATCGCTAGTGGATTACCTTATGGTCTAGGCAGTTACACACAATGGGACCGTAAACTGCAAGCGAGGATTACAGCAATGATGATGAGCGTAAATGCTTTTAAAGGAATTGAAATAGGTGAAGGTTTTAGTGAAACAGAAAAGTTTGGAAGTGAAATACATGATGAAATTGGGCATGATGGAAAAAAGTTTACTCGATATACAAATAATGCTGGGGGTATTGAAGGTGGGATGAGCAATGCTCAACCACTTCTAATACGTTTAGCAATGAAACCTATTCCAACATTAATTAAGCCACTTAGATCTGTTGATATAAGTTCAATTGAAAGTAAAGAAGCGCATAAAGAACGAACTGATTCTTGTGCTGTCCCCGCTGCATCCATAATTGCTGAAAGTATGCTGTGTTTTGTTATTGCAGATGCAATACTAGAGAAATTTGGTGGAGATTCAATGAGTCAACTAAAAGCACATATGAAAAGCACTGCTAAATATTAATGAATTATTATTTAATTGGAATGATGGGCTCAGGTAAATCTACAGTTGGCAAATTATTGGCAAAAAAACTACATGCTCCTTTTTTAGATTTAGATCATTATATTGAAGTAAAAAATAAAATGTCTATTAAAAAAATATTTAAAGAAAAAGGTGAAAATTACTTTAGAGAGTTAGAAGCAAATGCTTTATTAGAAATAAAAAAATCAAACATAGTAGTTGCGTGTGGCGGTGGAATTATTTTAGATCAACGTAATAGAAAAAATATTTCTTCTAATGGTAAGGCTATTTTCCTTAAAGCATCAATTTCAAGTTTAAAAAATCGTTTACATTCAAAAATAGATCGACCACTTCTGAATAATAAAAATATAGAAGAAGAACTGATAAAAATATGGAGTCAGAGAAAGAATTACTATTATGAGACTGCAGAAATAACAATTAATGCCAATGATTTTAATCCAGAAAAATTAAGTAATCAAATTATTGAGAGTTTAAACTAATGAAATCATTTCAAGTTAATTTAGGTAATCGATCTTATTCAATTGATATTATGCCTGGTATGATTAAAAAATGTCCTTTGGTACTAAATGAACATAATAACGGACAAAAATGGATAATTATTTCCCAACATAACTTAATGGAATTTTTTGGATTTGATTTTTTGAAAGAATTGAAAAATAATAAATTTGATATTGATTTTATTACACTTCCAAATGGTGAAGCAGCTAAAAGTATAAATGAATATAGTCGAATAATTAGTCAAATGATTGAATATGGTTGCGATCGAAAGTCATCTATAATATGCTTAGGAGGAGGAGTTGTTGGAGACGTTGGCGGTTTTGTTGCTTCATCCTTTATGCGAGGAATTGATTATTTTCAAATGCCCACAACACTTCTTGCTATGGTAGATTCATCGATTGGTGGGAAAACTGGTATTAACGTATCACAAGGTAAAAACTTAGTTGGTGCTATTTATCAACCAAAAAGAGTTCTAATTGACCCTGCACTTTTGGAGTCGCTACCAAAAGAAGAAGTTAATGCTGGTATAGGTGAAATAATTAAATATGGAGCAATTTGGGACAAAAAATTTCTAGTTGAAGTAAGATCATGGCTAAATGATATAAATAATTTTCCTTTTGATCGTGCCATCTATACCTCTTGTAAAATCAAAGCTCAAATTGTATCTGAGGATGAAAACGAAAATGGTATTAGAAGAATACTAAATTTTGGGCATACGATTGGCCATGCACTAGAATCACATCTTGGCTATGGTAAGATTAGACATGGCGAAGCTGTTGCTTTTGGCATGAAATGTTCTGGATATATATCAGAGAGGCTAAACTTAATTACAAAAGACGAATTATTAACCTTATTAAGTACAATTGATAATTTGCCACTACCTCAATTACCACATATTAACGCTAATGATTTATTACCATTTATTAAGAATGATAAAAAAGGTGAAAAAGGTAAATTAAATTTTGTTGTTTTGGATAATATAGGAAATGCTAAAACTACAACAAAAGTTGATGAAGACTTAATTCTAGAATCATTAAAGGTCCTAAATTGAACTTCTTTATTATAAACGGTCCAAACTTAAATTTACTTGGTATCCGCAATCCAAAACTATATGGTGATGATACACTATTAGATATTGAAAAATGGTTAAACGCTCATGACAATACAGAAGGACATTCTTTTTTATGGTTTCAGTCAAATCATGAAGGTGAAATTATAGATCATATTCATAAAGCCATTGATAATGCTGATGGAATCATTATTAACCCAGGTGCTTTTACCCATTATTCTTATGCTATTAGAGATGCTATTACAACTGTAAATATCCCTACAGTAGAAGTGCATTTAAGTGATATCTATTCACGTGAAGATTTTAGAAAAAAATCTGTGATTAAAGATGCATGCATCGCTCAATATTTTGGATTAAAAAAATTAAGTTATTTAGAGGGGTTCAAAAAATTACTTACCGCTCTTCGATAGATTATTAGCTATGGTATTCCTGAATAGACTTTACTTTAATCTCTCGACCATTTAAACGAATAGCTCTTACTGCAGCTTCCGCACCAGAAAGAGTGGTTATGACTTGAATCCCTTTTTTTATACATGCTCTTCCAATTGATTCTTCATCATATCTTGCGGTTGCTCCCATTGGAGTATTGATAACTAAACTTATTTCATCATTTTTTATACTATCTACTACATTTGGCCTGCCTTCACCTACTTTAAATACTGAATTAACCTTAATCCCATTACGTTTCAATTCTTTAGTAGTACCTATAGTTGCAATAATATCAAATCCAAGTTCAGTTAAATCTCTAGCTGTACGAATTATATCAAGTTTATCAGCATCATTAACCGAAATAAAAACTTTTCCAGATTTAGGTATAGTATTCCCTGCGCTAATAGAAGCTCGTCTAAAAGATTCCCCCATTGTATTAGATATGCCCATTACTTCGCCTGTTGATTTCATCTCCGGACTTAAAAAAACAGATTCCTCAGGAAATTTATTAAAGGGAAGGACTGCTTCTTTTACAGATACGTGATTCATACTATCCCATTGATTTAAATCAAAATCTGCCAATGATTTTCCTGTAGCAATTTGTGAAGCAATTCTAGCAAGTGGAGTATTTGTAGCTTTGCTAACAAAAGGGACTGTGCGACTTGCCCTAGGATTTACTTCTAAAACATAAACTGTGCCATCTTTGTAGGCAAATTGCAAATTAATTAACCCTATGACATTTAATTCTAAAGCTAAAGATTTAGTTATCCTTATAATTTCATCCATTGCTTCAGTCGTAATACGATAAGGTGGCAATACACAAGCTGAATCACCTGAATGTATACCAGCTTCTTCAATATGTTGCATAATTGCACCAATATGAACTTCTATTCCATCACTTAACGCATCAACATCAAATTCAAACGCATCTTCTAAAAACTGATCAATCAGAATTGGGTGACCTTCAGTAACATCTGCATTTCTTGAGATATAGTTAACTAGTTGATCCTTAGAATAAACTATTTCCATTGCTCGACCACCTAATACATAACTTGGCCTAGCCAAAACGGGAAATCCAATTTTTTCAGCTACTGAAATCACTTCATCAAGTGTTCTCCCTGTCCCAAATTGAGGACAGGTAACATTAAGTTTATCTAAAATTTTTCCAAATTTTTCTCGATCTTCAGCTAAGTCAATATCTTTTGGTGAAGTTCCAATTATAGGGACTCCAGCATTTGCTAAATCATTCGCAATCTTTAGTGGAGTTTGTCCTCCAAACTGTACTAATACTCCATCGGGCTTTTCAAATTCAACTATATTAAGGACATCTTCAAATGTGACTGGCTCAAAATATAATCGGTCTACTAAATCAAAATCTGTACTCACCGTCTCAGGATTGCAATTAACCATTATAGTCTTTAAGCCTTGGTCTCTCAAACCAAAGACAGCTTGAACACAGCAGTAATCAAATTCAATTCCTTGACCAATTCTATTAGGACCTCCACCAAGGATAATAATTTTTTTACCTTCCAAAGGTTCTATTTCATTTTCATCATCATAAGTTGAGTAACAATAAGGTGTTTCTGCTTCAAATTCTGCAGCACATGTATCAACAACTTTAAATGAAGGAAGAATAGATTGTTGCTTGCGTAGCTTTCTAATCTCTATTTCGGTTTTTCCTTTAATTCTACCTATTTGCTTATCTGAAAAACCTTGTTGCTTTAATTCAAGTAGTTCTGAATTATTACTTGATTCAGCTAACATTTTAATTTGATTTAAAAACCATGGGTCTATTTTTGTGATATTAAATATATCTTCAATTGATTGACCCTCTAAAAAAGCCTGCCTAACTTTTAAAAGTCTAAAAGCAGTACCATATCTTAAAGTAGACATATCCAATGACCTTGCTCGATTTAAATCAGGATCACCTTTAGCAACAGGTTTTGACTCTAAACCATCAAGACCTACTTCTAAAGACCTATAGGCTTTTTGAAGTGATTCTCGAAATGTTCTACCAATTGACATTACCTCTCCAACACTCTGCATTTGAACACCTAAATGACCAGAGGCAGAAGGAAATTTTTCAAAATCAAATCGTGGTACTTTTGTAATTATATAATCAATTGTGGGCTCAAAAGCAGCTAATGTTTTTCCTGTAATATCATTAGGAATTTCATCTAATGTAAATCCAACCGCTAACTTTGCAGCTACTTTTGCAATAGGAAATCCAGTAGCTTTGGATGCAAGAGCTGATGATCGACTAACTCGAGGATTCATTTCAATAATAATCATACGACCATTGTCAGGGTTTACAGCAAACTGGACATTTGATCCGCCAGTCTCAACACCTATAGTTCTTAAACATTTTATTGCCCAATTTCGCATTTGTTGAAACTCTTTATCTGATAAAGTCATTGCGGGTGCAATAGTAACCGAATCTCCAGTATGAACTCCCATTGGGTCTATATTTTCTATAGAACAAATAATTATTACATTGTCAGCTTTATCACGAATTACCTCAAGTTCAAATTCTTTCCAACCAAGCAGTGATTCTTCAACTAATACTTCTGTAATTGGGCTCGCAGATAAACCATTCTCAATTAATTTTTGAAATTCATCGAAATTGTATGCAACAGAACCTCCGGTACCACCCATGGTAAATGAAGGTCTTATTATAATTGGGAAACTCATACTTGTGAGTAAAGCTTCAGCTTCTTTCCAAGTATTTACAAAGCCACCTTGAGCAGTCTCAATACCAACGGCGTCCATTGCTTCTTTAAAGCGCTCTCTATCTTCAGCTTTATCTATAGCATCAACCTGAGCACCTATTAATTTGACATCATATTTTTCTAGAATACCTTCTTTATGAAGAGCAATTGCAATATTGAGAGCCGTTTGCCCACCAACCGTTGGGAGGATAGCATCGGGTTTTTCTTTTTGAATAATTGCTTCAACATATTCAGGTGTAATTGGCTCAATGTATGTTGCATCAGCAAGCTCTGGATCTGTCATAATAGTAGCAGGATTAGAATTTACAAGAATAACTCTATACCCTTCTTCTTTTAGTGCTCGAGTTGCCTGTGTTCCCGAGTAGTCAAACTCACAGGCTTGGCCAATAATAATAGGTCCAGCACCAATAATTAAAATTGATTCTATATCTTTTCTTTTAGGCATTTATTTAATTATTAATGAAAACTTTATCATCAATACCTTGATTAATCACATAATTTGAAAAATTCATGGTTATTTCACCTTTGAACTCATCATTATTAAAACTTAGACCACTAGCTTTAGCTAAATCATTATCAGAGTTAAATACAATTTCATTATTAAAGTTATTTTTTATTCTACTAATCTCTTTAATTCCTATAATTAATTTTGTTTCTTCAGGAACCATTATATTATTAATGTTAATATAGTCTGTTTTTATTGATAAAAATTTTTCTGAATCCAAAAAAATTTCAACTTCTGTTATAATCCATTCTTTTGCATCAATCAGCAAGTTCATATTTAGATTAGGTTTTTCCGATTGATAATTTGCAATTGGTATATCTAAAGAATCAGGATTAACACTTCCTGATATAAAATAAAATTGCTTATTGTTCCGTATAGTGCGATTGACATTAATATTATCATAATTAAACATTTCAAATAAATCATTTGGGTTGTTATTAATTCCATTTTTTGGAATAATAGCAAAACCTTTAGTTTTAATATTTAATTTATTGGGTTTTTTAAAGAACATTTTAATTTTCTTTTTCGGCATTCTAAAACCTGTCATATTAATTTTTACGTTAATATCTACTTTATAATCATCAATCTTTGAAAATTCTTTAATAATTTTTTTTTGTATTTCTAAGAGTTCCGTGTTCTGAGCTGTAATTGGTAAAAATAAAATAATAATGATAATAAAATAATATCTTTTCATGATTTTATATCTTTATTTAAAAAAACAAAGGCAGAAATTCCAAAGAAAATTAAACTATAGGTAATGAGAACACTTAGTTTTTTACCAATTAGTAACCATGGTATTGGATCTTTAAATGCATCAAGCCACACATTAAAATAACTCACAAAAACATAAGGTTCTATTTTTGTAAAAAAATCCAATGGAATTGCAATGATTATATAACCAACGATGATTAAAAACATCGCACCAATAATTGGTCCAATGCCATTATTTACCATAGAAGAAAACATAAAACAAAGTGTCGAAACCATGCACATAACAATAATTGCTAATGAAAATGAAAGCAGCATTCTAATCCAGGCCTGCCCCTCATTTAATACAAGGATTCCATTGTCAAGAACAATTAAGTCACCTGTCCCAAGGACTAATGAACCAATCCCCAGACTCCAAAAAGCACAAAAAACAACAAGACCTGCAGAATAGATATAACTAGCTAATAATTTTGATAATAATATTTTTAACCTGCTAACTGGTCGAATCAAGGTAAGTCTAAATATACCATTTGACCCATCAGCTGCTACAGCATCACCTGCAGCTAAAGTAATTAAGAAAGGAATGTGAATCCAAAGTGCATTCATAATGATATATGTTGCGAGGAAAGCATTAACAATAGAACCAACAATCATAAAAGATCCTTCAAATCCTCGAGTATAATCGCTTTGTAAACTTTCACCTCCATACATGAATCCCCATAATATTAGAGGCATCAATATCGAAATACCAATAAAACCAATATAACTACGCCATCGCCCAGTAATAACCAGTAATTCATTATGAATTAAACTTAACATTAGACTTTACTTTTAATCCCTACTTTAGATAAGTAAAGGTCCTCTAAACTTGTTTTAGGAATTACGGCTGATACTAATATATCATTTTGTACTAATACCTGAACAAGCTCTGAAGTTTTGTCCGCACTAATACTTACTCTTAATATTCCCTCTTCTATATCAAAACGATGGACCCATTCATACTTTGATAATAGTTTTACTGATTTATCAGTTTGATCAACATGTACTTCTGTCATTAACATTTCTGAATCTCTAAGAAGGTCTTCTATTTTACCTTCAGTTATAAGTTCACCTAAGCTTATCATCGCTATATGAGAGCAAATCTTCTGAACTTCATCCAGTAAATGTGATGAAATAAATATTGTAATCCCTTCCGAACATAGCTCACCAACTAAATCTCTAATTTCTTTCATACCTTCTGGATCAAGACCATTTGTAGGTTCGTCTAAAATAAGCAACTTAGGGTTACCCATGAGAGCTTGTGCTATTCCAAGTCGTTGTTTCATT
>JAAZYT010000120.1 GCA_014239505.1 Fidelibacterota bacterium | reverse complement strand
GCCAAAGGTTTTGATTTTTCAGGGACTAAAATGTTTGATGAAAAAACTGGCTATCATTCACAATCATTTCTTACAGTTCCATTGAAAAACCATGAAGATGAAATTATTGGTGTTCTCCAATTATTGAATGCACAATCTCAAAATTCAAAAAAAATTATTTCATTTGCATCAGATGTTCAAGAGATGGTAGAAGCACTTGCTAGTCAGGCTGCGGTTGCAATCACAAACAAAAATTTAATTAAGGATCTTGAAGCTTTATTTGAATCATTCATTAAACTTATTGCATCAGCAATTGATGCAAAGTCACCATATACAGGCGGTCATTGTGCTCGAGTTCCAGAAATAACTATGTTATTAGCAAAAGCAGTTCAGGATACTATTGATGGCCCTTTTGCGGATATTTCTTTCACTGATAAAGAAATGTATGAATTAAAAATTGCAGCTTGGCTTCATGATTGTGGTAAAGTTGCAACTCCAGAGTTTGTAGTAGATAAATCAACAAAACTTGAGACCATTTATGATAGAGTGAATGAAGTTGAAACTCGTTTTGCTGCTCTTAAAAGAGATGAACAGATTAAATCTCTCAAAAGAGAATTAAAAGTAGAGCGAGATGCATCACTTTCAAAAGACGAAAAATTAAATAAGATAAAAATTCTTAAAAGTGAATATTCTAAGAAGATTCGAGTATTAAAAAGCGATATAGAATTCATCAAGGAATCTAATATTGGTGGTGAATTTATGTCAGGTGACAAGAAAGATCGTGTGCATGCTATTTCTAACTATCGTTGGAAACCTAATGGGAGAATGGAGAACTTTTTGTCTGAAGATGAGGTTTATAATTTGACTATTCCTCGAGGAACACTTACAGCTGAAGAAAGAAAAGTAATCAATGATCATATTGTAGTAACAATAAATATGTTAGAAGAGCTACCTTATCCAAAACATCTAAAAAATGTTCCTGAATTTGCTGGTGGACATCATGAAAAATTAGATGGCACAGGTTATCCAAAAGGACTAACTAAGGATGAAATGTCTGTACAAGCTCGAATAATGGCTATTGCAGATATTTTTGAAGCACTTACAGCTAAAGATCGACCATATAAAAAAGGTAAAACTTTAAGCCAAGCGATGAGAATACTTGGTTTTATGAAGAATGATGCACATATTGATGTTGACCTTTTTGATATATTTGTTAAGGATAAAATTTATTTAAAATATGCTGAAGAGCATCTTGATCCTGATCAAATTGATGAAGTTCAGATATAATTCAATTTTGAACTATTATTGAGATTATAATGAGTTTTGAAATATTAATTGTACTATCACTTATCGTATTAGCTTTTTCTCTTTTTGTTACTGAAAAATTTCCTCTAGATGTAACTGCTTTACTTATTTTAAGTATTTTACTATTAGGAAAATTTTTGACACCAGAAGAAGCAATATCAGGATTCGCAAACCCTGCAGTTATTACAATAGGTTTGTTATTTATACTTAGTCATGCATTACAAAAAACTCGTTTATTAGAATATTTAATTATTAGAATTAACAAACTTGTTTCACGATCACGTAATCTAGGTTTGGGTGTTTATCTTTTGACTATTGGAATTGCAAGTGCACTAATGAATAATACAGCTATTGTTGCAATTTTTATGCCTGTAACTATAAGGTTAGCTCATCAATATAAAATAAGTCCATCAAAATTATTAATACCGTTAAGCTATGCTGCTATAATGGGTGGGACGCTTACTTTAGTAGGTACGTCTACTAATCTTTTAGTTAATGCTATTTACATTGATAATGGTGGAGAAGCCTTGGGTATGTTTGAATTTGCACGTTATGGTTGGATTCCGTTAATTATTGGATTAGCATATATAATTTGGATTGCACCATTGATTCTTCCTTCAAGAACAATTACTTCAAGTTTAACAAAAAGTTACCATATGGCAGGCTATTTAACCGAAATGAAAATTTCTAATGATTCGCCATTAGTTGGTAAAACTTGTCGTGAACGTAATATAAATCAAAATTATGATGTTATGGTCTTAGATATACAGAGAGAGGGTCATCTAATATCAACAAAAGTTGGCGAAGAGATTATTCAATCAGGTGATATTTTATTTGTAAAGGGTGCCGTAGAAAATTTTCTTCGAATGAAAGAAGTTGAAAAAATTTCACTACTTACTGATGAAAAACTGACCCAAAAAGAATTAGAGCAAGAAGATAATGTTTTAATGGAGTGTATGCTTACAGATAAGTCAGACATTATTGGTAAAACTTTAATGCAAAGTAATTTTAGAAAAAGATTTAGAACATTTATTCTTGCGATTCGACGTGATGGCTCAATTATTAGAAAAAAAGTTGCTCATGTTATCTTGCACACTTATGATACTCTACTAATTTATGGTAGAAGAAAACAAATAGATAAATTAGCGATTAATGGTGATTTTATTTTATTGGGTGAAGTTCAAGCTGAACTAGTTAAGTCCAGGTATTGGTGGGTAAGCATTCTTGCAATTATTTCTACAATTATTTTAGCTGCATTTGGTATTCTTCCAATATTAAAAGGAGCTATAATAAGCGCAGTTATTCTATTAATGTTTAAAATAATTTCTCCAAATGAAGCTTATCAATCAATCCACTGGCAAGTAATAATATTGATTGCAGCTCTTATTCCTCTAGGGATTGTAATTGAATCAACAGGTACGGCCACTTTTATAGGTGAATTGATATCGAATACTGTAGTTGGTTTTTCAACTGATATTCAACCCTATATCTTATTAGGGTTAATTTATTTAATAACAATGATTTTGACTGAAGTTTCCTCAAATACTGCTACTGCAATTATTATGACACCAATTGTTATGGCGGTAACCAATCAAATAGGAATTGATCCACGACCGTTTATCTTTGCTGTATGTTTTGCAGCATCAGCTTCTTTTATTACTCCAGTAGGTTACCAAACCAATTTAATGGTATATGGTCCAGGTGGATATAAATTTTCTGATTTTATTAAAGTTGGTATGCCACTATCAATAATATTCTGGCTATTGGCAATATTATTGATTCCTATAATTTGGCCTTTTTAATAGAATCTATTTATAAATAGAATTGATAATTAACTAAATCAGCTATATAATTTTCTTTAAATTCTAGGCTAATGACCCAAGAAAATAAAAGGCATTCAAGACTGCAGTCTTTTTTGGATAACCCATCAAAATCCATGTGGACACTTGCAATACCAATTATTGCTGGAATGGGCATCCAAACACTTTATTCTTTAGTTGATATGTTTTTTATTGGGAAACTTGGCGGTGAAGCAATCGCTGCTGTGGCTTTTAATATGCCAATCTTTTTTTTAGTAATGGGTTTATCTTTTGGCTTAGGTAGTGGTGTCACTGCATCCATTGCAAGATTTATAGGATCTGAGGATAAAGTTAATGCAGATAATGCAGCAGAGCATTCTATTGTTATTGCCGTTCTTATAAGTATAATACTTAGTGCCTTAGGTTTGATCTATGGTAAAGAAATATTAACATTTATGGGTTGCACGCCAAATGTTTTACCTAATGCTTGGAACTATCTTAAAGTTAGTTGTTATGGATTATCTTTTGGAATTTTATCAGCTTTTTTCCGATCAATACTTGCCGGTGAAGGAGATATGAAACTTCCTATGATTTTAGCAGGGTTAGGAACTGTTTTTAATATCATTTTAGATCCTATTTTTATTTTTTATTTAGACTTTGGAGTTGTTGGAGCAGCATGGGCTACGACAATTAGTCAAATGATTGTTTTTATAATTTTTACATTCATGTTATTTATTAAAAAACATTCCTATGTGCGATTTAAAATGAGTGATTTTTCGCCATCAAAATTTATTATTGGAGATATTATAAAGGTTGGGATTCCATCATCAATGTCATTTATTGTTATGTCTTTAGGACAATTATTTTTTAATAGAATTCTTGTTACGTATTCAACTGGAGCAGTTGCGGCATATCAAATTGGCGGTAGAATAGATATGATTGTATTTTTACCTATAATGGGAATCGCATCAGCTTTGACAACAATGGTTGGGATGTTCTATGGAGCTAATGAAACTGAGAAAATTAAATTTATAACAAAATACGGTATTTCTCGTGCAGTAATAATAACAAGCATTGGCGCGGTAATTCTTTATACCTTTGCACCAAATGTAGTAGCTTTATTTACAACAGAATCAAGTATAAAATCTATTTCTATTGGATATTTAAGGAATATATCAATTATTTTTCCTTTTATTGCCATTGGTTTATCAATAGGACGGATACTTCAAGGCATAGGATTAGGTATGCCTTCATTAATTATTACTATTATTCGTGTTATTGGAGTTGCAGGCCCATTAGCATATTATTTTACTAATATTTTAAATAAACCAATTGAATGGATTTGGTATGCTATGGTTATTTCTGGATTAATGGCTACGATGATTTCAGTTATTTGGTTACGTGTAGCTTTTCGTAAATTACTTCCAGCAATTCCAAAATAGGAGGAGGAACTTATGGGTTTGCTTACTGATTCTGAAATTCAGTCTAATCTAGATTTAATGGAAGAATGGGTATTTGTAGATAATTGTATAATTAAAGAATTCCATTTTGATGATTATATGAGTGGGATTGATTTTGTTAATGTATTAGCTAAAATTGCTGAGAAAAATAATCATCATCCTGATCTAATTATTGGTTGGTGTAAAGTAAATGTTACTTTCACATCACATGATTTAGGTGG
>JAAZYT010000158.1 GCA_014239505.1 Fidelibacterota bacterium | reverse complement strand
GCTCGCAACTCCAAGGTTAATATCTATTCTAATTGCATTTCCTATATTTTTCTGACTTAAAGAAGTTTTTGAATTAAAAATAGCATCTTTTACTACAGTAGATTGTGAATGGTTTGCTAATGTATCTGGAGGATTTGAAATATCAGTAATTAATATTGATGCGATACCTGTTAAACTAGTTGGTAAACCATTATTCTTAAAAGTTGATTCATAGTCACTTACATTACTTCCATCATCAACTTTAATTAAAAAACCATCAACTGATTGAACAAAGCTTGGTAATTGATTAGAAGGAATACCTGGCTTTAACTCTATAAGAATCGATGTATCAATTTTTGTAAGTGAAGCTATATTGTTCCACGCCTCTTTACTCAATGTCTGATCACTAGATGGAGGAATACTAAATGGGAATCCTCCCAGTTGAATAGGTATATTAATTGGCAAATCTAAAGTATAAGAAAAAATTGGCGAGGCAACTTCAGGTTGAGAATACTTAATACTCTGATCAATCTCTACTTCTAAAATATCAGTTCCTATGGATGTATTAGGAAGTAAGCCTTCAAACATTAATTGCATTCCTAGAGAATCCGGTGTCGAAAATATTTGTTTATTATCTACCATTCCTTCAAGCGAATACTTTTGCTGAACCAAAGGAAATGTCATATCAAAAAACCAAGTGGGTAACTCAAAAGCAGCTGGATTTTGAAAATCACAACTTAATGTCAAAAATGAAAGTAGACTAATCAGGTTCTTACTGATTTTTCTAAAAAATTTAATTTTGATTTTGTTAATAGTTTTTTTCATTCTAATTAAGCACAACTAGTTATGCATACATCATTGAAATTGACTAATAATATATGCATTTTACCACAAAAAAAAAGAGCACCATTAATTGATACTCTTTTTTATTTATAAATTATTAGTTATGGGTTAATAACGATAATCTTCACCTTTAAAAGGACCTTTTGTAGTTACACCAATATAGTCTGCTTGATCCTCTCGTAATTCAGTTAATTCCACATCTAATTTACTAAGATGAAGCATAGCTACTTTCTCATCAAGATGTTTAGGTAGAACGTAAACCTCATTATTATAATTATCACTGTTTTTCCATAATTCAATTTGCGCTAAAGTTTGATTGGTAAAAGAATTACTCATTACAAAAGATGGATGCCCAGTTGCACAACCAAGGTTAACTAAACGTCCTTCAGCTAGAACAATAATATCTTTACCATTAAGAGTATATTTGTCAACCTGAGGTTTTATCTCATCTTTTGAGTGACCATGATTATCATTTAACCAAGCCATATCAATTTCATTATCAAAATGTCCAATGTTGCAAAGAATAGCTTTATCTCTCATTGCTTCAAAATGACGACTTTGAACAATATCTTTATTACCAGTAGCAGTTACAATAATATCTGCTTGAGGAATAGCTGTTTCCATTGTTTTAACTGCAAAACCATCCATAGAAGCTTGAAGTGCACATATTGGATCTATTTCAGTAATAATAACTCTTGCTCCAGCGCCTCTTAATGATGCAGATGAGCCTTTTCCCACATCTCCATAACCAGCAACAACTGCAACTTTTCCTGCCATCATAATATCAGTAGATCTTCTTATTGCATCGACTAACGATTCTTGGCAACCATACTTATTATCAAATTTAGATTTTGTAACTGAATC
>JAAZYT010000156.1 GCA_014239505.1 Fidelibacterota bacterium | reverse complement strand
TCAATACTATCTACTAGTTATTATGAATTAGGTAATAATGATAAAGCTATTGAAATTGGTAAAAAAGCGGTTGAACTGATGCCAAATGAATTTCAACCAAATATGGCTTTAGGCCAGATTCTTTCATTTAGTGGTGATAAGGAAGGCTCTCTCAAATACATTGAAAAAGCTACTGAAATTGAACCTTCAAATAGTACTGCAATCACAATGCTTGCCGGACTTTATTATGACCTTGGAGATACAGAAAAATCTGTAGAAACCTTTGAGGAAGCAATTAAAACAGAAACAGAAAAAAAGCTAAAAGCAAATTTATTTTTTAATCTAGGTGTGCTTAATATGCAGTTAAATAATTTCCAAGATGCTGAAGATAGTTTTATGTCAGCCTACGATTTGAACCCAAATGATACAGAAGCGCTAGAAGGGATTGCTCAAACTTTTGAAAATGCAGAAAAATGGAGAAGGGCGAGTAAGTTTTATAGAGAGTTAATTGCGTTAGACCCTGAAAATCCCAATCATTATAAAGGAATGGCAAGAGTTCTTATAAAGCAGGGAGATACCGATGGCGCAACACGATATTTTGAAAAATCAAAAAAGCTTGGTGGCTAGTATAAAATAATAATTATCCTGACTTTTTTCTTTTATTTAAATATTCATTCAGTGCAATATTTAAAGGTTGGTCAGTATAAAGTGGTATGTAGTCAATTCGTTGCTTTCTGCACCCACTTTGATATTTTTTTTTAAATTTTTTAATTTGATTCTGATAGGCATCTCGAATATGCCACGGATCTGTTGTGATTACTTCTCCTGTTTCCATGTCTTTAAATTGTATGCGCTCTTTATAATTAAATTCAGATTCTTGACGATCCATAATATGAAAAACGATAACTTCTTGTTTATTGTGCCTAAAATGATTTAAACCCATCAATACTTGATCTGGATCATCCATGAGATCTGATATGAGGATAACTAATCCACGTTTTTTTATTCTCTCTGCCATATGATCAAGAGTCGTTTTTATTTTAGTATCATTTCCGACTTTTATATTCTCTAATGATTCCATAATAATCTTAGCATGTGTTTTTGAAGCTCTTGGTGGAATAAATTTTTTGATTTTTTCATCAAAAAGAATTAATCCTATTCCATCTTTTTGACGAAGCATCAAGTGCGTTAGAGCTGCAGATAGATAACTAGCATAATCTAGTTTAGTAACACTTTTACTTGAAAATCTCATTGATTGACTAGTATCGAGTAATATATGAGATCTAAGATTTGTCTCTTCTTCGAAGCGTTTTACGTAATAACGATCTGTCTTCCCAAATAATTTCCAATCTATATAACGAATCTCATCTCCATGCCCATAAGCGCGATGTTCAGCAAACTCAACACTAAATCCGTGGTATGGACTTTTGTGTTGGCCTATTAAGTATCCTTCAACTACCAAACGTGCTCTTAATGACATGTTATCAAGTTTAGCAACAGTTTCTGGATTTAAATATTTTCTTTTATCCAATAATTAATCCAAAAGTTTAGAAATAATATCATCAACCTTCATTCCTTCAGCCTCCGCATTAAAATTAGGAATTAAGCGATGTCGTAAAACTGGTATTGCTAGAGACTTTACATCTTCAATATTTGGGGTAGGCCTTCCATCAAGTGCTGCACGAGCTTTTGCACCCATAATTAAATATTGAGAAGCTCTGGGGCCAGCACCCCAATCTATCCATTCATTAATATAATCCTTTGATGATTTACCAGGTCGAGTTGAGGTGACTAAATTCACCGCATATTCAACAACATTGTCTGCAACCGGTATTCTACTAATCAATTTTTGAAGAGTGATTATATCATCTTTAGAAATTACTTTTTTTAATTCTGGTGAATTTCCTGCTGTCGAAGAATGAACTATAGATATTTCATCTTCTTGACTGGGGTAATCAATTAGGATATTAAACATAAATCGATCTAATTGTGCTTCTGGAAGCGGATAGGTGCCTTCTTGTTCAATCGGGTTCTGAGTTGCTAGTACAAAGAATGGCTCTTCTAGATCGTAAGTATGCCCAGAGGCTGTAACTTTATGTTCTTGCATTGATTCTAATAATGCTGCCTGTGTTTTTGGAGGTGTTCTATTAATCTCATCAGCAAGAATAATATTTCCAAATATTGGTCCTTGAAAGAAACGAAAAGAGCGTTTTCCTGTTGATTGATCCTCTTCAATTACTTCAGTCCCTGTTATATCACTTGGCATTAGGTCTGGTGTAAACTGAATACGTTTAAAATTTAGATTAAGAATATCAGCTAAAGATTTTATCATTAAAGTTTTAGCAAGTCCAGGAACACCTACAATTAAAGTATGTCCTTTACAAAGCAAAGCAATCAAAATATGGTCAAGTACATTATGCTGTCCAATTATAGATTTGCTAATCTCTTTGAAGAATGTTGATTTTAATTCGCTGAGCTTTTCAAGTAGTTCTATATCTGTCTTATCTGTCATAATTTACTCTCTAAATATATTTGATGAATTAAAAAGGGTTGAAAACTTACATGTCCACTTTGAATGAAGCAAATGTCTTGTATG
>JAAZYT010000154.1 GCA_014239505.1 Fidelibacterota bacterium | reverse complement strand
GTTAGGGATGTCCCATTTATTTACCCTTCAAAAAGAGGTTTAAAAAATTTAAGAATAGGATATATTGCATCTGCTTTTGTTGATTCATCCGTCTCAGAGAATGATAAAGCTTCTCTTGATGTATTAAAATCCATGGGGCTAAATCTTATTCCAATTGAACTTCCTAAATTTCCAACGCAAGCCCTTTCTTTTGTGTTGCAAGCTGAAGCTGCCGCTGCATTTGATGAGTTAACACGTTCAAATAAAGATGATCAATTGGTCAGGCAGGTTAAGAGTGCATGGCCCAATGTATTTAGAGAAGCACGTTTTATTCCAGCAGTTGAATATATTAATGCGAATCGAGCTCGTACATTACTTAACCAAAAAATGTCGGAACTAATGGAAAAAATAGACGTATATATTATTCCTTCATTCTATGAAGATAATTTGCTAAGAACAAACTTGACGGGTCACCCATGCGTAGTTGTTCCAAATGGGTTTAATAAGAAAGGCAGGCCTACAAGCATAAGTTTTGTCGGAGGGCTTTATAGTGATGGTAATACCCTTGCAGTGGCAAAAGCTTATCAACAAGCGACTAAATGGCATAAACAATATCCACCATATTTTAATAACTAAATAATAATACGCTCATAACGCTCAAAAAAATGTTGTTTTATTTATAGAATAAAGATAAATTTCAGTTAATATTTAACTATTTTAAATTAAAGAGGTCTAATTGATTAGTACGCTAATCATATAAGGAGGTTGCGTTGAAGAAATTTTTTGTAATTATAATTTTAGTTTTTACTACCATTGCCATGGGGCAAAGAGGTGGAAGATCTGGTGGTATGTCAGGACAGAAGATAAATCCCAAAAACGTTCCCAAGATTGGAAAAGTTTATGGAACAGTTATTGATTCTGCTTCAAGTACTCCAATTGCCTATGCTTCTATTTCAATTATAAATAATCGTAGTAATACAATTATGACGGGTGGGATAACGAATGAAGATGGTGAGTTTAATATAAAAGAAATTCCGTTAGGACGTCATAAGATCGTTGTTGAATACATTGGTTATAAAAAGCAAGAATTAGGTCCATTTACTTTCATGCCTTTTGGAGACAATCAAACCGAGTATAACCTTGAAACAGTTTCCCTATCTCAAACTACATTACAAATGGCCGGCGTTGATGTAGAAGGTGAGCGTCCCTTATTTGTTCAAACAGCTGAAAAACGTATTTTTAATGTAGAAAAGAATTCTTTATCAACTGGCGGAAACGCAATTGATGCACTACGACAAGTACCTGGGATTGAGGTAGACCCAGATGATAATGTTAGTCTAAGAGGCAGTTCAAAAGTTAATCTCATGATTGATGGTAAACCTTCAAGTATTGCTGGTGGAGATGTTAAGTCTCTACTTCAAAGTATACCTTCAGCAAATATTGCAGATATTGAGGTCATGACAAATCCTGGTGCCAAATATGATCCAGAAGGTATGGCAGGCATTATAAATATTGTTCTTAAAGAAAATAAATTTGCAGGATTAAATGGTAACTTAAATACTGGTGGTGATTCACAGGGTGGAACAAATCTTTCTGGTCAAGTAAATTACCGTACAACTTCATTTAATAGTTTTATAAATCT
>JAAZYT010000152.1 GCA_014239505.1 Fidelibacterota bacterium | reverse complement strand
TTAATATTACAATTCATTTTAATCCATATACATGTTCATTATCATTAAATTTATTGACTTTTGGGAAAACAAATTATGAAAAACCGGCATCACTTTTTTTTATTAATTTTAATTTTTGGATGTACAAACTCAATCCAAGTTTCAAATGAAACTTTATCTAGCAAGCCTGAAATAACAGAGGCCGAACTATTATCTCATATAAAATATCTTTCAGCCGATGAAAGAACGGGAAGGTTCCCAGGGACTCAAGGTTCTAAAGAGGCTATAGACTATATTTCAAATAAATTTAAATCGAGCGATGTAACACCCGCAGGGACCGATGGTTTTCTGCAACCTTTTGAATTTATTACAGGAATCAAAGTTGACAATACGACCAGATTAACTACGGGGTTAAATAGCGCAATGTTACATAAAGATTTTATTCCATTGGAGTTTTCTTCGAATGGAAAATTTGAAGGAAGTGTTGTATTTGTAGGCTATGGATTTGTGATTGAGGATTCAATATCATGGAACGACTATAAGGGAATTGACCTAGAGGGCAAGTGGGCTTTAATTATTAGAGGAGCTCCTGGCGGTGTTCACCCTCATTCAAAATTTAAAGATTATTTATCATTGCGAAAAAAAGCAATGATAGCAAAAGATAAAAATGCATTGGGCGTTCTTTTTGTTAATCAAAATGGAGATAATGATTTACCAAAACTTAAACACTCTCCTAATTCTCTATCGATTGGTATTCCTGTCATTCAAATTAAAAGAAACTTAGCAAATCAATTAGTCTCTCAGAAGCTTAATGATTTACAAATAAAACTTGATGAAACCAGTCAGCCACAGTCTTTCATGATTACAAAACAAGTTTCGGGGGAAATTAATTTAAAAAGAGAATCAACACTTATTTCTAATGTAATAGGTGTCATTCCAGGGAATGACCCGAAGTTAAAAAAAGAATATATTGTTTTAGGAGCACACTTTGACCATCTAGGCTATGGAGGTGAGGGCTCTGGTTCTCTAGCACCTGATTCAAAATTGATTCATAATGGTGCTGATGATAATTCATCAGGGACAGCAGCAATCTTAGAGCTTTCTTCAAAATTATCAAAAAATAGAAATTTACTTAAAAGGTCTGTTGTTGTAATGGGTTATAATGCGGAAGAGGAAGGTCTTCTGGGCTCAAAGTTTTTTGTTAATAATCCCACAATAGACCTCTCATCAGTAGCAGCAATGATCAATCTGGATATGATTGGCCGGATGTCAAATCAAACCGTTACAATTGGAGGGACAGGGACTTCTAATCTTTTTGAATCTATGCTTAAAGAAACCAACAAAAGTCATAATTTAAAATTAGCAATGAGTCCTGAAGGGTTTGGACCAAGCGACCATGCGAGCTTTTATGTGAATGATATTCCCGTGCTATTTTTCTTTACCGGAACTCATACAGATTATCACAAGCCAAGTGATGACTGGCAAGGGATCAACATTAAAGGTCAAAAGAAAATCACAGATTTTGTATATGATTTAACAATGAGTCTTAGTCGAAGAGCTGAAAAACCAGTTTTCAAAGAATCAGGACCAAAACAATCCAGTCAAGTACGAAGCAACTTTAAAGTTACTTTTGGAATAATGCCATCATATGGAAGTGATGCAAAAGGTTTAAAAATTGATGGAGTTAGAAAAGATGGGCCCGCTGAAAAAGCAGGAATAAAAAAAGGGGATATAATAATTTCAATCAAAGGTAAAGAGGTTAATAATGTTTATGACTATATGTACCGCTTGGAAGAATTGAAGGCTGGAGAAGTAGTGAAAACAATAATTTTACGAGACGGCGAGAAGATTGTATTATCAATTAATCTGTAAGGATTGATTTTTCCAATTCATTTCGTAACTCTATTACTGCCTTTACATAATTATCAGCATGATTATAAGCATATATAGACTTATATACTTTTTCTTTGTTAGTAGGGTCTGAAGTAGGGTATCCATTTTTAACAAGGTAATTCCCAATGCTAGCAAAAACATCAGACCAGTCATAAGGTTTTCGAATTCCATCATCATTCCCATCGATTGCATATGTATTATAGCTAGAAGGAATAAACTGCCCATAGCCAAAAGCACCAGCATATGAACCTAAAATAGAATGCGGAGAAACTTTATCTTTGTAACAATATAGCAAGTACTCAATCATTTCTTTCTTAGCCCATTTTGATCTTCGCGGCATCTTTGCTATTTGTGTGTAGAGAGCATTAAATACATTATACTTTCCGCGATGTCTACCATAATTACTTTCAACACCAATAATACTCAATATAAGAAAAAGATCGACCTTGGTTTTGTTACTAGCAATTATAAGCTTTTGTTCGTTTTTCTGATAAAAATTATTACCCGCTGTAATTCTAGATTTTGTTACAAATAGTTTGCGATAATCTGTCCAGCTTTTTTTTTCATATGGTTTGGCAAACCTCTCAAGGATGTCATTATGAATAGTAATTTCTTCGCTTGAAAAAGCTTCAATTAAAAAAGCCTCTGGTAGCCCTTTTTTTACCGCTTGTTCGCGAATGCTGGAAAAGACAGTATCCTGACTAAAAAGAAAGGAGCTAAACAATAATATTGAAATTAATTTTTCCATTCAGCCAAAAATATGTTAGTATCACCTGGTTTGGATTGATTTCGATTTGAAGCAAAGACAAAATACTTTCCGTTTGGACTAAACATAGGAAACCCATCAAAT
>JAAZYT010000134.1 GCA_014239505.1 Fidelibacterota bacterium | reverse complement strand
CTTTTTAATATTTTTTTTGTTTAGCTTTTTTCTATATTGGCTTAATTCCGTTATATCCGCTTCATCAAACTGGGTTACGTGCGGTATTGATTGCCATGCCGTTTGAAGTCTTTTTCCTGTTATTTTTTGGATTTTTGTTAGTTTTTGTTTTTCAACTTTACCCCACGTAGCAAAATCTACTTCGGGCCTGTGGGTCGGCAGTTCTCCACCTGCAAACATCATTTGCATTTTTATATAGGCGTTTAAGTCTTCTTTTGTAATTCTACCTTTATCTCCGGTTCCATTAA
Organism: Fidelibacterota bacterium; assembly: GCA_014239505.1. Classification (GTDB taxonomy): domain Bacteria; phylum Fidelibacterota; class Marinisomatia; order Marinisomatales; family TCS55; genus TCS55. The sequence goes on along the minus strand of JAAZYT010000134.1, from coordinate 3,327 downwards.
TTGTTTCAAGGTTAATTCCAAGCTCTCTTGAAAGGCGCCTCACCCCAGGAGAGGCAAACGCCTTGCTAGTTTTATCAGAATTAGAAGTTAGCGGCTCTATATATGCGCTTGGCGCTCCGGTGGGTTGTGGCGATTCTGTTGGGCTTGCTTTAGTTTCGAGAAGTTTTTCTTTTGCTTCTTTTTGCTCTTTTTCTGATTCAGCGCTTTCAATTTTTAACAAAGCCTGCCCCGCCTTTATCGTGTCGCCAACAGATACTAATATTTCTTTTACTGTTCCCTTGCTTTCTGCTGGAATTTCCATTGATGCTTTGTCTGATTCTAAAACCAAAACCGTATCATTAGAGGAAACTTTATCGCCAACAGAAATTGAAACTTCGCTTACTTCTGCTCCTTCGATTCCTTCTCCTAGGTCTGGTAAAATTAATTCTTTAATCAATATGTCCTCCTATACAGTGATGGGGCTTGGCTTCTCTGGGTCAATATTATATTTTTTGATAACTTCATCTGCTTTAGAGATGTCAAGTTCTCCCTCTATAGCCAAAGCTCTTATTGCCGTTAAAACAATATAGTATCGATCAACTTCAAAAAACCGTCTTAGGTTTTCTCTTGTTTCGCTTCTTCCAAAACCATCGGTCCCCAGTGCATAATAATTTCCTGGCACGTACGGCGCTATTTGCTCTGACACCATTTTAACATAATCAGAGACGGCAACCGTTGGGACCTTGTGCTTACTTAGGCGTTTTTCAAGGTGTGACGTTTTTGGTTTTTTATCTGGGTGAATTAAGTTCCATCGTTCAACCTCTTCAGCTTCTCGCCGTAATTCACTAAAACTGGTAACGTTCCAAATCCCCGGTTCAACTCCCCAGTCACTTTTCAAAAGATCTGCCGCTGCCAAAACTTCGCCCATTAAAGGCCCACTTCCCAACAGGCGAACTGTTGGTTTTTTTGTTGAACGTATTTTATACAAACCCTTAATAATGTCTCCATCAACACCTTTGGGAAGTGGGGGGTGTTTATAGTTTTCATTTTCTAGCGTAAGATAATATATAACGTCTTGGTCTTGCTCACACATTTCTTTCATACCGTGATGTATAACGATAGAAATTTCATAAGCATATGAAAGGTCGTAAGCTTTTATGTTTGGGGTTGCTGCTGCCGCAAGATGGCTGTGCCCATCTTGATGTTGAAGCCCTTCCCCGTTCAGCGTTGTTCTTCCTGCGGTTCCGCCCAAAAGAAACCCTCGAGCTCTCATGTCACCCGCAGCCCAAATAAAATCCCAAACCCTTTGAAATCCAAACATTGAGTAATAGATATAAAATGGAATCATTTTGATGCCATGGTTGCTGTAGCTTGTTGCTGCTGCATTAAAAGAAGAAATTGCCCCAGCTTCATTAATTCCCTCTTCAAGAATTTGTCCGTTTTTTGCTTCTTTATAGTATAAAAACTGTTCAGAGTCCACCGGATCATAGAGTTGCCCTTTGCTAGCATAAATTCCCAACTGTCTAAAGAGAGGGTCCATTCCAAAGGTTCTGGCTTCGTCTGGAATTATAGGAACAATGTGTTTTCCGATATTTTTATCTTTTGTCAATATTGTAATAAGCCGAACAAAAGCCATCGTTGTTGATATTTCTCTTTCTCCGGTGCCATTAAGAAGTTCTTGGAAAATTTCTACGGGTGGGACTTTTAGCGGGGCGGACTTGTCTTGTCTTACCGGCAGCGAGCCGCCAAGCGCTTTTCTTTTTTCACTTATATATTTATACTCTATAGATTTTTTTTCAAAGCGGTAGAAGGGAGCTTTCATCGCCTTTTCATCTGAGAAATCAAGGCTGAAGCGGTCTCTAAAATAAAGAAGTTCTTTTTCGTTTAGCTTTTTTTGGTTGTGTGTTATATTTCTTCCTTCGCCAGCTTCGCCAAGTCCGTATCCTTTTATTGTTCGCGCCAAGATAACCGTTGGGGCGCCTTTATGATTAATTGCTTCGTTGTAAGCAGCAAACATTTTAACGGGGTCGTGCCCGCCAAGATTCATATTTGCAAGATCTTCGTCGGATAAATCTTTAACTGTTTCTAGTAATCCTGGATACTTACCAAAAAAGTGTTCCCTAATGTAAGCCCCTCCCATTACAACATATTTTAACAGGTCACCATCAACAATCTCTTCAATTCTTTTAAGAAGAAGTCCGCTCATGTCTTTTTCTATTAACTCATCCCAGTCGCTACCCCAAACAACCTTAATTACATTCCATCCGGCTCCGCGGAAAGAGCCTTCTAGCTCTTGAATTACTTTAGAGTTTCCGCGAACCGGCCCATCTAGGCGTTGAAGGTTACAATTAACAACGAAAACTAAGTTGTCTAGGCTTTCTCTTGATGCTAGCGCCAACGCACCAACAGCTTCCGGTTCATCCATTTCCCCGTCGCCTAAGTAGGCAAAAACTTTTCTGCCGGTTTCTTTCATTAACCCCCTGTTTATCATATATCTCATAAATCTCGCTTGATATATGGCCATAATTGGGCCAAGGCCCATTGATACTGTTGCAAATTGCCAAAAGTCTGGCATAAGGTATGGGTGAGGGTAGGACGAAAGACCTCCCTCTTTTGAAAGATCTCTTCTAAAGTTGTGCAAGTTTTCTTTGTTTAGCCTCCTCTCAACATATGCGCGAGAATATATTCCAGGAGACGCGTGACCTTGGTAGAAAATTAAGTCTTGGCCTTTTTTATGGTCTGGGCCTTTAAAAATATGATTAAAGGCAACTTCATATAAAGTTGCTGCTGAGGCGTAAGTTGATATATGTCCCCCAATTCCCGGCGTTTCTTTGTTTGCTTTAACAACCATCGCCATTGCGTTCCACCTGACAATAGACTTAATCGACCTCTCAACTGTTCTGTTTCCTGGGTATTCGGGCTGTTGTCCCGGTAAAATTGTATTTAAAAAGGGCGTGTTTGTGTTAAAGGGTAGTCGTGCGCCTTTTTTTTGAGCAAAACCAATTAACGTTTCTAAGAGGTGTCTTGTTCGCTCGTAACCGTGATTTTCTAGCGCGTCTTCAATTGACTCTAGCCACTCTTTAGTTTCTTGGGGGTCTATATCTTTGTATTTATTTGACACGTGTTCTTTTTATTGATTTTATATAAAGAAATTACATCTTTTTTTCTTGAATAATTTCAACGTTGTTATTGCTAAGAAAAGCTTTTGTTTTGCTACAAACTGGCGCGGTGGTAAAAATTGAAACGGGCTTGTTTGAAACTTTTTTTATTTGATTTGCTTGTTCTAAAAGCCGTCTTCCGTCTTTCATAATAATTCGGGTTTTTCGATTTATTATAATGCTTAAAGAG
>JAAZYT010000151.1 GCA_014239505.1 Fidelibacterota bacterium | reverse complement strand
TTTTTTTCTTAATCTCAATAATGATAATAAAGTTTAATTTTTTAAAAAATCAGATATGATATTTTTAGTTATTAGCATTTGATCTTTAACTTCATTTAACCTTTTGAGATACCACCAAACCGCACCCCTATGAGCGTAAAGTCTATTTTTTAAATCTATATTAAAAAATGATTTTCTAATATATGATGGATCCACATTTGCCTCTGCATTCTGCGCTGCCATGAAATTTACTGTATATTCATCTCTTAATCGTTGTTGGCGACGATCGTATCTGTCACTATTTTTTGTAATTCTCGTATATTCATATTCATATAAATAAGATATCTCATTAGTGATATTTATTTTGTCTGAAGAATTAAACCTGCCACTTGACACAGAAGCTCTATATGCTGTTTGCCTACCATATAAAGTTGGGCTACCTACAAATCTTAAATTAGTAATTATTGAATCCTGGTTATAAGGAATATTGCTATTGCTATATTGAATTAATTTTTCAACTCTTTTAAATACAATATTATTATCAGTTATTACTTTATCTATTGCATCTAGGTCTAAGGTTATATCTTCAAGAATTTTAATATAATCCTGTTTTAATTTACTATTAAGTTCATCTTTTTGTCTTTTATCCTCAAGAGTTAAAGAACCACTTAGACCTAATAAAACAGCCAAAAATTCAATTCCACCCCTTGCTAGTACATTCTTCATTCTATTTTCCTTATTATGATTTAAAGGCTTCTATTGCTGAATTTTATTAATTACCTAAATCATATCAAATGAATTTGTTAATGAATAAATTCCTATTAATTATTTATAAATAAAATTAAAAGAAATGTGAAAAAATGAAAAAATATTCTTTTGAAGTCACTACATCCGATAAAATTGAAACTAAAAATTTGGAGAAATGGTTTAGTCAAGATGGAGATGCTTATGATGTCCTTAGTACGATGGTTGATTATGAACGCGATAAAGAAGAATCAGTTTTAAGTTTTGATGATGATGGAACTTTAAGATGCTCAGTAAAAAAATTGATCGCAGCTTTGTATGAATTCTCGGCTGAATTTAAATGTGAGCTAAAGGGTGAATTCTATACATATAGTAGATATGATGCTCATCATTACAAGGCACCTAAATTTATAAAAGAAGAATTAATGGATTAAAAGTATCAGCTCTCTTAATTATTAATTTGATTTCAACATTTTTTCTACCTCTAATACATGCAACTCTTCTTGACCAATCATAGTTCGAGCATATTCTTCCAAATAAACTGAGTCATTATTTATTAGTTTTAATAATTCATAATAACTTTTAATAGCCTTTTTTTCATGCTCAAGCGTTTCTTCTAATATTTTATTAATATCATGTTTAAAAGTTTCTTTAATGTTTTTAATGTTTAATGGAGGATGCCCACCCAAACCAGTTATATGTTCACCCGCCATATTAGCATGTGCTAATGACTCAGTTGCTTGACCTTTAAAAAAATCAATTAGAGGTAATCTGTTTGGACCAAAGATCATTAAAGAATAATGAGTATATCTAATTACGCCGGATAATTCTAAATCAAAAATTTCAGTTAGTTTATTTATTATTTCTTTTTTTTTCATAATGTTAAATACCTTACTTATTCTACTATCAATAAATCAATTTCGAAAATCAAAGTAGAATTGGGTGGAATCACTCCCATGTCACGATTGCCATAACCCATGTTTGGAGGTATCGTTAATTTTCTTTTTCCACCTACTTTCATTCCTGCTACGCCTTCATCCCAACCACTAATTACTTGACCAGCTCCAACAGTAAAACGAAAAGGTGTTCTCCCAGGATTTAATGAAGAATCAAACTTTGTTCCATCTGTAAGTAATCCTGTGTAGTTTACAGTAACAATACTATTTTTTTGTGCTTCTGCCCCTTCCCCAACCACTAAGTCTTCTATAATCAATTCGCCATCCATTGTTTCTTTTTCCTTACTGCATCCTGCAATTAATAATAAAATGCTAAGTACAGGTATTTGCCATTTAAATTTCATGATTTAACTCCAAATTCTAGGGTATAAGTTTACATTAATTGACTGAATAGAATTACCGTAAATTTAGTTACATGCATATCATAAAATATGACAATGTCAGATACGGAACCTTCGCCTAGATAAAACGTTATTCTGAATAATGCGGATTACTTTATCAATTATCTATCTTATAAAAAAAAGCTTAATGCTCTTCATAGCTTTTTTTGCTTTAATTTTTTCGCAAGATAATCGCCTAAGACTCAAACAAGCTAACCTTTTAGAAAATATCACAATTGATGGTGTATCAATGCAATATCTAAAAGGTGATGTTATTTTTTCTAAAGGTAACATGACAATAACATGTGATTGGGCTCGTTTCAATCAAAAAACAGAACAAG
>JAAZYT010000147.1 GCA_014239505.1 Fidelibacterota bacterium | reverse complement strand
ATTAATCGATAAAATGAAAACCAATAAGTCCAAACTTGAAGAGCGCTTTGCCAATCATCCCCAACCGGTGATGCATGGATTGGTTGATGCCCTATTAACAGATGCGCCAACAGGGTGCGTACTATTGGGTCAGCGGAACGTGGAACAGGTTGAAGCAGCAGCCCAACTGGGCGAGGCCCTATCTAATGAAGATGGAGATTGGGTGAACGGATTGTATCAAGGATAAATATTTTTATGACTTTTTAGGGTAAGGGTTCCTGTAATCCAATCAATAACTGATAACTTGGTATGATTGGCTTATATTTTATACTTTTAAAATACATATTAATAAAAAAAGTTCTTATAATAAAAAGGCTCCTCTATCTACGGATTGCTACGATTTATAGAGGAGCCTTTTAAAAATAGATTTAAATCAACCTATTAACTATCAGCCGCCGCCCTTTCTACCGTTGACCAAACGCGCCAAACATTCTTATAGCAAATCTTTTCTATATCTTCTTCAGAATAGCCACGTTTTAATAAATGATAAATAAGGTTTGGGTATGAGGTTACATCCTTAAGTCCGTAAGGTAAAGAGTCTCCAACGCCATCATAATCTGACCCAATTCCTACATGGTCTATACCCGCAAGTTTGACTACGTGATCAATATGATCAACAACTTCAGTTATATCAGCATAAAATGGATTTTTGCTATTAACCGCTTTTGCGTAAGCTTCCAATTCCTTATCTCCTCGTTTCAGATTGTTTTTTTCAGCATACATCATAATTTCATCAATATTGGCGGCTCTTAAATCTTGAGACTTTTTTGTTACAAATGAAGAGCCATAATTGATTTGTATTACACCACCATTATCTTTTAGGCGTTTAATTTCAGCATCACCCATATTACGCTCCCACCCTGGTGTGAAATGTCTACATGAGGAATGAGATGCGATTACTGGTAAATCTGTCATATCCATAACTTGATTTATTACTTCGTCAGTAACATGTGAAATATCAACCATGATACCAACCCGGTTCATTTCCTTAACTACCTCTCTCCCAAAGGGGCTTAGGCCACCCCAAGTATTTGTTGTATCATAAGAAGAGTCGCAAATAAGATTGTCTTTACCATGTGTTAGTGTAATATACCGGATACCGCGATCATAAAAATATTTAACATTAGATAAATCATCTAATATTGGAGCACCATTTTCCATTCCCATTGGTAGAGCAATCTTACCTTCTTTGAAAATACGATTAACATCAGAAACATTAAGGGCGACTTCAAATTTATCTGGGTGATCATTTGCAATACGATTAACGAGGTCAATTAATGAATCAGCTTTTTCTTTTGCTCCCCCAGTCTCTTGGTATGAAGAAGGGACATATATAGACATAAAAGGTGCATCCAACCCACCTTCTTTAGCTCTTACATAATCAAAATCACCACCATCTGTTCGCACTGATAAATCCTCATAACCATCATTTAATCTCCAAGGAACATCAATGTGTCCATCTGTAATTATAAATTTATGCGCAAGGTCGTAAGCTTTTTTTCTTAGTGCGGCATCGTTACTACAGCCCAATATGAAAAGACCTAAAGCAACTAACGATAAATGTTTTATGTACTTCATTATTTTTCCTTTAATTAATAATAGTGTGTGAAATTTTATTTTTTATAATTCTTGAACAGATAAATAATTAGTGGTTCCCTCTGTACCCATTGGGACTCCACCGGTAATTACAAACTTATCTCCTTCTTTTAAAAGTTTAAACTCTTTCAAAACTGAAAAACACAAATTAGGTATAGCTTCGACATTATCATAGTTATCAACCTTGATTGGGTTTACGCCCCAGACTATTTGAAGTTCTCGTACAATCTTATTAAAAGGAGTTAAAGCAAAAATTTTTGCGTCCGGACGGTAGCGCGAGATCATTCTTGCGGTACTACCGCTATGAGTCATTGTCATAATTACTTTAATATCTAAATCTAGTGAGATGGAACAAACGGCGTGGCTGATTGCATCAGCAGTTTTACTTACATCTTCAGGAAAAGAATCTCTAACTAAACTAGTTGCTTCTTCTGTTTCATTAATGACTTGATTTAATGTTTTAACTACATTAATTGGAAATTTTCCAATTGCTGTTTCGCCAGTCACTAAAAGTGCATCAACGCCATCAAAAATTGAATTTGCAACATCACTTACTTCAGCACGAGTTGGTGTTTGACTGTCAATCATTGACTCTAGTAATTGTGTCGCAATTACTACTGGTTTTCCCAAAGAACTTGCCAGCTTAATAACTTTTTTCTGTGCGAGGGGAACTTTGGCTGCTGGTATTTCAACGCCAAGATCTCCTCTAGCGACCATAACACCATCAAATGCATTTGTGATTGCTTCAAGATCATCCAAGGCCTCCCATTTCTCAATCTTAGCCATAACGGGTAAGCGCTTGCCATATTTATCCATAATTTTTTGTACGTGTAATATGTCACTTGAGTTTCGAACAAAAGATAAGGCTATCCAATCAGCTCCACAATCCAAAGCCATTT
>JAAZYT010000146.1 GCA_014239505.1 Fidelibacterota bacterium | reverse complement strand
GCCAAAGTTAATAATGTATTTGATAAGCTTTATTCAACTTATGGCTATGGTTATAATTGGGATGGTTATAAAGCCTACTATTGGCCTGGTGCAACAAGAAATACATTCATAAATATTTCTTATCAATTATAATAATTATTGATATGATTGCTCTCAAAAATCATGCTTTATGATATTGTCGATTATTAATAATTGAAATTGCTCTATATATCTGTTCTAATAAGAATGCTTTTGCCATTTCATGTGTGAAAGTAAGTGAAGACAAAGATAACGTCATGTTTGCTGATTCTTTAACAGATTCAGATAGACCATCAGGCCCACCTATAATAAATGTAATTTTTTCCGATCTAGATTTTAATAACAAAGCTAAACCTCTAGAGGTCGTTATCTCACCCTCTTCACTCATAGCAATATTAAAACCATTATTAGATTCTAAATGTTTTATTATCTTTAAACCTTCTTTTTGAGGGTTTTGATCTTTAATCAAAATATTCTCAATTTGAGCATCGTGATTAATTCTTTTGGTGAATTCTTGACAAATTTTTGCAATATTTTTATCTTTAACTTTGCCTACAGATAAAATTTTTAATTTCATATTTTTAATACTGTTAATTGTTATGTTAATGAGAAATTTATTAAAGTAAAATTTTGCTTAAAGTAATAAAGAGTAGATAAATATGATAATAACTATTTGAGTCTTCGAGATTTCTTTATGTTTAACTTAAATTTACAGTCTTATGTATAGTAAAAAATTAAATAAAAAGCGGCTTTTTTTAATTGATGGCTACGCTATGCTATATAGGTCTCATTTCGCATTGATAAGAAATCCATTGATAAATAGTAAAGGTATGCACACTTCGGCACTTTTTGGTTTTATAAATCAGGTTTTAAAATTAATTCGAAAAGAAAAACCAGATTTTTTGATGGCTGCTTTTGATTCACCTAAAAAGACTTTTAGACATGAAAGATATCCTGAATACAAAGCTACACGAGAAAAAATGCCAGAAGAAATGAGAGAACAGTTACCTTATCTTTGGAAGTTACTCAAAGCAATGAAAATTCCTACTTTAGAACAGCCAGGTTTTGAAGCTGATGATATTATAGGGACATTGGCAGTAAGAGCAAATGAAAAGAATCTAGATACATTCATTGTTAGTGGCGATAAAGATTTCATGCAACTTGTGAATGATAATATTTTTCTTTATTCGCCATCAGGTAGACAGTCTGAAATAAAAATATATGATAAAAGTGGTGTGAAAGATAAATGGGGTGTGCCACCAGAAATGATTATTGACCTTTTAGGACTTATGGGTGATTCTTCAGATAATGTTCCAGGAGTTATGGGCGTTGGAGAGAAAACTGCAGTAAAACTTTTAAAAGAATATGGAACGCTTGAAAATGCACTTGACCATGCAGACGAAGTTAAAAATAAACGTGCTAGAGAAGGTTTGCAGTCTGGAAGAGAAAAAGCACTCCTTAGTCAAGAGTTGGTTACTATAGATACTAATATGAATATTGATTCAAATTTTGAGGAAATGGCTACTGATGGTTTTGATGTAAATGAACTCGAAGGGTTATTCCATGAGTTAGAGTTTCAAGCTCTTATTAATCAAATAAAGTCTTTCAAAAGCGAAGTTCCATCACAAAATGAAGAATCTGAGAAAGATTATAAAACATTACTAGATTTAATTGATATTCAAAAATTTGCAAATTCTATTAAAGAAGGTGAATGGCTTTCTTTTGACCTAGAGACCACTTCTTTAGATCCTATGTCATGTGATATTGTTGGCTTTTCTTTTGCTACTAAAAAAAACCAAGCTATTTATATACCAATTATTTATAAAGAAAAAGAAGCTAATTTATTTGATGATCATCTTAATTTAGTTTTAAATATTCTAAGGCCAGTATTTGAAAATTCAAAAATACCAAAAACTGGACAGAATATAAAATTTGATGCACTAATTTTAAGAAATCATGGATTAAAGGTTTTTGGTCTCAAATTTGACACTTTATTAGCAGCTCACTTAATTAATCCAGAGTCAAGAAGCTTAAAACTGGATAATCTAAGTTTTGAACATCTTAATTATCGCATGCTTCCTATTGAAGATTTAATTGGTAAAGGACGAAATCAAATATCTATGTCAGAAGTAGAACTTGAAAAAATTTCATTTTATGCTTCTGAAGATGCAGATATAGCATTGCAATTGACTCATATTTTTGACAAGAAATTAAAAAAACAAAATCTTGATAAATTCTTTAATGAAATTGAAATGCCTTTACTCCCAGTCCTTCTTGAACTAGAATATAATGGGATGTATGTTGATTCAAAGATGTTAAGCAAAATGTCTGATAATCTTGGGAATAAGATAGAAAACCTTATATCAAATATTACAAAAGAGGCAGGAACAGAGTTTAATATTAATTCAACTCAACAATTAGCAAATATATTATTTGACATTATTGGATTGCCAGAGATTAAAAAAAGATCAACAGCTGAAGAAGTTCTAACTCGTCTAAAAAATGAGCATCCTTTACCAAGTTTAATTTTAGAGTATAGAAAATTAAATAAACTTAAAAACACATATATAGATGCTTTGCCCACTTTAATTAATTTAAAAACTAAAAGAATCCATTCAACCTTTAGTCAAACTGTTACTTCTACAGGTAGATTATCATCAAGAAATCCAAACTTCCAAAATATTCCAATCCGTACAGATTTAGGTAGAGAAATTCGTAAAGCTTTTAAATCTGAAAACAAAGATTGGATTATATTTTCTGCTGATTACTCACAGATAGAATTAAGAATTATGGCTCATTTATCACAAGATAAGACTTTACTAGATGCTTTTAATAAAGGGGAAGATATTCATACTAGAACTGCTGCAGATGTTTTTAATGTTGATATTGATGAAGTTATTCCAGAAATGCGCCGCACAGCTAAAATTGTAAATTTTGGCCTTCTCTATGGTGCTGGACCATTTCGTATGAGTCAGGAATTGGGAATCCCACAAAAAGAAGCGAAGTCAATTATTGAATCGTATTTTGAGAGATATTCAGGTATTAAAGATTATATTGATTCTGTAATTGAATATGCTCGTGCCAACAAATACGTTAAAACAATATTAGGTCGTCGTCGTCAAGTATGGGATATTGATAGTAACAATCACCTTCATAAAGAAGCTGCAAAAAGAATGGCAATTAATATGCCTATTCAAGGTACAAATGCAGAAATGATTAAAATTGCTATGATTGACATCCAAAAAGAATTAGAATTAAAAAATATGAAATCTAAAATGTTACTTCAAATACATGATGAGTTAGTATTTGAAGTACCTTTAGAAGAGTTAAATAACCTTCAAAATATAGTAACTAACAAAATGGAAAATTCATTACCATTATCAGTTCCAATTGTAGTGGATTGTGGTAATGGAGAATCATGGTATGAGGCTCATTAGTGGAAGCTAGTATAACCTTAAAAAAAGTTGGAAAATTAGTAAATGGAAAAACTATCCTTGCAAGTTTAACCTTTGGTGTTGAAAGAGGTTCTATCGTTGCAATAATTGGTGATAATGAAGCTGGTAAATCAATGTTGCTTAAGGTTATTTCTGGAATAGAGCATCAAGAATATGGTCAAGTTTTTATTAATGGTTTAGACTCTAAAAAAAGACGAATAGAAGTAATGTCTTCAATAGGATTTGTTCCTCATGAAGTTGACTTAGACCCTTGGCTAACGGTTGAACAAAATATACAGTTTATTGGTCTTCTATATGGAATTGATACAGAAACATTAAATACACGTATGGTGCAATTAGCCAGAGAATTGCATATAATTCCATTTTTGAAATCAATGGTAAGTGATATTTCTCCAGGAATTATAAAAAAAGCGATGGTAATACGTTCATTAATTCATGACCCAAATATTTTAATTATGGATGATCCCACAGCATTTATGGATGCCGAATCTTATCGACATACTTGGGATTTACTTCTTAGACTTCGTGGCGAAAAAACAATATTATATGTTAGTCAATCTCTTCAAGAAGTAGAAGAAGCTCATGATCGTATTCTTGTACTTGAAGATGGTCGAATTATGTTAGATGGGAGTTTAGATAAATTATTAGGTAGCACTTTTGAATATCATCAATTTCAAATAGAATTTGAAGAATTATCTGAGGAGCTTTATAATGAGTTATCCAAATTACCTAAAGTAAAAAATGTGTCAAGAATAGGAAATAGCATTCATTTTTATGGAAAAGAAAGAAATGTTTTTTTTGATGTTTTAAATGCTGCTACCAATGCAATAATGAAAGATATTAGTGTTAAAAAGCTAGGTCTTCAAGATCTTATGGATGCTAAGTATGCAAAGGATGGTATTCATTGATTAAAACATTACTTCTTAGACGTTATTGGTTGCTTCGTCATCGTTTTTTATCAACTATCTTCTTTATAATATTATTTCCAATAATATTTCATTTTACGATTACAAAAGTGATGGAAAATATTTTACCTCTTCCATTTAATAATATAGCATATGAAGTATGGGTTTTTCCTGCAGTTATATTTTTAATAGCATCAACATCAACATTTGCAATTATTTATAGAGATTTTTTTGATTTAAGAATTCATAAAATATCATTTTTATCAATAACGATAGCCCCTTTTAAAAAAACTCACTTAATTGTTGGTTTTATAATTACTTCAATAATTGAATCTTTTTTTTATGTTATTATTACTATGATAATATTAAAAATAATAATGGTTTCGCCACTTCATTGGACTGTATTTTTATTCACACCAATTTTTACTTTCATTTATACTTTTTTGCTTGCGAATATTATAGTGACTTTTTCAATAATATCTGATCGTATATTTACTTTTTTATCCTTTTCAATTATATTATTCTTTTTCATCATTTTTGGTAATGGTTTTATAATAGAATTTGATTTATTCCCTCATAATATGGGTCTCATTTTATCTTTCAACCCTTTAAGTATTATATTATCAGAACTTAGAAATATTTTATTTTTTAATAATTTTGATTGGAAATTAATAAG
>JAAZYT010000145.1 GCA_014239505.1 Fidelibacterota bacterium | reverse complement strand
GGTCTCTATCCGCCGTGGGCGCAGGAGAATTGAAGGAATCTGCTTCTAGTACGAGAGGACCGAAGTGGACGAACCTCTGGTGTACCAGTTGTTTCATCAGAAGCATCGCTGGGTAGCTAAGTTCGGAAAGGATAAGCGCTGAAAGCATATAAGTGCGAAACCTGTCCTAAGATTAGTTCTCCCTATCTTTTTGATAATAAGGCTCGTTGTAGACTACGACGTTGATAGGCCACAAGTGTAAGTACAGTAATGTATTGAGCTGAGTGGTACTAATTAGCCGAATGGCTTTATCAATCTTTCTTGATCAATTGAAGATCCGCATCAATTCCCTGAAATTTCTCCGGTGACCATAGCATAGGAGTTACACCCGATCCCATCTCGAACTCGGAAGTTAAGCCCTATTGCGCCGATGGTACTGCGCGGGTAACTAGCGTGGAAGAGTAGGTCGTCGCCGGGAACTTTAATAAGCCCTGTTTAATTTTTGAACGGGGCTTATTCATTTATATGAGAATTTATTAATTTTATTAAAAAATATAATAAGACAAAACTTCTTGAAGCCTCCTCTTCTCATTAGGTAAATTGAGCCTGGTATCATAAAAAGAAAGTTGCATGTTTAAAAGAATAATAACACTAACTATTCTATCTATAGTTCTTAATAAATCCTCTTTAATAGCTCAGGCAAGTCTTGAAGGGCAGTTTTTTGAGTATACATCATATTATATCAGTAATTTTAATATAAATACTGGTGAATCTGATGCACCTTTATTTCGTTTTAGAATTCGTTCTGATTCTTATCCTATATATACAAAGATATGGTTTAGGGCATCTTTACTATCTCCTTCTTTAGGACTAGATAGTAGAGAAACATTAACTGAGATTGAATCTAATGTCTTCCAAATGAAGGAAGACATTATAATTGATAATAGAAATTTTTCAACTAATACTAACACTTTACTTGATGAAGGAAATCCACCAAATGTAGTTCCTGTAGTCATTCGCACAATTGATGCTATTAATCCATCTGATTTTGAATTAGTAACTAGTGCCATGATGTCTACGGGTAAATTAGCTGATGGGGAGTATAGGTTTGAGTTAAAAATTTATTCTGGTTCATCAGAATTTGATATTCAATTAACTGATCAAGATTCAAAAACTATTATTGTTGAATCTTCATCTGGTGTAAACCTTGAATCACCAGGAGGTGAATTATCTGATAGCTTATTTAATGTGGTTTATACTCCATATCCGATTTTTAATTGGAATAAAGGAAATTGTAAGAATTGTTTTACTTATATACGAATAGCAGAATTTAAAAATGGTTATCATTCATCAATGGAAGAAGCATTAAGAGATGAAAGAATGTTACCTTACAATCAATCTCTTGAGTGGTTCAATCTTTCAGATATTAGCACATTTCAGTATCCCACATCAGATGCTCGTCCATTAGAATATGGTAAAACTTATGTTTGGCAAATTAAAGTTGAAATTCCAACTACAAACGGATATGAGGATGAGCTATCATCAGTTTATGCATTTAAATTAGCAGATCCATCTGAATCAGCTAGTATAAAAATGCTCAATAGTAGTCAACAAAGTTTAATTGAAGCTTTAGGAGAGGATCAGTATAATGCTCTTTTCGGAATTGATGGACCACTTGCTGGTTATAGAATTACCAACAACATAATTATTAATAATTCAAATGTTAATCAAAATATATTAAATCAAATTTTATCAAAAATGTCGAAAAAAGAGATTTTAATTAACTCAGTTACTGTTGAGAATTAAATTGATAAGAATAATAATAACATACATTTTTATTTTCAGTTATGCTATCTCAGGTGAAAGAATAGCAATTGCCACAAAAATAATTGGCAATGCTCATTTTGTACGTGGAAATGGAAGTAAGTCAGTAATAAAAAAAGGTCAAATATTTGAGACTGGTGATATTCTTAGTACAAAAAAAGGAGGATTTGTTGCGCTTCTATTTATAGATGATAAAACTGCTTTGAAAATTAAAGAAAATTCTAAATTGACAATTAGTGGTAAGCGTTCAGCAAAAGCAATAGCTAAAGAAATTAAATTAGAAAGAGGCACTCTTCGTGCTATTGTTGGAAAACAAAAACAAGCGGATTTTGTTATTAGGACTTCAGTCTCAGTTGCATCAGTAAAAGGTACAGATTTTTGGATAATTTCTAATAAATCAAGTGATTCCCTTATTGGGTTAGAAGGGAAAGTAGAGTTTTTAAATATTATTTCTGGAGAATTATTAGATATCACTAGAGGAAAAACGGCTATATCTTCATCATCTGGTGATCTTCGGTCATTTAAAACTGATCCAAAAAACATTCCTGAAGACCCAAGTGATGATGGTAAAGATGAACAAAAACTTGAGATTGAATTTGAGGATGCATCAGGAAATAAGAAAACTTTAGTTATTAAATATAAATAATATTGGTTTTGACTCAAAAGATTATATCCAAACTAAGGGTCATAATCCTGCTAAATTTTCTTATATGCAGTCTTAGTAGCCAGACAAGATTATTATACCATTCACCACCACCTTACGCTGAGGTAGGTAAAGAAATTAAGTTAAAAGCGTCTTCTTTTGAGGTTATAGATCCCATTGATGCAACTTTATATTACCGACTTCCTGGAAGTAAATCTTTTTTAGAAATACCTTTTATAGATTCAGGAATAAACTGGGAAGCAACTATCCCTGGTTTTGCTGTTACAAAAGAAGGTTTAGAGTATGCTATTACTTTTCAATTTAGTAAAGATCGATTAGTATCTTTTCCAAGAGAAGATCCATATAATAATCCACATTTTATAATTGCTGTTCCTCCAAAAATAAATGACTTAAGACAAGTTGAAAGTAAACCAAATGAAGATATTCTCATATTATCTCCTGAGCCTAATGCATTAGTTGATCAAAAATCTATTCTAATTGCAGCTTCTTTTTTTAATGCAAGCAAAGTAGATATTTCATCTGTGCAATTATTAATTGATAATATTAATGTTTCTAATTCTATATTAGTTGAAGATAATATCCTCAGTTATGAT
>JAAZYT010000144.1 GCA_014239505.1 Fidelibacterota bacterium | reverse complement strand
GTCCACCAAAGGACACAACCGATTCAATAAGCACATTTAACGTAGCAGCTATTAAATCCAGAAATGGACGAGGATAAACACCCAAGATCAATGTTATTACAGCTAAAGGAATAACTGTAAATAACTCTCGCTTATTTATTTCTGGAATATCTTTATATTTTTCATTGGCTGGGCCGAAGAACATCCTCTGGAACGCCCATAAAAAATAGGCTGCATTTAAAAGTATACCTAGAGTTGAAATAATGACCACTGTTTTGAAAATAGGGAATGCACCAATAAATATCATAGCTTCACTTACAAAACCGCTAAAACCTGGTAAACCAAGTCCAGCAAAAAATGCAATTGCAACAAAAGCAGTATAAATTGGCATTTGAGATGCTAATCCACCAAAACCATCTATATCTCTATGATGGGCTCTATCATAAATAACGCCCACTAAGATAAAAAGCATGGCTGATATAGTTCCATGATTGAACATTTGAAAAACTGCTCCACCAAGGCCTGCCTGGGCACTTATAAGATTTTCACCATTCATTTCTGAAGCCGCAATAACTGCAGACATACCTATTAATGTATAACCCATATGATTAACGGATGAATAAGCGACTAATTTTTTTAAATCTGTTTGGGCAAGTGCACACATAGCACCCCAAATCACATTGATTAATCCAAGGACTGCTAGTGCTCCGGCAAACCAAAACACACCATCAGGCAGCATATTATAATTAACCCGCAGAATTCCATAAACGCCTAATTTTAATAAAACACCTGCAAGTATTACCGATATAGCTGTTGGTGCTTCCACATGAGCTAAAGGTAACCAGGTATGAAATGGAAAGACAGGTACTTTGATCGCAAACCCAATAAACAATAATACCCAAATAACTTTAAATGCGCTCATTCCCCACCATAACATTCCATTTAGAGCTGTAGGCGCTGTATCCATTAATACTAACATATCAAATGTATTACCACAAGTAAAGTATAGAGCTAAGATTGCAATAAGCATAAGAACAGAACCAAATAAAGTATATATAAAAAATTTAATTGCTGCATATTCACGTTGAGGACCACCCCACATTCCTATAAGGAAATACATAGGTAAAAGCATTACTTCCCAAAAAATATAGAATAAAAAGAAGTCTAGAGATAAGAAGACACCCATAACTCCTGTATTCAATAGTAAGAAAAGTGAGAAATAACCTTTAACAGCCTTATCAATGTTCCAACTGACAAATACGCCAATGAAACCAATCAAAGCCATTAAGAACACCATAGGAAGACTTAATCCATCTACACCTAAGATGTAAGTAATATTAAATGAAGGTATCCATTCAGCCCTCTCCATAAACTGGAATGTTCCATTGCTCGCATCAAAAATACGCCAAAGGTAAATAGCCAAAAGCAGTTGTAACCCAGAGAATACAGCCGCAATCTTTTTGATTACTTCTGATTTGTCTCTAGGGACAAAGGCAATTGAAACCATTCCAAGAATGGGAAGCCAAATGATCCAACTGAGTAAATGATTCATACTTAGCCCTTTATGAAATCGTTATACTGCCTGGAAAACCAGGATTAAAATGACACCGATCAATGCAAATAGCATATAATTCTGCAAACGACCAGTCTGCACTTGTTTAAGTTGTTCTCCGAATCCTTGCGTTGTACGCCCAACTCCGTCAACTAAAGTTTGATCTAAGCCTTCATAATCTAGACGACCTGTAATCTTAGATAGAAACTTTGTAACATGGCCGAAACCATTAATAAAATATTTATCATATAAATCCCAATCTACATATGCTACTGCACGAGAAAGTTTCAAAAATGGTTGATACAAAAATCGGTTGTAATTTTCATCGAAGAAATATTTATTTAATGAAAGTTTGTAAAAGAAGCCCATTCTTTTAGCCCAGGCTTCAGCAGAAAATTTTTCTTTAATATACATAAGATAGGATAAACCTATTCCAAAGGCTGCTACTAAAAGAGACAATGCCATTGCAGTGTAATGAGCATGATGAACACCTTGGTAGATTTCTTCTGCAGATGGATTGCCAGAAACTGCAGAATCTCTCGCTTTTATTAATTCAGTAAACCATCCATGATCTGAGAACGGATTAAAGTATGGCAATGTGTAAAATATGAAGAAACTTAATCCTGCTAATAATACAAGTGGAAAAGTCATCACTTTGGGGGATTCATGAATTCCCTTAAAAACTTTTATCATTTTTGGCTTGCCATAAAACGTCATAAAAATAAGTCTAAACATATAAAAGGCAGTAATAGCTGCAGCACCAAAACCAAAAATAGGTAATAAAAAATGCTGAGGATGGTGTTGAGCAAAAGCCAAGGTTCCAGCCAGAATAGCATCTTTAGATAAGAACCCTGAAAATAATGGTACTCCAGAAATAGCAAGTGTTGCAATTAACATTGTCCAATGAGTCAATGGCATTTTAGATTTAAATCCACCCATATTTCTCATATCTTGAGGATCAGTGTCATGATCTTTTAGCTCATGAAGTGAGTAATGCATTGAATGAATAACTGAACCTGACCCATAAAATAAACATGCTTTAAACATAGCATGCGTTAATAAATGAAAAAAAGCTGCAACATAGTTACCTACACCAACAGCAAGGATCATATAACCTAACTGACTAACTGTTGAATAGGCTAAAACTTTTTTGATATCATTTTGAGTAATTGCAATTGTTGCGGCAAATAAAGCTGTAAATCCACCAACATATGCAATAATAGTTAAAGCTTCTGGGGAAAACAAAGGGAAAAGTCTAACCGTTAGATATACGCCTGCTGCTACCATCGTTGCAGCATGCATCAAAGCAGATACCGGCGTAGGACCCTCCATTGCGTCTGGCAACCAGATGTGCAAAGGAAACTGTGAAGATTTTCCAACAGCTCCCATAAATAATCCTAAGCCAGCAAAAGTAAGTAGCGAACCAGTAACCAATCCTTCCGACACCCCTTTAAAAAGGTCTTGAAAATTGAACGATCCAATAGCAGTAAACATAATCATTATGCCAATAAAAAATCCAATATCTCCAACTCTATTTGTTAAAAAAGCTTTTTTACTTGCATCTGCAGCTGAATGCTTTTCAAACCAATGACCAATGAGTAAATAAGAGCTAACGCCTACTAATTCCCAAAAAATGTATAAAGACATAACATTATTTGCCAAAACTATACCGTTCATTGAAAATGTAAATAAACCTAAATATGCATAGTATCTATTATATCGGATATCACCTTTCATATATTCCAAAGAAAAAATGTGAGTCATGCTAGAAATCAAAGATACTACAACTAGCATAACGACAGTTATATTATCTACCCAAAAACCAAGACTGATCTTAAAAGCACCTAAATCAACCCATGGAATTACTGCTTCATGCGAGAAGTCAGGATCCCAATTCATAAGCATATTCATTAATAAAGATAATGAAAGAATGAGAGTAATTAAGATCGCTCCAATAGAAACCCAATCGCCTTGCCTAGGTAAACGTTTTCCAAAAATAATATTTATAATAAAAGCAACTAGAGGTAAAAAAAGAATTAGCAAACTAAAATCTGTAATAATATTACCTGATATCATTGCTTCAACTCACTTACATCATCAATATTAATAGTATTAAAATTATTAAATATATTTATAATAATAGCTAGAGCAACCGCTGCTTCAGCAGCGGCCAAGACAATAACAAATAAAGCATAAACATGGCCTGTCATGTTCATTCCACCAAATCGAGCAAAGGCTAAGAAGTTTATATTGGCTGCATTTAAAATAAGTTCAATACTCATTAAAACAGCTACACCATTTCTACGAGTAACAACTCCATAGAGTCCTAAGGAGAATAAAATTGAACTAACTAGTAAATAGTTTACTAAACTATCCATTAAGTATCTTTCCTTGAAAGAGTTGTAGCACCAATTAAAGCTCCTAGCAGTAGTAGCGAAACAGCTTCAAAAGGTAAAAGATAATCCATTAACAATAATCTCCCAATTGCACTTGTAGTATCTGATGGCTCCGCATTTGATAAAACCAACCAAGGCGTACTTAAAATCATATATCCTAATAAGCCCATGAAAGCAATAACAACTACAGCACCCATACTCTTCTGCATAGAGGTATGACTTATATTTACAGAAGTGATTTTATTTGTGAGCATAATTCCAAATATTATCAAAACAAGAATCCCACCCACGTAAACCACAACTTGGACAACAGCTAAAAAATCTGCCCAAAGAAAAATATAAAGACCAGTTACGCCAATAAAAGTAAACAATAATGCATAAGCCGAATAAAGTAAGCTTTTACTTTGAACAACCATAAAAGAAGAACCAACAGTAATACCGACAATAACCCAAAAAGCAATATCAGACATTATGCTTTAGCCTCCGGCAATGGCTTTTGAAGACCATCTTTTTGTTCAGTACTTAATTTTTTAGCGAATTGATATATTAGGTCTGTTCTATCAAATTCAGAAAATTCATAATCAATAGGATGTTTTGAACTGTTTGGACCACCAACCATAAAAATACACTCTTCAGGACAAGGATATGTACAGAGATTACAATAACAACATTCTGACATATCTATTGTGAACCTACTTACAACCAATGCCTTCTTAGTGCCATTAGAAGTTTCACCAGTGTGTTTAACGTCTGGAATATCTTCACCACGCGTAGGAGATTTGATTGTGTCAATTTTAATACAATCAACTGGGCATGCTCTTTCACATTTTAAACAACCTATACAATCATCAATATCAACGTGAAGACGTGAACGAATGACATTGTAATTTTTATGCTCAAAACCAATATTTCGCTCAGGGCGAGGCCATCTTTCCTCAGGATATTGAAGAGTAACATTATCACGTTTAATATTGACCATATGTTTCCAGGTAATACTCATCCCTGTTAATAAAGTACTTAATGTATCATATATGTTTTGAAAATACCTTGACATAATTTATCCAAAAATTAGTTTCCAAATTCCTACCCCAAAAATATTGAACATGGTAATTGGTATTAAAACTTTCCAACAAACATGCATTAATTGATCAACGCGAAGTCTGGGGAAAGTCCAACGAAACCACATCATAACAAAAATTAAAAATCCTAATTTTCCCATGAACCAAAATAGACCCCATAAGCCTGTGTTAAATAACCCAGGAATAGGACTCTGCCAACCACCTAAGAATCCTGCAACCGCTAAGCCACTCACTACAAGCATATTTGCATATTCACTGAGGAAGAAAACTGCCCATCTAAATCCTGAATATTCAGTCATCCAACCTGCAACAAGTTCAGATTCAGCTTCAGGTATATCAAACGGTGTTCTATTAGTTTCAGCTACCGCGCTAATAAAAAAAGTAAAGAAAGCTATGAATGAAAAAGGATTATTAAAAATAATCCAATTAGGGAGGATCCCCCAAATAGTACCAGATTGAAAAATTATTAACTCTTGAAGATTTAGAGTTCCAGCCATCATAATTGGTACAATTATTGACAAGCCCGCAGGTATTTCATAAGAAATAATTTGCGCAGCAGAACGCATTGCACCATATAATGACCATTTATTATTTGAAGCCCATCCTGCCATAACAATACCAATAATACCAATTGAGCCAACTGCAATAATATAAAAAACTCCGACATTGAAATCTGCAACTTGCAAAGATGAACTAAAGGGTACAGCTGCAAGTCCTAAAAAAGCACCGATAAAAATGATATATGGTGCCATTTTAAATAAAAATTTATCTGAAGATTCTGGCACAGTATCTTCTTTAACAAGTAATTTGATCGCATCAGCAGCCGTTTGAAGCAAGCCCCATTTTCCAGCATGTAAACCAGGGCCCTGACCCATTGGACCAACTCTATCCATCATAAATGCGGAAACTTTTCTTTCAACATAAACAGCAATCATGGCATTTAATGCCATTACTAAGAACAAAGGAATTCCAGAGATAACAACTGCTAAAATAAAAGCTAAAATTGGGAAGTCTCCCATTGTAGCAAACCAATTAATTAATGTATCAACAGTCAACGATCAATCTCTCCTAAAACAATATCTAGGCTACCTAAAATTGCAATAACATCAGAAATCATCCATCCGCGTGAGACTTCATCTAAACAAGAAAGAGCTGTAAAAGCAGGTGATCGCATTTTTACTCTAGAAGGAACAGGTGTGCCATCACTAATAATATAATAACCTAAATCGCCACGAGGGCTTTCAGTCCGACGATAAACAGAACCTTTTGGAGGCCTAATTTTTTTTGGTAAAGCTTGATGAACATCACCACTTGGTACTTCTTTTAATGCTTGACGAAGAATTTTAACACTCTCTTCAATCTCTAACATTCGAACCCAGTATCGATCATAACAATCACCAAGCGTTCCAAATTCACCTGTACCAGTAGGAACATCAAAGTCAAACTTTTCATAAATGGAGTATGGCTCATCTTTTCTTACATCCCATTTTACACCAGATGCTCGCAAATTTGGACCTGAAACTCCATAACTAACGGCAACATCAGCTGGTATAACTCCTACATCTGCCGTTCTTTCAACAAAAATTTTATTGAAAGAGAGCAAGTTATTATACTCTTTAATCTGAGGTTCGAAATAATCTAAAAAATCTGTACATATAGTTTCAAAATCTTTTGGTAAATCATGCGATACCCCCCCCACCCACATATAATTATAGAGTAAACGTGCTCCACATGTATACTCAAACATATCTAAAATTCTTTCTCTGTCACGAAGCATATATAGAAAAGGAGTAAAAGCGCCGATATCTAAACCATAAACCCCTAAGGCCAACAAATGACTTGCTATTCGATTTAGCTCACCCATAATAACACGTATATATTCAACACGCTCTGGAATCTTTATTTCCATCAATTCTTCCATTGCAACTACGTACCCAAAATTACTATTCATGGAAGCTAGATAGTCACATCTATCCGTAAATGGTATGACTTGCTCATATGTTACATTTTCAGAGTGTTTTTCAAAACATCTGTGCAAATAACCTAAATGAGGTCTGATTTGAGAAACAATTTCACCATCAGTCATTACTTCTAGCCTTAAGACACCATGAGTACTCGGGTGCTGAGGGCCAATGTTCAGAATCATTTGGTCGCCTTTGACTACTCCCACCCGTCTTCTTCTTTCATTTTAGGTATTACTATACCATGATACAACTCTTGACCTTCGTAATCTTTTCTTAATGGCCACCCTTCCCAATCATCAGGGCATAAAATTCGCCGTAAATCACTATGACCTTCATAAACAATACCAAACATATCATATGTTTCACGTTCAAACCAGTCACCAATACGCCATATTTTTTCAATTGATGCTACTTTTGGTTCTTTACGATCATGACTTATAAGAATTTCTATTTTATGACGATGCTCCATTGAATGAAAATTATAGCGGGTTTGCAATGAAGCTTCTTCTCCTAGATCAATGCCAGTAATACATTCTAATTGATCAAAAGATAAATTTGGATTTTCTTTTATAAAAGTAGCAATTTCAAACCATTGATCAGCCTTGAGCTCTACTTGACTCTCTCCTAAATCTTCACTTTCTAAAACTGAACCAGGAAACTGATCCATAATTGCTGCTTTAATTTCAGCTGTGTTCATACACTTTTGCGAGTAAGCGGGCGCTCAGTTTGAATCTTTTCTTGCAATTTTAAAAGGCCTTCAATTAGTGCTTCTGGCCTTGGTGGACATCCCGGAACGTAGACATCAACTGGAACAACTAAATCTACACCTTTTAAAACATGATAACCATGCTGCCAATAAGGGCCACCGCTTGTAGCACAGCTACCCATAGAAATAACATATTTAGGGTCAGCCATTTGCTCATATAATTTTTTTACACGTAGAGCCATCTTCATTGTTACGGTTCCAGCCACAATCATTACATCTGCTTGTCGTGGTGAAGAACGTGGCATCATACCAATCCTTTCTAAATCATGTCTACTTGCTGCAGAAGCCATCATTTCAATGGCACAACAAGCTAAACCAAATTGGAAATACCATGGTGAAGTTGATCGGGCCCAACCAAGTAACTTATCCATTGAAGCTACAATAACATTATCTTGAAATTTATTTTCTAGAATACCCATTATTAACCCTGTGAATTATTATTTTGACTAGTGAGATTAGCATAACGACCACGTCCGTACTTTACATTGTATTTTACCCAATCTAGGTCACCTCTTTTCCAAACATATGCTAATCCAACAATTAGAATTAGTAAGAAAATTGCCATTTCTATAAATGCTAAAAGGCCTAATTCATTAAATACAACCGCCCATGGAAAAAGGAAAACAACTTCTACATCAAAAATAAGAAAGATTAATGCAACAACATAAAATCTAATATTGAACTGCACCCAAGCTGAGCCTTCAGATTCTTCACCACACTCATAGGTGGCTAGCTTATCAGGATTGGGATTGTTAGGGGCAATAAGCTTTTGGATAAGTAAAGGCACATAGACAAGCACGATGCCCATAAAAATAAAAATGAATATAGTTCCGAAGTCGCGATACATTAAATTTATTTCTCTCCTACAGACAATAAATTTAGAGAATTACTTAAAGTTTCGTCAAGTTAAACTTTGATTATTATTAACTTATTTTTATAACTTATTAATTGAAGTTAAAATTCGTAGACAATTCCGATTGATGAAGTTTAATTACTTAACATAAATTATCAGTCTCATGGTAATAATAAATTCTTTATTAGCAACAATAATGCCTTACCTGCCAAAAAGTCTTGTAAGGCCTTTTGCTAAACCTTACGTGGCTGGAGAGAATATTAATTCAGTTATCAAAACCGTAAAAAAATTAAATGATGATGGATTCTCAACAACTATAGATATTTTAGGTGAATTTGTTAATTCTGAAGAAGAGGCTGATAAAATAAAAAGTGAATATTCTGAATTAATAAAAAAAATTTCTATTGAAAAACTAGATAGTACAATTTCAGTAAAGTTAACGCACCTTGGACTAGGCATTGATCATAATTTAGGAGAAAAAAATATTCATTCTTTATCCTTAATAGGCAAGGAAAACAATGTTGGAATTACTATAGATATGGAAAACTCACCATATACAACTAAAACTTTTGAAATATATAATAACACATTAATTAATAATGAGAAAATGGGAACAGTTATTCAAGCTTATTTATATCGCAGCATGAATGATATTAAAGATTTAGATAATCCTAAACTTAATCTTAGAATTTGCAAAGGTATATATAATGAATCTAAAAACATTGCAATTCAAGATCGTTTAGCAATAAATGATAATTATTTTGAGATGGCAAAAACATTATTAAAAGGAAAAGGTTATGCATGCTTAGCTACTCACGATCTTACTTTAATTGATCGCTTAGAATCTTTTATTGAAAAAAATAATGTATCCTCAGATAAATTTGAATTTCAAGTACTATACGGTGTACCTATGGGGAATAAATTAGATAAGTTGAAGCAGAAAGGTTATAAAATTCGTATTTATGTTCCTTTCGGAGAAGCATGGTTTGAATATTCAGTTCGTCGACTAAAAGAAAATCCTAAAATTATTTCTTACGTTTTAAGGAACCTTTTCAAAAAATGAATACTATTGAAACAATAAATAAAATTTTTACAATGAAATCTATTGCTGTAGTTGGGATGAGTCCGAAACCAGAAAGGCCAAGTCATTACGTAGCTCTTTACCTAAAAGAAAATGGATATGATATTATACCTGTCAACCCAGGACATTCTGAAATAGCAGGCTTGAAAACCTATCCTAGCTTATCAGATATACCAACAAAAGTAGAGATTGTTGATATTTTTCGAAGATCTGAGTACGTTATGCCAATAGTTAAAGAAGCAATCAAAATAAATGCTAAAGCTTTATGGCTTCAAGATGGTATAATTAATGAAGAAGCTTCAGAAATCGCTAATTCAAAAAACCTCCTTTTTGTAATGAATGATTGTATGCTTAGAAGACATCATCAGCTTTAACGAAATCTATGACCATTTTAAAAGTATACTTAACTAATGGCTATGCAATTTTTCGTAATGCTAAAGATGATTCTTTAGCAAAAGAAATGCAAGAATATTAAAAGATTACTCTCCATGAATAGATAAAACTAGTTTTCTCCTTCCTCCATGGTTTCGATGCTCGCACAAATATATACCTTGCCAAGTTCCTAAATTTAATTTTCCGTTAGATATTGGAATACTTAATGAAGAACCAAGTATAGATGACTTGAGATGGGCAGGCATATCGTCGGAGCCTTCAATCGTATGTTTATAATGAGGCTCGTTTTCAGGAATTATTTTATTTAGATGTGCTTCAAAATCTCCTCTTACAGTAGGGTCTGCATCTTCATTAATTGTTAAAGAAGCTGATGTGTGTTTAATAAATATATGCAAAAGTCCAGTTGAGATATTATTAATATTAGGAATCTGTTTAATAATTTCATCTGTAATAATATGAAACCCTCTAGGAAATTGGATTAGAGTAATTTCTTTTTGTTGCCACATTTAAATAGTTTTTTTCAATAAGAAGCATCACTTATTCATATAAAAAACTTTAGTTGCCCCTTCTTCCCCATCCCATTTTTTGTTGTAAATTATCAAAATAGTTTGAGTCCTTATAATCAATCATATTTATATCATAAGGAGCTTTTTTTATTATAATTTTTGAATTTTGATCTAAATATTGATTTACCTGACCATCAATAGCAAAAGCAAGTCCATCATTTCCATCAATTGGAAAAGTTATTTCCAAAGTTTGATCATCAGGTAAAACTATAGGGCGAAGGTTTAATGTATGTGGGCTTATTGGGACAACTACCATAGCTTTTAACTTTGGCATAATTATAGGTCCTCCAGCAGATAACGCATAGGCAGTTGATCCTGTTGGCGTTCCAATAATCAAACCATCAGCTTTATAATCAGCAACATATCTATCATTAGATTTCAATCTTAACGTAATTAATCTATGAGATTTACCTCGATCAATTACAAAATCATTTAAAGCATAAAAAGTAGAAGGGTTTTCACTATTCATGATTTGGCCTTTAAGAACCATTCTCTTTTGAATTTCATAATTTGCATCAGCAACCATATCTAATCGTTCAAACATTACATCTGTAGTTATTTTGGCTAAAAAACCAAGCTCTCCTAAATGGATTCCAAGTATAGGAGTTTTACGATATTCTACAGCTCGAGCAGCTGACAACATTGTTCCATCTCCTCCTAGAGTTAAAAGAAAATCGATATTTTGAAAATCATCAGCCGATTCAATTAATTGAACTTTATATTTGAAACTATTAGGTAGTTGATTTTTAATTCGTGTAGTTATAAACGGAATTATTTTTTTTTGTTCTGCCCATTTGAGAATTGGTTCTAATAGTTCCCAGAATTTAGGTTTATCTGTATTACCCCATATTCCAAATGAATGTGGTTTAGTGATTTCCTTAGTCATTCTTCATCTGTTTTATCTATTTTTATTTTATCTTTAGATTCATTCATAAGAATCTCAATTCGTTGCTCAGCTGAATCTAAATGATCTCTTAAAGACTGGCTCAGCTCTATGCCCTTTTCAAATAATTCCATACTTTTCTCAAGTGATTCACTCTCACTCTCAAGCGTACTAACAATAGTTTCAAGTTCTTTCATTGCGTCTTCAAAAACAAATGATTTATCTTTGGTCATATTTAAATTTAATCCTTGTGATTCTTTTTCTCAATTATCTTTAAAAATATCTCTTTTTTTAACAGCTTCTATTCGATCTTGTCCAATTTGTGCTTCAAAAAGATCGTTCTCCTTCAAGTCACTACCTTTTCGTATGATAGCACCATTGGTATCATAAATAATACTATATCCACGTTTTAAAATATCTGAGGGATTTAAAATATTTAATTCTTTGCTAATTGCAAGTGTCTTGGTCTTTGAAATTGCGAAAAGATGATTCATTTTCAATAATAATCCGTTAGATAAAGTATTTATTTTTTCTTTTTGACGTTGAATTATGTTTTGTGGTTTTTGAAGATTGTGTCTTTCAGCTAAATAATCAAATGTTTGCCATATTTTATTTAGTTTAAATTGAAATTGTTTAATTAAAATATTTATTTGCTGGTTAATTTTTTGTTTTAGATCAATAACTGAGAGAGCCACAATTTCTGCAGCAGCTGAAGGTGTAGGCGCTCTTAGATCAGCTACCATATCGCTAATAGTTATATCAGTTTCATGTCCAACTGCTGAAATAATAGGAATTTTACAAGCTACAATAGATCTAGCAACTACTTCTTCATTAAAAGCCCATAAGTCTTCTAATGAACCACCACCTCTTCCAATAATTAATACATCAATATTTTTTAAAGAGATTTCTTTAATTGCTTCTACAATATCATTTGCCGCATTATCTCCCTGAACTAAAGTTGGTCGTAAAAGAATATCAACATATGGGGCTCGTCTATTCAATACTTGAACCATATCTTTGAATGCGGCTCCAGTTTGTGAAGTTACTATTCCTACTTTTTTTGGAAACTGCGGTAACTGCTTTTTTAATGCATTATCAAAAATGCCTTCTAATTGTAATTGTTTTTTTAATGCTTCGAAAGCCAGAAAGAGTGTCCCAATACCTGCAGGTTCCATATTTTGAACCATAAGTTGATATTGTCCACGAGTTTCATAAACTGTTATTTTTCCTTGTAATATAACGTCCATTCCATCTTCAGGCTTAAAGTGAATTCCTTGGTTATAACCACGAAACATAACACAACGTAGTTCAGCGCTTTTATCTTTTAAAGTGAAATACATATGACCCGATGAATGATGTTTAAAATTTGATATTTCACCCTGAATCCAAATATTTGAGAAATTAGATTCAATTATTTTTTTTAGCTGAAACGTTAGCTCTGAAACAGAAATAGTAGATTTATTTAAACTCATGGTAATTCAGGTTTGCCAGCCTCTTCCCAACAATACTTCCAAATAGATGCTAAACGTATAACGGCACGTCCCAAGCGATCTCTTAGTAAATCTCCTGTCTCAGCAAATAAAACATCTAAATATGGCTTTTCAAAACTGAGGGTCTCGTAAGACTTCAGTTTTTCAGCTTGCTCTTTTGTTAACAATTTTCTTGCCTTTGTATCTGCTTCTAATATGAGGTGATGTGCTTTAAATGATTCTTTGACTATTTTCATTGAAAAAGTCCAAGGATCCTCTACCGTTTCAATTTCACCAACTGGTTTAATATTTTTAATGTATTTATTTACTAAATGCAATTCCCATCTTTTATGAATCCCCTCATTTCCAGAAAACTGTCCATCATAATTAATTACAGTATGAAGAGGCATATGAAGATCAGAAATGTAATGTCCTAAAACACCCATATTATAAACTGCTTCTTCAAATTGATTCCTTTTTAATAAATCAATTATTCTATCAGATGTTTCTTTTATGGTCCATGGCGCTATGCCATATTTTTTTATATTATCTTCACCATATTTTGAAACTAATGTTGAATAGTTTTTAGGAATATTATCAAATGGATATTTATCATAAAAGTCAGAATCGATAAAGTGTTTATGAAATTCTTCTTTATCTATTTTTTTATTATAATCTGGGGCAACCGCGTACCATTTAAGTGGCTCAGAGTTTTGTTTAAGGAACTGACCAAAAGGTCCGTTGATTTGTTTTGAAGCTATATAATTAATTCGGCGATGACCGTCATAGCCCCAAGCTCCAATAAAACTTATTGGAGCCAGGGTTATAATTAAAAGCCATATTGAATTGGCCCGTTTCATTTTAACGGGTATTATACTTTTTTCTTTTTATGACGATTAGCGCGCAAGCGTTTTTTACGCTTGTGAGTATTTATCTTGCGCCTTTTACGTTTTTTACCGCAGGGCATGTCACCTCTTTTATTTTGTAAGTTTCTCGTTAACGTGGGAACGCATATTTTTTGCTGGTTTGAATGTTGGCACATGCCGTTCCGGTAAATAAATTGCTTCTCCAGTTCCTGGATTTCTTGCTTTTTTTGGTTTTCTATGTTTTACTCCAAAAGTACCAAAGCCACGAAGTTCTACTCGATTATTCTTACCAAGTGAATCAATAATTGTTGCCATCACACCATTCATTACTGCTTCTGTCTCAACTTTTGTTAGCCCTGTAGCATCTGAAACTATATTTACAATTTCTTGTTTAGTCATGGTATTTACTCCATACGCCAGCGATAAGCAGGTAATTTATCAAACCAACCACTGACCGTTTGCCCCAAGTTACCTGTAAACCAATCCAAAACAGAGGGGCGTTTCTTATTTACTTGAACTGTTTTTGGTTTACCTGTTATTTGGCCCATTGCACCTGCAATTAAGATAGCATCTTCAAAAGTGCCAATTGCATCAATTAAGCCTAATTCTTTTGATTGTTTTCCTGTATAAACTCGTCCATCAGCAATTTTAATTACTGCTTCTTTACTTAACGAACGATTTTTAGAAACAGTATTCACAAACTGACTATACATATCATCAACCATTTCATTTAAATGTTTTCGATCTGCTTCAGTTACTTGTCTTGAATAAGAACCCACATCTTTCAATTCTCCACTTTTTACTGTTTCAAATTCAACACCTACTTTATCTAATAACTCTGTCATAACAGGATAATTCATAATTACCCCTATACTTCCTACAATAGTTCC
>JAAZYT010000140.1 GCA_014239505.1 Fidelibacterota bacterium | reverse complement strand
TCTTTAAATTCAAGGTTTTGTTCGTTGATTGGGGCAGTATGAAATACAGTAAACGCTTGAAAGTGAAGATTTTTATCGCCCATAAATTCAGAAGTTTTTAAGTCGAGGTCTACACCATATAAGCTTTGATCTAAGCTTGTAGAGTCTTTTTTTCCACTTTTTGAGGACCTGTCTGTATAAACCATCCCAAAATAAGATTGTTTAAAAAAGGCTCGCTTTACTCTAGCTACAGTAAAATTTTCTGCCAAAATATCTCCGGTTTCTTTTGTGCTTGCGCGAATAAAACCAAGCTCATATGAACCAAGCTGACCAGAAAGCCTAGCACCATAATTAATTGGGATTTGTTGGCCTTCAGACATTCCAATGCGACGACTAAAAAAGGGCGTTACATCGTTGCGTGATGCAAAAGTATATACACCTGCCCCTTCGAGAAAAAATCCTCTTTTTTCAGCATATCTAAGTGGAAATCGTGTCAAGTTTACACGCCGTTGGTCAACCTCAGCTTCCGCAAAGTCGGTATTATAAGTTAATGACCCTTTCAGTCCCGAAGTAATGTTTAGGGAAAGATCAACTCCAATATCTCTTGAGCTTTTTTCCCCGTTGCTTTCTTCTGTCGGCATTGCTCGTTTATTCATACTTATGTATGGTTTTAATTCAATACCTTTGCCGTGCGTTAGGTTTTCTAACCCCTTTAGGAGACCTGCATGTATTGGTGTCGTTAGTTGTTTATTTCTCTCATAACCTGACCATTTAGAATCTTCGTTCTTTCTCCGCACTGTACGTTGAAAATTTATTCCCCATGTATTAAGATTTGGATTAAAATTTAAGGTACGAAAAGGAATTTCAACTTCTACAGACCAACCTTCCTCTGTAACAACCACCCTTGCATCCCAAATGCCATTCCAGTCCTTATTTTTTCCCCACGCGCTTCCGGTAATAAGACCGTCACCCATAAGTCCCGCTGGATTGACTTCAAAAAAATATCCAGTTCTTCCATCAAGGAAGGTGTCCAAAATCCACATAAATCTATCATCCGTACGCAAGCTTTGGTCTCTTCTTTTTTGATAAGCAAGAATTCCGCTAGGATCACTATCAAACAACATCGCTCCTATATAAAGATTCTCATCATCATAAATAACATACACCTCTGTTTTTTCAGAGCTTGGTGCTCCTTCAGTCGGATCTCGTTGAATAAAGTTTGTTGCTGGAGAGACTAGCCGCCACTCGTCTTCATTTAAAATTCCATCTAAAATGATTTTACCCTGATCGATTTTCGTTGTATGAATTGTTCGCTTTTCTTTTAAAATCGTTTCTTGTGAATTAAGAAAGCTATGAAAGAAAAAGAGGGGGAAAATAATAACTGCTTTTATTGGGGGCATTTTTTCGCAGTCCTTATAATTTTATATTGATATTGATAGATAGCTGCTTTTTCATCAACTGGAACGATTTTTTCTTGTGATAATTTTAATTCTTCTTTTGCATTATGAAATAATCGAACACCAGACCCAAAGAGTAGTGGATGAGGTGTTAAATACAAATGAGTTAGCTCATTAAAAAACTTTGCGTTTGTTCTCCCCCCGCCCGCAACAAAACACTTTTTTGAAGATATTTTACTTAAAACTTGTTTCGCTACGTCATTTCTATGAATAACAATTACTTTTCTATTTTTTAATTCAGTTTTTATACAAGACCAAGTGTTAGAGCCCATGATGACAGGGAAGCCCATTGTTTGCTTCTTAAAGAGCCACAAATCTTTGGTCCAAGAGGTTATCTCATTTTCTTGCCTTGCTATAAAACCGTCTTGAGTAACGGCGGCAATAAGAATCACATCCATATTAAAAAATTATAATGTTCCAGCTGATACCATGTATAGTTTCTCGGGGTCGACGTGGTTTTTTATCGCGGTGTTTACTTCAGAGAGTGAAATCGCGTCAATTATCTTTGGGTATTCATCAAGATATAAAAGATCTCTTCCTTGCTCCGCGTTTGACAAAATTTTTGATGTCAAGCCTGAGGTTGAATCCATACTAACTTTGTAAGAACCGTTTATCGTTGTCTTTTTTGCAGAAAGCTCTTCCTCAGTTACTCCTTTGTCAAACCATAAATTAATTTGATCTTTGGTTGCCCCTACTCCTTTTTTTAAAATATCTGGAGAAAAAGTGCCCCAAGTGCTCCAATAGCCATCTGCTCCAAAGCTAACCCCCGAAATTGAACTTCCTATTCCATAAGTAAGCCCCTGCTTATCTCTTACCGTTTGCATTAATCTTGCAGAAAAGTTTCCACCTAAAATATAGACGCCCAACATAAGTGGATAATAGTCCTTGTGTTCACGATTAATGCCTATTGATTGGCCAATATAAAGATCTGCGCTTGTTTTATCTTGAACTTTAATTGTTTGAGAGCCTTTTTTTGGTTTTATCGCTTTTTCTGTAATTTTTGGAATATTTGTTTTTTTATTCTTCCAGTCCTTCATTGCTTCGAGCAAAAGCCCGTTGAGAGCTTCTGCCTTTACGTCTCCTGCAGCTGCAATCTTAATAGAGCCAAGACCGTAATGTTCTTTATGAAAAGCAAAAAGATCTTTCACTGAAGCTTTTTTTACAGACTCGACTGACTCATCAATGGTTGCTTGATAATTTGGGTGGTTTCTAGGAAAAAGTGTTCTTAAAAACTGTATCATTGCTAGCTTTTTAGTGTTTTCTTTATCTCTAATAAGGTTTCCAGAAATTCTGCCTTGAAGCGTTGACAGTTCCTCTGTAGAGAAGCGTGGCGTAGTAAGCTGTTCGGCCAGCAAAGAAACTACCGTCTCTAAATTGTTTTTAAGACAAAATCCTGTAAAGTGAGTATGGTACCGTGTACTAGAAAAATTTAATTCTGCACCAACAGACTCTAGCATATCGCTTATTTCGTATTTGTTCTTTTTTTCAGTTCCCTTATCTAACATTGATGCTACAAGAGAGGAAACTTTGCTGTTTTTACCCGCGCAATGAATTGATCCGCCGAGCATACTACCAGAAATAGTAACCACATCTTTTACGCCCGTTGGCATTACATAGGTTTTTACCCCTTTAATTTCTTCGTTAATTATTACTTGATCAGAAAAAGTACCCATTTAAACTTTCGGCTCCTTTGCAATAAACCAACCTGTCGTTGATTGGTCTTCTGTAAAATATTTTTTTACAACTTCTTTGATTTTTTCTTCTGTAGCGTTGCTAATATTATCCATAAAGTTAGTATAAAAAGTCCAGTCGCCTATCGCTATTGCTTCGTTAAGAGCGCTTGCAACTGCATATGTGCCGTCTCTGCTAAAGGCTACGGTTGCTCTAATTTGTGCCTGAGCGCGCTCGACCTCTTCCTTGCTTACCCCGCTTTCTGTTATATTATTATATTCATTGATAATAATTTTCTCAACTTCTTTATGGTCTATTCCTGGTGTTAAAAAAGCATAGGTAATAAACAACCCGTTATCTAAAAAAGGGAAATCATACATAAAAATTGATGTTGCTAATCCCTTGTCTATAATGAGCTTGTTTAGTCTGCTGGTTTTTCCATCTGCTAAAATTTTACTAAGAACCTGAAGGGCGTAAGTGTCTTCGTGCAACCCCTTGGGGGTTTTATGCGCAATTCCGACAATTCCTGTTTGTCCGGTTCGTTTCACCATTATCCTTCGCGGGCCTTCTTGTTCAGGCTCGTCAGTATAAACAGGTGGAATAGGCTCCTTGCTTTTTGAGTGTTCAGAAAAATACTTATTTATGCTTGCAAGGGCCTCTTTTTTATTAAAATCACCAATCACCGTTACTGTTGCGTTGTTTGGCCAATAATATGTGTCATAAAAATTCTTTAGCCTTTCTGTCGAAACATTTTCAATATCAGAACGCCACCCTATGGTTGAGTGGTGATAGGGGTGCGCTTGATACGCTGTGGCCCAAATGTTTTTATCTAGAACATCAAAAGGGCTGTTTTCGCCTCTTTCAAATTCATTTCTAACAACCGTCATTTCAGGCTGTCGGTCTTCATCTTTTAAAAAGGCATGTCGCATACGATCTGCCTCAATTGCGATTGCTCTTTCAAGGTGTTCGCTTGGAACCACCTCAAAATAGTTTGTTCTATCGTTCCATGTTGTAGCATTTATTTGAGCGCCAATGTTTTGAAGCTCTGTCCAAATTGCTGTATTTTTGTCTTTGTTAAAGTTTCTTGAGCCCTTAAACATTAAATGTTCAAGAAGATGTGTTGAGCCCGTATAGCCGATGGCTTCATTTCTTGACCCAACGTGATATGTTACCATAAAGGTTGCAACTGGCGCGGAGTGGTCTTCTAAAACAAGAACTCTTAAGCTGTTTTCAACTAAAACATACTCTTCAATTCCAGCAGATTCTTTAATAAAATCATAGCCAGTAAATTTGTTATTATTTTTTGGGCACATATAAGTCTGTGATTGTTCCTTCGAATGCTTCCGCAGCCATTCCTATTGTTTCGCCTAAGGTTGGGTGAGGGTGAACTGTTAATCCAAGGTCAACCGCATCTGCCCCCATTTCAATTGCTAGCGCT
Source organism: Fidelibacterota bacterium (assembly GCA_014239505.1). Lineage (GTDB taxonomy): Bacteria > Fidelibacterota > Marinisomatia > Marinisomatales > TCS55 > TCS55. The sequence goes on along the minus strand of JAAZYT010000140.1, from coordinate 1,235 downwards.
CCCTCAGAGATTATGTCTCCCGCGGATGGCCCAACAATTCCAACGCCTAAAACTTTCTTTGTTTCTGGATCAAAAAGAATCTTTGTTTTTCCTTGGTTGGCCCCAACGGCGATTGCTCTGCCGCTGGCTGCCCAAGGAAACTCTCCTTTTTCATACTCTATTTGGCTCTTCTTTGCTTCGGTTTCTGTTAAACCAACCCATGCTACTTCTGGGTCCGTATAGACAACGCTTGGTATTGCACGGGCATCCATCGCTGACGGCACGCCAGAGGCAACCTCCGCCGCAACCTTTCCTTCGTGGGTAGCTTTGTGCGCCAACATTGGGTTGCCAACAATGTCTCCAATTGCAAATATATTCTTAACTGTAGTTCGTTGGTAAACGTCAACAGCAATAAAGCCCGACTCGTCTAAGGATATCTCAGTGTTTTCTAATTTTAATAGCTCTACGTTTGGTTTTCGACCAACAGCAATTAAAACCTTGTTGTAAACCTCTTTTGATTTTCCAACGCCTCCTTCTATCGTCACCTCTAATGTGTTGTTCTTTTTAGCTTCAATGTTTAAAACTTTTGAAGATAAAATTATTGATTCAAATTGTTTTTTTAATTTTCTCTGTAGCGGTCTAATTATGTCTTGGTCAGCGCCAGGAATTAGATTTGGTAAAAACTCTACAACCGATACAGACGAGCCAAGTGAAGCATAGACTTGTCCTAGCTCTAAACCTATCACGCCACCACCGATAACAAGAAGTCGTTTTGGAATATCAATAAGGTCTAGCGCTGTTTTTGACGTTAGAATAGAGGGGTGGTCAGACAAAACACCCGGAATCATTGATGAGGAGGATCCCGAAGCTATAATGCATTTTTTAAAAGTAACTACCCTTTGGCCTTCTTTGGTTTGAACGGCAAGTTCGTTGTTTGATCTAAACTCTGCAGAGCCCTCCATTGTTTCAACGGCTCTAGCTTTTGCCATTTTAGCAATTCCTCCGTTGAGCTGATTAACTATTCTGTTTTTATGTTCTCGAATAGTTTTTATATCAATTTTAGGTTCGTTATATGACACTCCCATTTTTGACAATGCTTTAGCTTCGTCCATCACCTTTGAAATATGCAAAAGAGCTTTTGATGGTATACAGCCTCTATTTAAGCAAACCCCGCCTAGGTTTGGGTCGCGATCAATTAAAAGAACTTTTTTTCCTAGGTCTGCCGCACGAAAGGCTGCGGCATATCCACCTGGGCC
>JAAZYT010000050.1 GCA_014239505.1 Fidelibacterota bacterium | reverse complement strand
TATTTATTTTTAATCCAATGCAATGGAGAACCTTAATTGGGGTTGTTTTAATTTTTTATTATAAATAAAATCGAAAAATGTTTTTTTATTTTTAGCGCTACCCGATTTGGATTCTGGAGTTGGAGCAATCATAACAGCATGCACTATATTTGCTATATATAATCCAAGTCCAAGACTAAGCATAAATTCAGCTTCTTTTGCTGCAGCTGCCTCAACCGATTCTGCTTGGATTGATAAATTTCTAAATCCTTTTATTGATTGTGGGTCCATCGCATTTAAATAATTATCGTAGTGATAATCAACATCATCATACGCTTTTTTATATTTATCATAACTATTGTAAGCTAAAAGTCCAATTGTAAGTCCAGAACCCATCCAAAAATAGCCTACTAAATCTTGCCCCATGTATAATTGCCCTAAACCAGGTAGAAGGGCTGATCGGAGAACAGTGCCCACTAAGGTTGCATCAGAATTCGGTCCTGTTTCTCCGCTACGTTTTTTTAATAAATTTTGTGGAACTTCTAAACCCAAAATTTCCCAGGCTGTTATTTGAACTTCATTCATTAAATCTTCAGCGTCTCCTGTAAATCGCTTATCTCTTTTAGCGAATATTGTATCAGCCTTGACATCGATCATGGAAGCACTAATTGCAAAAGGACTCAAGAATGCTCCTTTGCCATTAATATATTCAAACTCATCTAATTTCTCAATTTTTCCATAAATTATTTTGGATACTTCTAGTAGGCTAGCTAATTGAGAAAAACATTTATTCTCAACACAATTCTCAAGATCAATTCCTTTTTGTGAAGCTATCTCCTTCAATCCTACCCGATCGTAGACTATAACTTTTTCTGTTTTATTTAATTCAATAGCAAATTGATTTGTTAAAACTTCAGCCTCTAACTTGATTATACCATTTGGTGAAAAATCAAGAACAGCAATTATTTCTTTTTTATCAACGCGAGTAGTGTCACTTTCTAAATCATAGTATCCTTCAGGTTTTACATCTGTAGTAGTTCCTGTAAAAGTGGAAGTAGTTGTATCAGTCTGACCTAACAATAATAACGGGAAACAAACAATAAAAATGATTATTGATAAATAATCTGTTCTTTTAGTCGATTTTAATAATTTAGTCTCTACCATAATGACAATCAATTTACATCATTTTTTTATTAGATTAAAAATAAATGGATACATACTATTATTACTAAAATAAGAAATAAAACAGTAATTTTTTTTAACCTTTTTAATTAATGATTTACAATAAATTTAATGAGTGAAAATTGGCAATTTAAATATAAGCACACCTATTTTTTTGGCACCAATGGCAGGTGTCACGGACTATCCTTTCAGAGTTTTATGTAAAGAGCAAGGTGCAAGCGTTGTTTATTCTGAGTTTGTATCAGCACATGGAATAATTAGAGAGAATGCCAAGACTTGGCAAATGATTGAATTCACTGATTTTGAGAGGCCTATTGGTATTCAAATATTTGGTGATTCTCCTGAAGTTATGAGTAAGGCTGCACAAATGGTAGTTGATAAGTTTTCGCCAGATATTCTAGACATAAATTACGGATGTCCTGTTCCTAAAGTAACAAAACGTGGTGCAGGATCTGCAGCACTCCGTGACCTGTGTTTAATGGATGATATTACAGCAGCTGTCGTTGAATCCGTTCCCAAAGTCCCTGTTACTGTTAAAATGCGTGCTGGTTGGGATAGTAATTCAATTGTTATTCCTGAAGTTGGTCCTCGATTAGAAAAATTAGGTGTAAAAGCTATCGCTTTACATCCTCGTACAACCAAACAAAGTTATGCTGGTGAAGCAGATTGGGCACTTATAAAAGAATTGAAAAAATCTACCTCAATTCCTGTAATAGGAAATGGCGATATTAAAACACCTGACGATGTAATGCGCATGTTTGAAGCCACTAATTGTGATGGGGTCATGGCTGGTCGGAGCGCGTTAGGCAATCCATGGTTTTTTAAACAGGCCAACGCTCTTTACCATGGGAAGACGCCACCGCCTTCGCCTTCTATTTTAGAAAAAATTTTATTTTGCCGTCGTCATTTTGATCATATGATTAAATGGCATGGAGAAAGAATTGGTACAAACTTAATGCGAAAACATTTTGGATGGTATATTCGAGGATTTGATGGTGCTTCTCCATACAGAAAGGCACTAGTATGTGCTCCCGATAAAAAATCAATAGATTCAATTTTAGATTCAATTCAATAACCATTTATTGAATCCTCGCTTTTTCTCAGATAAATTAACAAGCTTTTTTTATGATTAATATTTACAATTAATAAGAGACTTATGAAAAATACTAACAATATTCCAAAACCTATAAATGAACCTATTCTATCTTATGAGCCCGGATCTCCAGAGAAAGCGAGCTTAAAAAAACGTATTCAAGAACTAAAGTCTAATAAAATAGAAGTTCCACTAATCATAGGTGGACAAGAAATCAAATCTGAAAATTTGAGTGAAATGTACATTCCTCATGACCATCAACATATACTTGGTAGCTACCATAAAGCAGGCTCAAAAGAAGTTACTATGGCCATTGAAGCATCCCTTTCTGCTTGGAAAACATGGTCAAAAACAAGTATGGATGAGCGTGCAAAGGTTTTTTTGAAGGCTGCTGATCTTTTGGCTGGCCCATGGCGTGACACCATTAATGCAGCTACGATGTTGAATATGAGCAAAAATGCTTATCAAGCAGAAATTGATGCTGCCTGCGAATTAATTGACTTTTTTAGATTTAATGCATGGTATGCGCAAGAATTAGCAGAGCATCAACCTATGTATTCACCAGAAGGAATGAAAAATTCACTTGAGTTAAGGCCCTTAGAAGGGTTTGTTTTTGCTGTATCACCATTCAATTTTACTTCAATTGGTGGGAACCTACCTTGCGCACCTGCAATGATGGGAAATGTAGCACTTTGGAAGCCTGCCTCAAGCGCTGTTTACCCAGCATATTTCATTATGCAGTTACTCATTGAAGCTGGCTTACCAAAAGGAGTCATTAATTTTATACCAGGCTCAGGAAGAGATGTTGGACCTAATGTCATTTCAGATTCTAATTTAGCTGGTGTCCATTTTACTGGGTCTACTAACGTATTTCAAGGAATGTGGAAGACCATTGGTGAAAATATTGCTAATTATAAATCCTATCCTCGCATTGTAGGTGAAACTGGGGGTAAAGATTTTTGCGTAGCACATGAATCTGCAGATATTGAAGTACTTGCGACAGCAATGGTTCGAGGAGCCTTTGAATATCAAGGTCAAAAATGTTCTGCCATGTCTCGAGCTTATATACCTACTTCAATTTGGGGTGCACTAAAAGAAAATTATATCGATCAGGTTAATAATATAAAAATGGGTGACCCAGAAGATTTTTCAAACTTTATGAATGCAGTTATTGATAAATCAGCATTTGATTCAATAGCAGAATTTATAGATTTCGCACATGATTCTAATGATGCTGAAATATTAACTGGTGGAAAATATAATGATGATAAAGGTTACTTTATTGAGCCTACAACAATTCTAACAAGCAATCCAAAGTTTCGTACAATGTGTGAAGAAATTTTTGGACCTGTTCTAACTATTTTTTTATATGACCCATCAGAATGGGATGCAACATTAGCATTAGTTGATTCAACTTCAGAATATGCACTAACAGGTTGTGTTATAGGTGAAGACAAAGGAGCATTATTAGAAGCTAAAAATGCACTTACGCATTCTGCTGGAAACTTTTATATTAATGATAAACCAACTGGTGCAGTTGTGGGACAACAACCTTTTGGTGGTGGACGGGCTTCAGGGACCAATGATAAGGCAGGATCTATGTTTAATTTAGTGAGATGGGTTTCTATGAGGACTGTAAAAGAAACTTTTGAACCTCCAAAGGACTTTCGTTACCCTTTTATGAATGAAGAGTAAAAAAATAGGATTATATAAATGAAAATTCACGAATATCAAGGCAAAGATATATTTAAGTCTTATGGCATACCAATTCAAGATGGCTATGTTATTGAAGATATTAACGATGCTCTGCCAACAATTGAAAAAGTACAAAAAGAATTCAATACTAAAGCAGTGGTTGTAAAAGCTCAAATTCACGCAGGTGGACGCGGCAAAGGTGGCGGAGTAAAATATTCACCTTCAACTGATATTGCCCTTAAAAATACAAAAGAAATGTTAGGAATGAACTTGGTGACCCATCAGACTGGCGAGGAAGGACAAAAAGTCAGAAAAGTTTATATTACACAAGCTTTAGATATAAAAAATGAATATTATTGCGCTATTACGCTTGATCGCTCTCAAACAAAAGATGTATTTATGGTTTCTTCAGAAGGTGGTGTTGAAATTGAAAAAGTCGCAGAAGAAACACCTGAAAAAATTATTAAAGTATGGATTGACCCACTAGTAGGAATGAAATCTTTCCATGCAATGAAATTAGCTAATGGACTTGGACTAACCGGTGAAGCATATAAAACAGCAATAAAAGTTTTTATTAAAATGTACAAATGCTATATGGGAACCGATGCATCCATAGTTGAAATTAACCCTCTGGTCCTAACTGAAACTGATGAGATTGTAGCTTTAGATGCTAAATTTAATTTTGATGGGAATGCAATGTTTAGACATAAAGATATTGCTGAACTTCGAGATACTAATGAAGAAGACCCAACTGAATTAGAGGCAAGTAAATATGATCTAAACTATATCAAGTTAGATGGAAATGTTGGTTGCATGGTTAATGGCGCAGGTTTAGCTATGGCAACTATGGACATTATTAAACTTGCAGGTGGCGAACCTGCAAACTTTTTGGATGTTGGTGGAGCAGCATCAGCAGAAACTGTAAAAAATGGCTTCAAAATCATCCTTTCAGATGATCATGTAAAAGCAATATTAATTAATATTTTTGGAGGTATAGTCCGATGTGACCGTGTCGCAAATGGAGTAATCAAAGCTGTGGAAGAATTAGGACTTAAAGTCCCTGTTGTAGTAAGACTTGAAGGAACAAATGCTGAAGAGGCCAAAAATATTCTATCTAAATCTGGATTAGATATTATCCCAGCAAATGATATGAAAGATGCAGCTCGAAAAGTTGTTGATGCAGCGATTAATAATTAAGGTAAAATAATGTCAATATTAGTTAATAAAGATTCGAAAGTTGTTGTGCAAGGAATAACGGGTTCTGAAGGAACATTTCACGCAACCCAAATGATTGAATATGGAACAAACATAGTTGCAGGAGTGACTCCCGGCAAAGGTGGGCAAACTGCTCTTGACTCAAAAGTGCCAGTTTTTAATTGTGTTGAGGATTCTATTAAAGAAACTGGTGCCAATGTATCTATTATTTTCGTACCTCCCCCCTATGCTGCCGATGCCATTATAGAAGCATCTGAAGCTGGAATAGAATTAGTTGTTTGTATTACTGAAGGTGTTCCTGTCCATGATATGGTAAAAGCTAAGAGGATTATTGATCAAAATAAAACAAAGTTAGTTGGACCAAACTGTCCTGGCATTATCACCATCGATGAATGCAAGCTTGGAATTATGCCTGGCTTTATCTGTAAGAAAGGAAATATTGGAGTTCTTTCAAAATCAGGAACATTGACGTATGAAGCAATTGGACAATTAGTAAATGTAGGACTTGGTCAAACAACTGCTATAGGTATTGGTGGTGATCCAATTATTGGCACAACTATGATTGATGCGCTTAAATTATTTGAAGAGGACCCTGAAACTGAAGGAGTGGTCTTGATTGGTGAAATAGGTGGTCAAATGGAAAATGATGCAGCAAGGTGGATTAAAGATAATATGTCTAAGCCTGTTGTTGGTTTTATTGCTGGTCAAACAGCTCCACCCGGAAGAAGGATGGGACATGCCGGCGCAATTGTTTCTGGTGGCGATGATACAGCGGAAGCTAAAATGAGAATAATGCTTGAATGTGGAATTACGGTATGTGAGTCAGTAGCAGATATTGGTGATAAAATGAAAGCGGCTTTGCAAAATTAACGAAGGATTCTTAAAAAATGGGTAACAAAACATATGCAATGATAAAACCAGATGCGATACGTAATGGTCATTTGGGTAAAATTCTTGATTGTACAATTAGTGCAGGATTTAAAATCCTTGGAGCAAAATTAATTAGAATGACAAAAGCACAAGCAGAAGGTTTTTATGCTATTCATAAAGAACGTCCCTTCTTTAATGAGTTAACTACATTTATGTCATCAGGCCAAACAATGGTTCTTGCATTACAAAAAGAGAATGCTGTATCGGCTTGGCGCACAACAATTGGCGCAACTAATCCAGCAGAAGCTGAAGAAGGAACTATTCGAAAAGAATTTGCTACTTCATTAAGTGAAAATGCTGTCCATGGTGCAGATAGCGATGAAAATGCGAAAATTGAAATTGGATTCTTTTTTACAGAAAGTGAATTAATTAGCTATCAGTAACAGTTGCATTATTACCTTATCTCCATACAAATTCCAACACAAGCAAATATAGCTCGATTGAAATGATGTCCCTTAAAAAATATAATATTATACTACTAGCTGCTTTAATTATATCTTGTTCTGAAGAAAATAATACTGTAGCTCTTGGAGAAACAATTAATGTATCTGCAGAAATTCCTGAAGAAAGTAAGGATCTTGAATTTATTTGGGAATTAACTAGCGTACCTCAAAATAGTTTTATTGATAATAGCAATATTCAAATGGAAGATCTTAACTCGTCAATAAACTTTACTCCAGATGTACCCGGCATCTACAGTTTAGAAGTCTCAATATTTCAATATAATGATGAGATTAGCACAGAATCATTTTTTTATGATGTAGTATCATTAGATGATAAAGACAATCTCCAAAACTTAGAAGAAGAAGTTGAAATTGAGAAAGATTCATCCGCTGTTTCAGATTTATTAGTAGAAAATAACGAGCCTAAATGGTATGATTCTGAATCTCTAAAAAATGTTTTAGATGATGTAAAAGAGATTGATTCAAAAGAAAATATTGAAGAAGAAATAAAAAAAGAAGAACCATTACCCAAACCCACAAAGCCTGAACCAAAGAAAAAATCCCTTAAAAAAGTAAATACAATACCCAAAAATATACGCGGCTCTTCAATCCCTTATGATAAAAATAGATTTACTATCCAAGTTGGATCAAAAAAAGTATTAAGCGATGCAAAAAAGTTTGCAGCAAAATTAATTGATGGTGGTTATGATGCATATATACAAAAAGCATCATTTAAAGAAACAAATGAAACCTGGTATCGTATACGTGTAGGAAGTTATGATAAAAGAGAAACAGCTGTATCTGTTGCAAAAATATTATCAACTACTCGACAAGAAAAAGCATGGGTTGATTTTGTTCGATATGAATACTGAGATATAACTAAATGGAACCCATGAACCTCAAATTTGATTTTCGGGATATATTCAAATCTCCACGCTTAGCGCTAAGTGGTAAAAAGATTTGGGTTTTTATAATTGCGAATTTAATATCATATCTTATCTATTTTATTTTCAACTACATAGGATTGTCACTCACTGGTTTTTCATTTGCTCAAATATGGGAGAATCAAGGACTATACCCTTGTTTATTAATTACTGGTGGCCCCTGGTATTCTTTAGCACTATTTTGGATTAGTATTCTATTTTGGGTTTATGCAATTCAACTAGCGAGTACTGCCGTGTCACGCATTACTTATAAGCAACTTAAAGGTGATGAATTTTATTCAACTATTGATTCTTGGCATTATGTTAAAAAACATTGGCACGCTGTAATATTTACACCCGTTTCTCTGGCCTTAATTACACTTTTATTTATTTTAATAGCGACTTTATTTTCACTTCTAGGAAAAATTCCATTTGTAGGTGAATTTTTATTCTCTATTCCTTATCTATTATATTTTTTTGGGTCTGTTTTTACAATTTACACTGGAATAGTTTTCTTTATTTCTATTATTTATTCACCATCAATAATTGGTACTATTGAAGAAGATACAATGGGGTCTGTTTTTCAAAGTTACTCATTAGCCTGGGGACAACCTTGGAGGATAATTTGTTATCAAACTATTTTATTCCCCTTAGCTTGTTTTTCTGTAATGATTTTTAAACTCATTTCATTTTGTGGTATAAAATTAATTAACATTATCATGGGTAATGAATTATTAATGGGATCAAAATTAAGTGCTATTTTTGATGTAGCAGCAAATACTGTATGGCCACAAAAGCTATTTACTTCAATTGCAGAAAATCTTACTTCATGTTCATTGTTTTGTGAAAACACATGCAATCTAGGAGTCCACATGAATGGTTTTTTCGATTTTTTCCTTCCAATTAACCCAACAAATATTTCAGGGTCAGAAAGTGTAGCTTCTATAATTATTCTCTTTTTTCTTTTTATTATTTCGATTTCTTTCTTATCCTATTTTTTATCTATCCTATCGGTTGGTGAAACAATAATGTTTATAATATTCAGGAAACACTCCGATGATAATATCTTACTTCATGAAGACGAAGAACAATTTAATGCTGAGTGAAATAGCATTGGTAAGAGCACAAATTAAAGGGTAAATTTCCCTTCTGTTATGAAGCTGTTTAGATCGGATTTAGAAAAATTAATTTCCAATCAGCTCTTTGAAATCTCGACAAATGATTTAGATCTCAATGGACTAAATATTGCTGATAATAAATTGCATTGTACAATTTCTGTTGAAGTTGCGGCAAATGGTTATCGTATTCATGGAAATTTAGACACAAATATTGAGTCATCTTGTGATAGATGTCTTACGATATTCCATGAAACCCGTGTTTCAAATATTAATATAATTTTATCAAATGATAATGATTTAATAAACGATAAAAATATTGATGTAGTTCAATATTCTGATTCTGATGATTTTGTAGATCTGACTTTTATCATTCGTGATCATATTTTGTTAATGGAACCCTTTCAACGACTTTGCAGTAAAGATTGTAAAGGTTTATGTCTTATTTGTGGAGTTAATATGAATATTACAAATTGCAATTGTCTTAGTTCAAATGCTGATAATCGTTGGGATTCATTAAAAAAGTTTATAGATAAAAAAAATTAGGAGTTATTATGGCATTACCAAAAGGTAGACAATCAAAAGCTAGAGGAAGAAAACGTCGCACTCACTACAAAGCAGCATCTGTTTCTACTGCTAATTGTCCCCAATGCAGTCAGGTCAAAATGCCTCACCGAGCATGTCCAAATTGTGGTTATTACAAAGGACGTCCAGTACTTTCTACTACGGACTAATTTTTATATTTTAAAATGAAAATAGCTTTGGATGCAATGGGGGGCGACTTAGCTCCTCAGGCAATTATACAAGGAGCTTTTGATGCTATTTCTAGATCATCTGAGGATTTAGAAATTATACTTGTTGGTAATAAAGATAAAATAAATTCTTGTTTAGATAAAACCCTCCCAAATCAAATTTCAATACATCATGCATCTGAAATTGTTACTATGGATGATGATGGATCCAAAATATTTAAATCCAAGCCAAATTCCTCTATTGTTCAAGGACTAAAATTAGTCAAAGAGAATAATGCTAATGCTTTTATAAGTGCAGGACATACTGGAGCAGTTATGGCAACATCTTTATTTTTACTTGGGCGCATCCCTGATGTTAAGCGTCCTTGCTTAGGTGTTTGTATAAAAACGCAGACTGGTGGTAAAATTATTTGTGATGTTGGTGCCAATCCAGATGCTAATCCAGAACAATTATTACAATTTGCAATTATGGCTTCTGTATACCTTGACCATGTTGAAGGTATAAAAAAACCTCAAATTGGATTAATAAATATTGGCGAAGAATCAACAAAAGGTTCTGAGCTATACAAAGAAGCATTTAAATTATTTAAAACTGAATTACCAAATTTTATTGGGAATATTGAAAGTCGGAATTTATTTGATTGTGATGCAAATGTATTAGTATGCGATGGTTTTGTTGGTAATACTTTGATAAAGTTTGCTGAAGGTTGGATGACTACCTTTTCAAACCTAATTAAAGAAAAAATTAACAATAAAATTAGTTATAAAATTGGAGCAAGATTAATTAAGCCTGCGTTGGAAGAGATCAAGAATCAATATGATTATGAAGAACATGGAGGAACGCCATTATTAGGAGTAAATGGTATAGCTATTGTTAGTCACGGGAGTTCAACTCCAAAAGCAATAATGAATTCTATATTTGTTGCTCAAGAGTCCATTAATCAAAATTTAATTCAAGATATATCCAGAGGAATTCATCAACACCTAGGTGCAATTAATTGAAAGCCAAAATATCATACACAGCTAGATATTTACCAGAACGAGTTTTATCTAACTTTGATCTAGAAAAAATGGTAGACACAACTGATGAATGGATTAGATCTAGAACAGGTATAGAAAAACGTCATTTAGTTGGAGAAGGTGAAGCAACTTCTGATATGTGTACAATGATTGCTAAACAATTATTAGAAAAATCTGGAAAAGCTGCTGAAGAGATTGATTTAATACTCATAGCTACTAGTACTCCAGATTACATGGTAGTATCAACAGCTGCACTTGTTCAAGATAAAATTGGAGCTACTAACGCATGGGGTTATGATATAGTTGCAGCTTGTACTGGTTTTGTTTACGCAATGGAAACAGGCTCGAAACTGGTTGAATCTGGACAATATAAAAATGCAATGGTCATTGGAGCTGACACTATGAGTTCCATTATTGACTATACTGATCGCAACACGTGTGTTATCTTTGGTGATGGAGGTGGCGGTGTTCTTCTTGAACCTTCGAAAGATGAGACTGGCATACTTGATTCAATTTTACATGTGGATGGAAGTGGCAGCAAATATTTAACCGTTCCTGCAGGTGGAAGCCTCCATCCTGCCTCTAAAGACACTGTTGAAAAAAAAATGCATTATGTTTATCAAGATGGAAAAACAGTTTTTAAATTTGCAGTAAAAAATATGGCTGATGTAAGTAAGAGAATCCTTGATAGAAATCAATTAACTGGAGATGATATAAAGTTATTTATTCCACATCAAGCTAACCAACGTATTATTGATGCTGCAGCTAAACGTTGTGGTTTAGCTGATGAAAAAGTTTTTATTAATATAAATAGATATGGTAATACCACAGCAGGAACAATACCAATTGCATTAGATGAAGCAGTTGAAAGTAATAGACTAAAAAAAGATGATATTTTATTATTGGCTGCTTTTGGAGGAGGATTTACTTGGGGGTCAATGTTAATTCAATGGAGTAATAAATAATGTCATTTGCTTTTTTATGCCCAGGTCAAGCTTCGCAAAAAGTAGGAATGGGTTATGATCTTTATAAAGACACTAAAATAGGAAAAGAATATTTTAACATAGCTAATGATGTTATGAATATTGATTTTCAAAATATTATTTTCAATGGCCCTGAGGAAAAACTAAAACAAACTCAGTTTACTCAACCAGCTATTTATTTAGTAAGTGTAATAATTGGTGAATTATTAATTAAAAAAGGCATTAAACCTGTATGTGCAGCTGGTCATAGTTTAGGAGAGTATTCAGCTTTGGCTTTAGGAAAATCATTTAACTTTGAAACAGGACTTGAATTAGTTAAAATTCGTGCAGAGGCTATGCAGGAGTCTTGCAGACATAATGAAGGTTCAATGGCTGCAGTTATTGGTCTCAAAGATGAAGAAGTAATAAAGGTTTGCGACTCTAATTCTAATGAAGGTATTGTTGTTGCAGCCAATTTTAACGCTAAAGCTCAAGTCGTCATATCAGGTGAATCAAAAGCTATTAAATCAATAATACCATTAATGAAAGAAGCTGGCGCTCTAAAAGTTATTGAGCTAAATGTAAGTGGAGCTTTTCACTCTCCATTAATGAGCTCAGCAAAAAAAGTTCTCTCAGATAAATTATTATCAACAAATATTAATGATAGCAATTTTCCAATTTATAGTAATGTTACTGCATATCCAATTTCTAGTGCAGATGAAATTCAAAATGCATTAATTGAACAACTAGAAAAGCCAGTACTTTGGCACCAATCTATTAGTCAAATGATTAATGATGGAGTAGAAAATGCTATTGAAGTTGGTCCTGGAAAAGTACTCCAAGGTTTATCAAAAAGAATTAATTCTTCATTAAATATGAATAGTTTAGAATATCTTGAAGACATTGTAAATTTCAAGCATGTTTAATTTAAAAAATAAAGTTGCAGTAGTAACTGGAGCCTCAAGAGGGATAGGAAAAGAAATAGCCAAAATTTATGCTAAAGCTGGCGCTCATGTTTCTTGTGTTAGTAGAAATAAAGACACTCTTAATAATGTAGTTGAAAGTATAGTATCTTTGGGGGGAACTGCTTCAATGAATGCTTTTGATGTATCAAACTTTGATGAATTTCAAAACAATATTAATGATATTATTTCAGAATACGGTGCTATTGATATTTTGGTTAATAATGCTGGTATAACAATTGATAAATTAATTATACGTATGAATGAAGATGATTGGAATAAAGTTCTTGATATTAATCTGAAAGGGGCTTTTAATGGTATAAAATCAGTAACACGTACGATGATGAAAGCTCGTTTTGGAAGGATAATAAATATTTCATCAGTTGTTGGCCTAACAGGTAATTCAGGCCAAGCGAATTACGCTGCCTCTAAAGCTGGATTAATTGGTTTATCTAAAGCATCTGCAAAAGAACTGTCATCTAGAGGTATTACAGTTAATTGTATTGCTCCTGGATATATTGAAACAGATATGACAGCAGATATGACAGATGAAAATAAAGAAAATTTATATTTGCAAATTCCTTTAGGACGTATTGGTAGTCCTAAGGATATAGCTACTGCCGCCCTTTTCTTGGCTTCAGATGAAGCAGGATATATAACGGGTCAAACCATAACGGTTGATGGCGGTATGGTAATGAATTAAAATAAGGAGATAAAAATGTCTACTTTCGATAAAGTTAAAGAAGTTGTGATTGATAAACTGGGTGTTGAGGAAGAAAAAATAGTATCTGCAGCATCTTTTGTTGATGATTTGGGTGCTGACTCATTAGATACTGTCGAATTAATTATGCAACTTGAAGAAGAATTTGGAATAGAAATTCCAGATGAAGATGCAGAAACAATAACGACTGTTCAAGCAGCAGTTGACTATATAGAATCAAATAAATAATAAACGTGAATAAACGTCGTGTTGTAATAACTGGGTTAGGTGTTCTTGCTCCCAATGGAAATTCAGTATCTGAGTATTGGGAATCTCTTTCTAATGGTAAAAGTGGTATAGGACACATAACAAAGTTTGATTCTCAAAACCTAAGTGTCAAAATTGCAGGTGAACTTTCTGGTTTTAACCCAGAAGATTTTTTTGATCGTAAAGAGATAAAAAGACTTGATCCTTTTACAATTTACGCACTTGTCACAACAAAAGAAGCACTCGCTCAATCTGGATTAGATCAAGATGATGTAAATATGGAACGTGTAGGTGTTATACTTGGAACTGGGGTTGGTGGAATTCAAACACTTGAAGAACAACATGGTGTATTTTCAACTAGAGGCCAAAGAAGAGTTTCTCCTTTCTTTGTTCCACGAATGATTGCAAATATTGCAGCTGGAAATCTAGCTATTAAATATGGCTTTCAAGGACCAAACCATACAGTTATTTCTGCTTGCGCATCGGGAACTGATGCAATAGGATGTGCAGCGCGTACAATTCAATACGGCGATGCAGATGTTATGATAACTGGTGGATCAGAAGCTAGCATTACTGGACTAACAATTTCTGGCTTTGCAAATATTAAAGCCTTATCAACACGTAATGATAAACCAGAAAGTGCAAGCAGACCTTTTGATCTTGGTAGAGATGGTTTTGTATTAGGAGAAGGTTCAGCCTCAATTATACTAGAAGAAGAAGAACATGCAATATCTAGGGGTGCTACTATTCTAGGTGAATTAGCTGGCTATGGTGCTACAGATGATGCATATCACCTAACTCAACCTGTCGAAGGTGGCAAAGGTGCAATAAGAGCTATGAGAAATGCTGTTAATGATGCAGGTTTAAAACTTGAAGATGTAGATTATATTAATGCTCATGGAACATCAACTCCTTTTAATGATAAAACTGAGTCAGCTGCAATTAAAAATTTATTTGGAGATCATTCTGAAAAATTACATATTAGCTCTACAAAATCAATGATTGGTCATTCTCTTGGTGCTAGTGGTGCACTTGAAGCAGTAGCTTGTGTAAAAGCAATTCAAAAAAACCTGCTTCCCCCAACAATAAATTACACAGATGCAGATCCAGAATGTCCATTAAATTATGTTCCAAATAATTCTTTAGAAGCAAAAATAAATGTTGCAATGTCAAATTCATTTGGTTTTGGAGGACATAATGGTGTTGTTATAATTAAAAGGTGGAATGAAGAATAAATAGTGTCTTTATTAGATTTATTATTCAAATCATATAAATCTGACCCGCTTTATAAGCTAGAAAAAATTTGTGACTACCACTTTCGTAATCGAACTTATTTAAAACAAGCTTTCACGCATAGATCGATTACAAGTAATCCAAGAAATAACTATGAACGTCTTGAGTTTCTTGGAGATGCAGTTATTGATATTGTAATAAGTAAAGAATTAATGAAGGAATTTCCTGAAAGTGATGAAGGTATACTTACTCAGAAACGATCAGCTTTAGTACAAAAGTCATTTCTTTCATCAATGGGAAAATTATTGACACTTCTTGATTTTTTAATCATTGATTCTACTGTAGATCTTACCCAAGATAAAATTGCAATTAAACAAGCTGCAAACCTTTATGAGGCTTTAATAGGAGCAATATATCTAGACAAAGGAATTGAGCCTGCTAAAAAACTTATATTAAAAACTATTTGGACTAATAGACAAGAAGCTTGGAAATCAGTAAATCATAAAGGACACTTAATTGAATTATGCCATACAAAGCAATTATCTAATCCAAAATTTTTAATTTCTGATGTTTCTGGGCCTGATCATCAAAAATTATTTGAAGTACATGTTAAAATTGGTGAGAATGTTTATCCAAGTGGAATAGGAACAAATAAAAAAGATGCTGAACAAAATGCAGCTCAAAATGCAATGAGTATCTTAATGGAATAATTTTATATATTTTTTATCTTATCTCTTATTCTAGCAGCTACTTCATATTCTTCTTTATCTATAGCTTTCTGTAATTGTTTTTCTAAAGTTTCTACCATTGGCTCTTGCTCTATTTCTTCTTCAATTTTTAGCAAATCTTCTTCAAATGTAATTGCATCTTTCATTATTTCATCAGATACAAAAATGGGTGAATGCATTCGTAGTGCTATAGCTAGAGCATCACTAGGGCGTGAATCAATTTCGTAATGGCCTATTTCTTTTGATTGAATATCAAGTACAGAATAGAAGACACCCTCTTCTAACTTTGTTAATTTAACTGATGATAAATTAGCATCAATACCTTTAATCAAATTAGTAATTAAATCATGAGTAAGTGGTCGAGGTGTTTCCATATACTCCATAGCCATGGCAATAGATTTAGCCTCAAAAGCACCAATTAAAACAGGCAACCTACGATCACCATCTAATTCTTTTAATATAACTGCATAGCTACGACTTGGATGATAATATGAAATTTTTTGAACTTTTACTGGAATCATTATTAATCCTTATTTGAACTTATAAAGATACAGGTTGGAGTTCAACTTTTTTTAGAAAGAATTTCTTTAAGCTTATCAATTTTATAAACTGGAGTTGGGTCAGATCCATGAAGAATTGCACACCAAAAACTTAACCAATCACCCATATGAATCATATTTAAATACCTATCAACTTTTGTTGTACCTTCAACAGAAACAATTTCATGTCTTGCCGCTAAATTATTAATTATTTTTTTCGTCGAAGCTTGCCTAATAGTTGTTCTCGGGTGATCATCTTTATCTTTAAGCCAAATAATTGAAATCTTATTAATTAAATTAGAATTATTTTCCCACCCAACTATTTCATTATGATTCATTTCAGGAAGTTCATTATGATATGCTAACATTTTAGCATTTTCACTTAATTGTCCTTTCCATCTTATAGCTAAGATTGCTGTTGATTCATTTTCACCATAAATAATAGGTAAAGATTTATATATTTTATTGGCTAAATAATATGCAGGATTTTCATTTATTTCCTTATTATATACTTCTCTTTTTGTATCAATTAGATTAATTGCATTTGTTAAATCATTTATAGTTTTTGATGTAATTAATTTTAATGTTTTCAATAAGTAAATCATTGGTACAAATGATAAAGCTAAAGCTGCTCGAGGTTGTAATCCTTTTGGTATAGTTATAATATCAAGTCCTAATTCTTCTACTTGTTTAGTGAGTGCGCCACCAGTACTAATAGCAATAATCTTAGCCTTCTTTATTTGAGCTTCTTTGAAAGAGGATAATGATTCTTCAGTATTCCCAGAATAAGATGAACAAATAACTAATGTTGAATTATCTACCCAATTTGGTAGCCTGTAGCTTCGTGAAATATACATCGGGATCTTAAGTTCATCTTGTAAAAGAAGTCTAGTTACATCTCCTCCAATAGCTGAACCACCCATCCCAGCTACAACAATATTTTTAATATTATTATATATATATTTTAGTGATATAGCCTTACCTATTTTTTGTGCTTCGCGTATATGATCAGGAAAATCATAAATAGATTTATACATATTGCTTGGATCTATTGGATTATTTTCTAGCATTAAAATT